>JAAZNC010000053.1 GCA_012798455.1 Chloroflexota bacterium | reverse complement strand
CCTTGGTCGGGGTTGGTTCAAAACCCCCCTGTCATATCTTCCCCCTATTAAAGAGCTGGCACAATTCGCTTTCAGCACCAACATCAGCAGCACCATCATCATGCTGGTGCGTGATAACGAAGTGTTATGGATCGCTTATTTCTTGACCCCGTTGGAAGCGGGTTATGCCAAAGCAGCCCTGGCAATCATCAACTTTGTCCAGCTCCCCATCACACCGTTTATCTCGACCACTTATCCTGAGATCAACCGGGCAGTCACACAAAGAGCCTGGGGGCAGGTGAAAGAATTGCTCAAAAAAGTAACCGCCATTTCCGGAGTGTGGACCATTGGAGCATCCATCGGCTTGGCTATCTTTGGCAGATGGCTGCTGAGCATTTATGGAGCAGATTTCGTTCCGGCTTACCAGGCAATGATGATTTTCCTGATCGGGCTGGGTTTTGCCAATATCTTCTTCTGGAATCGACCGCTGTTGCTTTCCCTCGGTATGCCAATGGTTCCCTACCAGTTCAGCTTATACAGCGGGCTGATGAAAGTGCTGCTGACCGTCCTGCTGGTACCGCTTTTGGGGCTGAATATGGAAGCCGGGCTGCTCTCAGCTTTCTTCCTGGTAAGTATCGGAGGGATCGTGATCAGAGGATTGAAAGAGATCCACAATCGCGAAAAACAGGATGCTCTGGAGGTATCCGTATGAAGATCGCATGCATTACCACATCCCAGATCCCTTCCAACACTGCCAACAGCATACAAGCCATGAAAGTTTGCCACGCACTGAAACAAAATGGTGCAGAAATCCGACTATGGGTCCCAAAATTTAAAACGGCATCCTGGAATGAATTGGCAGACCTGTATGGGTTACAGGTGGAATTCCCGGTGGAATGGCTATCCTTCAGAAAAGCGCTTAGGCAATACGACTTCTGCTGGAAAGCCGTCGAAGAAGCCAAAAAATGGGGAGCAAAGGTACTGTATACCTGGGCATTGCAAAGCGCGGTTTTTGCTCAACGACGCATGTTCACCACCGCGATGGAATTCCATGATTTTCCTATGGGTAAGATCGGTCCATTACTGTTCAAGCAATACATCCAGCACCAGCACAACACACTTTCCCTCACCACCACGCGCGCACTGGCAGAGGGGTTGGAAAAACGCTATGGTTTCAAATTCCGCCAGGGGTCACTGCAGATCGCGCCTAACGGCACCGACCCACAGCGCTACAGGCATCTGCCCAACCCAACGAAAGCCCGCCAACAATTGGGGTTAGATGAAAATATCACCGTTGGTTTTACCGGGCACTTTTATCGCGGTAGAGGGGTCGATCTACTGCTCGAGATCGCCATTCGTCTCCCACAAGTCAATTTCCTGTGGGTGGGTGGTAAAGAAGAACATGTACGACCCTGGCGAGAGGAATTGAAAGAACGAAATATCAATAATGTCATCCTGACCGGCTTTATCCACAACCAGCAGCTTCCTCTTTACCAAGCCGCCTGCGATATACTGGTCATGCCGTACGGTAAGAAAATATCCGGCAGCAGCGGTGGGGATATCACCAAGGTTATCAACCCCATGAAGATGTTCGATTACATGGCAAGCGAGCGGGCGATTATTGCCAGCGAGATCCCAGTCTTTCATGAGGTCCTCTCTGAACAAGCTGCCCTGTTCTGCCCACCAGATGACAGCCAGGCATGGGTGCAGACTATCCAGCATCTGGCAGAGAATGAACAGCTTCGCAACAGCCTGGCACAACACGCCCGCCAGCTTTCGCAGCAATATAGTTGGGTGGCACGGGCAAGCAGGTCGCTTGCATTAATCCGAAATATGGAAGGCACTTCTTATGAAGAATGGGATCATTCGAATTTCTAAAATTGCTCTACCAGGCGCGGCTGTGTTGGGTCTGGTGGTCATCCTGGTAAATCCGGGTGAAAAACCTTTTTCGGGTTGGTTGGGAGCTGCTTTCCTTTCATTGCTCTTTATCACCGGGATCCTATTCGCTTTTGAAAAACTTCACAGTCCCAGGCAGGTCAAGACCATTACCATAGTAAATTTTCTGCTACGGGTTATTGTCGGAATTGCCCTGTTTTTGCTGCTGCCAATCTGGGGATATGAGGAAGAACCTCCCCAAGCGGGTTATTTATATTTGGATGCATACCGGCGTGACGGCGATGCCTGGCAGATTGCCAGCAGCGACGAACCACTCTTTGCTGGTTTTCAAGATGATTTCTATACCGACCAATATGGCGGTATGCTTTCTCTCAGCGCTTCGGTGTATCGATTGTTCAGCCCGGATGCACAACGCCCGCTCTTGATCATGTTCCTGACTGCCTTCATCAGTTCGCTAGGGATTCCATTCTTTTGGCAGGCACTACACGAGCAGTTTAATGACAGGATTGCCAATACGGCAAGCTGGATCCTGACACTTTACCCGGAAAGCATCATACTGGGGGGCTCACAGATGCGCGAACCATTGATCATTGGATTATGCGGCATCATTCTATGGGGATTGGTACATTACAAACAAGATGAACGCACCAGCCTTATCTCTCTTTTTATCAGTATGCTGGTTCTGACATTGGTATCTACCCGTTATGCGGTAGCAATATTATTCCTGATCTTATTATGGATATGGGCAAATACTTCCTCCACAGCCAGCACCACAAAACAAAAACTCCGGAAGACCATTCCACTTCTGGTAGTGATCCTGGCAGGGCTGGCAGCCAGCACAAACTGGTTGGTGAATACCGCCCGTTGGGATCTATATTTAATGGAAAGCAGTTCGGGCAGAATCCAATTTGAATTGGATAATATTGGAGAAAATTTGCGTATCCCATTCCTGGTCATCTACGGTATGCTGCAACCGGTTCTGCCGGCTGCCATTGCCTATCCTGGCATCGCGATCATGCGTATCATTGCTATTTTTCGTTCGTTGGGCTGGTACATTGCGGCTCCGACATTGCTGGTAGCACCCTTCTTTATTTCCAAAGAAAATAACAGCCAGAATCGCAGGCTGCTATTCGCGACTATCTTCTTCATCCTGTTCTGGGTGCTGCTCTCTTCACTGCGCGCCGGCGGTGACCAATGGGATAACCCACGCTACCGTACAGCTATCCTGCCATGGATAGCATTTGTTATAAGCTGGGTTTTAGTGTATTTCAAGGAGAGTGAAAACCCATGGCTGAAAAGGATGTACTGGATCACAGGCATTTTTTGCCTGTTCTTCATTCAATGGTACCTAAGCCGTTATTACAAATTGTGGGCACGTCTGCCATTTACCCAAATGATCGTGGTATTGTTCATAACGATCGTGGTCATGTTGTTGGGTTTCATTCTATATGATCATGTTTACAAAGCATCCGGGAAGAGGAATTAGGTCAATGATATAATCCTCCCGTTGAACGGAAAAATATGAGAAACAACACTCTTCTCAAAAAATATTTACCGGGACTCCTCACTATATGTTCACTATTCTTCCTCTTCGTGAGGAGTTTTCAATATGCCAACATGCTCCCCAGCCGATTGGATGAAAGCCTTTTTCTCTATAAAGGTTATCTTTTCGCCAATGGAACCTATAAACCTTTTGAAGCCTATGGGCTGTGGACCAATAAGAATCCCCTGAGTTTCCTCATTCCCGGTTGGTTTCAATTAATTTTTGGAGCCGGGTTGCGTTCTGGTCGCATTCTCTCGATTTTACTGGGTGTTCTGACCGTCATTGCAATTTGGATGGTTGTAAAAAGGGAAACCTCTGATTGGTTGGCTTTTCTTGCCAGCGCTGCCATTGCATTCAACCCTTTCTATGCCTGGACTTTTTCTCAGTTTATATCGCAAAGCCTGGCGGCATTCTTTTTAGCCTGGACGCTGGTCTTTATATTGGGAAAAAAGCGCAATTTTTGGCAGTTGATGCTTGGAATGCTGCTGGCAGTATTGGTAGTGCAAGTCAGACAAAACATGCTACCTATCCTCCCTTTGCTGGTTATATACATCTACTGGGAACATGGAAAAAAAGCAGGAACCATCAGCCTCATAACCGGTCTGGCAGCGTTTCTCTTCTTTACCGCCATTTATTGGCCTGATATTTTACGCAATTATTTAGCCGTCATTCCCGCATTTATTGTCCCAATTGTAAAGAACTTGATATACATCCCCGATGCGAATCGTGCCCCAGTAACCATCACTCAATTCTTGGGTAGATTGCACGCACTCGCACAAGGTATCACTGCTCATTTTTCAGAAATGCTGGGGGTCAGTCTTGCCGGTATCATTGCCGGATTAAATATAAAAAGGAAAAAATATAGCGAGAAAATGCTTTTTTCTCTATTGCTTATATACTCCCTCTTATTCCTGATCCATCTATGGGCTTCCGTACTTAAAAATTACTGCGTGTATTGTTTTAGCAATTACCTCTCATTTTTCGGGATCATCGGTGTGGTTCTTCTTGCTATTGGTCTATATCATGTAAGAATACAAAATAGAACTCAATTCTGGAATTTAATTACCATCATTCTAATACTCACCTTCTGTACTGCCGCCGGGTTCAGCATTCATCTGGATACAGGACACTTTTTAATGGAAATGAAGGTACCTCGTATAAAAGACATGCGATTCATCCCCGGTACAGTGGAATTATGGACATTGCTTGGCAACAAATTTGGACTGGATTACGATCAACTGGAGATCATCATCCCAACTGTGTTCGGATTTCTGGCAGGGATCATCATCATTTTGATCACATTTTTGTGGAACAAAATCCGAAAGAATAGCCAATCATTTATTTATAGCAGCTTTTTGACAACGACTATTCTGGGAAGTCTGCTGACTTTTGTTTGTACCGAAGAACAGTACAGTGCATCCTATCGCGATTGTTCAGAAAACATCATCGACACCTATGAATCTGTTGGAAAATATCTCAACGACATTATCCCATCCGGTTCAAAAGTGTGGTGGTACAGTACCACCGGACAAATATTGCTCAGTTATATAGATGACATTCAAATCTATCCACCACAGCTCAATTACACTTTTAATTATCTGGTTGGTGGTACCAGCAACGAAATTTACAAATATGGGTATTGGAATGAAGATCTGGCACTTCACTGGTTAGAAGATACCGATTATGCAATCATTGAAAATCCCAATTTCCGCGGGGATATTGTAAAATGGATTGACACTGATAAGTTTGAGGAACTAGCTCCTACTATTCCAATCAGCCAATGTAGTCCAAATGATTACTTCCGAGTTTTCAGGAGAAGATGATGTATCTTTCAATCGTAGTGCCGGTTTACAACGAAGAACAAAACGTTCATCTTGTTTACGAAGCTATTGTAAAAGCTGTTTCCCCTCTTAAGAAAGAGTGGGAATTATTGATGGTAGACGATGGCAGTAAAGATAACAGTCTGGACGAGATGAAAAAGATCGCACAAAAAGATCCACAACATGTTCGGTTGATTGTATTACGCAGAAATTTCGGGCAAACCGCAGCAATTGCAGCCGGTATTGACAATTCACATGGTGAGATTGTGGTCTTGTGTGATGCGGACATGCAAAATGACCCCGCTGACATTCCCATGATGCTGGATAAACTCAACGAAGGATACGATGTTGTCAGTGGTTGGCGCCATGACAGGCAAGACAAATTCTTAACCCGTGTACTACCTTCTCACATGGCGAACCTATTGATTTCCAAGGTTACCGGAGTCCATCTCCATGATTATGGTTGTACTTTGAAGACATATCGCCGAGAGGTTCTCGCCGGGTTTCACCTTTACGGAGAAATGCACCGTTTCATTCCGGTTTATGCCGATTCGGTGGGAGCCAGGATAGCCGAGGTACGGGTTCATCATCATGCTCGTAAATATGGTAAAGCCAAGTACGGATTGGAGAGAACCTTCAAAGTGGTACTTGATCTTTTCACGGTGAAATTCCTGACCTCTTATGCCAATAAACCTATTTATCTGTTTGGCGGAATGGGTGTAACGCTAATAATAGCTGGCGCAATAGTCCTTTTATATCTTTTTATTCGTAGAGTACTCCAGCAAATTGGAGTCACCACTTCACCCTGGTTTTTGATCAGTGTCACCAGTATTATCATAGGTTTTCAATCCGTACTGATGGGTTTTATCGCTGAATTGTTGGTGAGAACGTATCATGAATCACAAAACAAACCAACCTACACCATTCGAACCATCATCAATGAACATAGTTCAAAATCACCAAAGAAAGAATAATTATGCGCATCCTGGTTCTGAATCATGAATATCCTCCGGTGGGGGGCGGCGGCGGAAGAGTTGCCCGCGATCTTAATGAAGGGCTCAGCAAGCACGGGCACGAGGTTAAGATCATTACACCGGCGTTCCAGGATTTGCCTCGTAATGAGTGTTTTCATCATTACGAGATCATCCGCGTACCCTCCCTCCGAAAATCTGCTTATCGCGCCACTCTGAAAGACATGGGGGCATTTATCCTCAGCGCGTACCTTTATGGCAGTCGGCTCATCCATACCTGGAGACCGGATATCATCCAGGCTCATTTTGCAGTGCCTGCCGGAGTTGCTGCCAGAATGTTGTCAAAACGATTTGGCATCCCATATTTCATCACCGCCCATCTCGGCGATATCCCTGGTGGGGTTCCTGAAAAAACAGGAGGATGGTTTCGTTATCTTTACCCCTTTACGAAAAAGATTTGGAAAGAAGCGGAAAAGATCGTTACGGTCAGCCATTTCACCAGTCATTTAGCAGAGATCAGCTACCCTGGTATCCATCCACAGGTCATTTTCAACGGTGTCGACACCTCCGTTATAAAACCACAAAGTTATGAAATTCACAATCCGCCGCGCATTATTTTCGCAGGGCGTTTCATGGAACAAAAAAATCCGCTCTTGTTTATCGAGGTTTTGAACAAACTGAAATCGCTTTCATGGGATTGCGTCATGATGGGTGATGGTCCACTAAAACCACTAGTGGAAGAGAAGATCCAAGATTATGGAATGCAAGAACGTTTCACTTTACCCGGTTGGATCAGCCCCGAAGAAGTCATCGAAACTTACCAACGAGGAGATATCTTCTTCATGCCTTCCCGTTCGGAGGGGCTACCAGTTGCTGGGGTTCAGGCGATCGCCATGGGATTGGCGGTTGTGATAGCTGACGTAGGGGGGTGTTCGGATCTGGTCGTCAATAACGAGAATGGGTTCTTGATTCCATCCGAAGATGAAGCGGGTTTTATAAATGCATTAAAAATATTACTTGCCAATCAAGATAAATTGGAGTGTTTCAAACATAAAAGTCGTGATTTATCTTTGATGTTTGATATAAAATTTATCATTTCCGAATATGAAAAAATGATTGAGTATATTTTAGGGAATAAGAATTAAATGACCGGTATTATTCCGACTACCATATAACTTGTTATCGATAATCCTTATAGCAAAGTGCACATACCATTTATTTCTGTAATTACAAATTATCCTAATTTTTAATTATGGTAAAATTTTTTATTGTGAACAATATTCCCATCAATAAAAAAGATCAGGATAGATATAACGACTTATGGAAAAATGAGTGGCATGATTTACATAAAATAGGTCCAAGTGTTCGAACAAGAAATAGAATCTTGATAAAATTTTTCAGAAAATATGTCCACCAAGGTAAAATACTCGACGCAGGCTGTGGGGATGGTAGTTTATTAATCGAGTTGCATAAGATCTATCAGAATGATCTGGATTATGAAGCAGGGGATATTTCGAATAACGCACTACAAATATTGGAATCTTTCGATTTTATATCTTCGCATTATCTCATTGATTTAGAACAGAAATCGACTTTACCCTCTCAAAAATATATCGCAGTCATTTCTTCAGAAGTGCTTGAACACATCAAAGATTGGAAGAAAGCCGTCAATAATATTGCTTCGCTTGTAGAACAAAATGGTTTTGTCTTTATTACGGTACCTGCTCAAATGAAATACTGGGGGCAGCATGACGAATTTGCATTACATTATCGTCGTTTTGAAATAAACGAAATCGAAGATTATTTACGATCTCAAGGCTTTCAAGTAAAAGAAAGTATTTGTTGGGGGTGGCCATTTTATTGGATATATTACTCTTTTTTTCTTAATAAAACACCTCCGCAATTGGTGATGAAAGAAATCACCTCTCCAATCAAAAAGGTCATTTCAAAAATACTCTTCTCTCTCTTTTTTATTGATGATTTTTTCTCAACCAAATGGGGAAGACGTTTGTTCATTGTTGCCCAAAAGTCAATTTAATGCATTTGGAATAGTTAATTAATTCACAAAATTTGTCCCGTTAAGAAAACGATATTATTTAGCTCGCTTCCTCATTTTTATGAATGATTTGCTGCAGCCATATCACCCCAGGAACTGTAACGATGGTCGAAATAATTCGAGTAATCAGCGCCAGCGCGGTTGCCTGCTCTAGGGTGGCACCCATGAGTGTATACAGGCTGGTGACAGTTATCTCCCTTAACCCATAACCGGAGATAGAAATAGGAAGCAAAGTGATAAAATACGAAATGGTATTGGCACCCAACACTTGCCATAACGAAACCTGAATTCCAATTCCCTGGGAAAGCACCCAGACTGCACTCAGAATGATCACACTGGAAGACCAGGCAATCAAAAATGCCACCAGCAATGATACGGGTTTGTCTAGCCAGCGGATCAAAAGGTCTTTATATTTATTGAAAACACGTGTGAACCACTGTCCTACTTTTCCATTGAAAATAGTCAAACCCGCCATGGTATAGAGATCGCTATTAATGTGTAATCCGGTGGTCCGTAATACAGACACGCTGAAAGGGATCAGAGTACAGGATGCCGCCAAATTCACCAGACGATCAAGAACAACAGATGCCAACCCCAACGGGCGATCTTTTGTGATGCGGGCAATTGCCAGAAAACGAAGTGTATCCCCACCAATGGTAGAGGGAAGAAAATTGGATGCGAACACACCACTGATGAAAATTTTAAAAGTTTCACCAATGGAGATATGCACATCTTGCGCCCTCAAGAGAACATACCAGCGCACAGAGTTCAGGAATTGACCCAACAGCATTAACAGCAGTGCTAATCCATAACTGTAAACTGGCATATTCTTTAATATTTCCCAAGACTTCTGCCAATCCAGTTTCGTCAGCAACCAGACCAATAGAATAAAAGAAATGATCGTACCGCCCCACTTCAAGACCATTTTCCAATTAATTTGCGAAGAGGGTTTATTCATGATCATCTGAAAATATAGTTTGCAGTATTTTTATATTATTTGTAATTACCTTTTCAACACCGTTACGTACTTTTCTTCTTTCCGCATCCAAATCATTCAGAACTTGTTCGACCCTCTGCCACAGCACTGTGCCATCCTGCATGATTCTGGAAAGTTCGATAGCATGGTCATCCAGTCCTAGAGTTCGAAAAGAATCTATCCCCTTCGGAGCATAACTTATATTCACTGCCGGGTTGCCAAAACGCATAACTGTCAGACTGGAATGCAGACGCATACTAACCGCCATATCCACTTTGCTCATCAAGGCAAGATAATCCACCATATCCAGATCTTCACTCACCAACTGCACTGCAGGATCATCCTGAAAAAGAATCTTGATCCTTTCCAACCAGGGAGAATCATCTTCCCAACTAAACACCCGCGGATTATATGCGGATATCAGAAGAACATGGGCGTCATAATTCTCACGCAATCTATTCACCAGAGTCTCATATGTATCCACAAGATACTGCATCTGTTCCAGTCCCCGATTCTCATAGCGTTTTCTTGCCAGTTGAAAAGGGATCAGGTCAGAGGAGAAATGGAACCAGCGCCGGATATTCACGGCAATGACGGGGCGTTCATCATTCGGAATATATCTTTCTACTATAGCCGGGTGGGAGTATTGGGCGATCTGCTCTTCAAAACCGGGCATGAATATCGCGTCTCCGGCAAGGAGGGCAGGAATAGATGGATTTAGAGTATGAATTAATTTATATGAATGTTCATCACGTAAAATAAAACAATGCACTTTTTTGGTGACTTCTTTGGCGAATACCCCACCTGTTTTGGTTTTTATAGGACCCGCTCCCTGAAAAACGCAGTAGATTTTCTTCCCTAAAAGATTGTACAGAAAAAAAGTAAACACTAGGTACAATAACTTAGCCTTGCTTGATTCATCTGTCATATCCAAACCCCCACCCCACAAGATCAGATCACTTTTTTTCAATGCTGCTCTACCTTCTTTTGAAAGTAGAATATTGTGGTACTTTGTATATGGAATGAATTTGTCCCGGATCTCAATCGGTAAGTCACTTGCCTTATGTGCAAATACTTCAATGTTATTTTGACCAATTGACAATAGCCCGTTGATCAACCCCCAGCGGCTGAGAATGTCACCACGATTTCCAAAGATCACCCTTGGAAGCAGAATTTGATTGTTTGATTTTTTCATCAATTGTCCATAAAAAGGATTGGTTACATTTGAGCTTATAATTGTATCAACAATCATATGAAAATAAGAAAAACCAAAACAATCCTCTTTATCATATTCATCACCATCGTCTCGTTCGCTGTTCTGGAAATGAAAAAAATCTATTGGGGAGGTCTGGATAAATCGATATATTTCAACACACTATCATTCTTGACCATAGCAATCTTCATGGGGATCGTTGGTGTTTCTATTCTGATAATCATTTTCAACGAAAAAAAACGAACTGCCAGCAACAAAAGATCCTTTTTCTGCTACGTGTCATTTGCTCTAATTGGGATTTTCCCATCATATTTTCTACAATTTTCGCCATGGGGATTCGTGATCACCAGCATCTATTTACGCATCTTGCTTTTATTATCATCCTCTTTCCTAATGACCTATTTATTTTATAGAGGAAATATTTCAAAGTATAAAATTTCCAATTTCTTTCCCTCTTTAATTATTCTTGCATCTTCTCTGCTTCTCTCTAACCGATTGAGACTGATCGTAAATTATCCTTTTTCTCTATCATGGTCCGAAGGAAATAGATTTTGGGATTACTCTCTATTCCTACGGAAAAATCATTATCACTCTGCGCCCGGCAGTAATATAGCAGCATTCCTGGATATTGGAAGACAGAGCTTGTGGGGCATAGCATTTGTCTTTAGAGACTTATCCATTAGTGGATTACGCGCGTGGAACGCCATCTTATATTTTTTACCTCCCTTTATATTCGGAGTTCTCATATTTAAAAATAAGAGAATCCATTTCCCCATTCTGCTTTTATTGGGGTTATGGACCTACGTGTTTTTGAGCCAGGGACCGATATATGCACCGCTGCTTATCTGTGCGATCTTAATATTGATTTCGGTTGAAGTGCCTATTTTCCCCATTTCACTTTTATTGGTCACCATTGCAGGTTTCTATGTCAACCTGACCAGATTTACGTGGATCATTGCACCGCCAGTTTGGGCATTTCTGCTGTTTTATTTTAAAGAAAAGCATTCTTCTCTCAAAACAAGAAATTTAAAAGGTTTTTCAGCGGCTTTCTTCGGATTGATAGGCGCATTGGTACTTCCCAATTTTATAAAATTTGACACTTCTTCAATAATCCTTGAAGAAAACACATCACCTGAAATTCTAGAATCGATCACAAAAATATTTTCCAACCAAGATCTACTCTGGAATCGATTATTACCATCAAAAACCTTTCCACTCGGCATATTACCGGCATTATTTATTCTGGTTATCCCTCTTTTCGTTATTCTCATGAACTATTTTCGAAAAACACAGCAATCCCCGACAAATGTTGAGAAATTCTATATTCTCTCTTCATCAATAGGCTTTCTTCTTATCGGTTCTGTTGTAAGTGTAAAGGTCGGAGGGGGCAGCAACCTTCACAATATGGATATGTTCCTTCTTACTGTTCTGATCGTCTTCAGACTATTCTGGAACGATGGATTGGCGGATTGGTTTAATTCAGTGATATCCACCTCATCTGTTCCCGTTTATATGATCCTATTTTTATTGCTTTATCTCAACATTCAACCCATTCTAACCGTAAGCCCCGTAAAATTGCCTTCCGCAGAAGTAATTGACAGTTCGTTGTCATCTATTCAAAATGAAATCAATAATAGAAAAGCGGAAGGAGAGATCCTATTTATTGACCAACGCCAATTAGTTACTTTCAATGAAATTACCGGTGTTGAAATGGTTGGAGAATATGAAAAGAAACTGATGATGAACGAAGCGTTAAGCGGCAACACTGCTTATTTCAATAAATTTTATACCGATTTGAAAAACAAACGTTTTTCGTTGATTATCAGTGAACCGCTCAATATCACTTATCAGGAAGACGAAACAAGTTACGGCGAGGAAAATGATGCTTACGTCAAATGGGTTTCTGAACCTTTGTTTTGCTATTATGAAGCGCTGGAAACCTTCTCTCAAGTTGGCGTAGAATTACTTATTCCGAGAGTCACACCTATCCCGGCTTACCTAAATTGCCCTTAGGACATTCCGTGAGATTTGTATTTTTGCTCTTCCTTCTATCTTAAAATAGAAATAACCTCGATTAAAAAAGATTGATTTATCATTGTTATTGATAGTGAGATTAGATCTTCAATACATATTCTCGCAATTCAGAATTGCTGCGTCAAGATACGAAAATATGGTTCATATGATCTTACGAACCTGGGATGATAATATGTAATAATTATTAACTATAGATGTATTTTCTTTTGTTATTCTTGAACTATCTGATCTTTAAATGCATTGTTAGTTATCATTACCCACTTTACTAATTACTGGGGAATTTTGAAAACTGCATAGAATATAAATACTACTGAAGGTTTTTTTATGAGTTTTAAAACAAGAATTTTTTTTAAAAAATGCCCATTAATTTTGTTGAATATCTCTGTAGTTCTAATTTCTTTTTTTTGTTTCAAGAGTATTTATTGGGGTGGGCTAGATAAAGAAATTTATTTTAGCTTTACATCCATTTTGATTCTATCTATATATTTCCTGATGGTTGGCATTTTTCTCCTTCTAATCAACCTAAATTTTGATTCAAACACTAGCAGAATTCCCTCTTTTCTTAAATTTATTTTATTGATATTCATTGGAATCTACCCGGCTTATTTATTTCAATTTTCACCGTGGGGTTTTGTAATAACAAACAAATTCTTAAGAGCTCAGCTTTTTTTCAGCACACTGTATGTTATGACATGTTTAGGATACGAGAAAAGAATAAATTTCAGTGAAATCTATAAATGCTTCCCTTTTTTATTCTACTTAACTATCGCACTTGTTTTATCCAATAATGTAAAAACAATAAGTGCTAATCCATTTTCAACCAGTTGGTCAGAAGGAAATCGATTTTGGGATTATTCTCTATTGCTTTGGCGAGATCGATATCAAAGTATAAATGGTACTAATCTGGCTGCCTTCCTAGATCTGGGAAGGCAAGCTTTGTGGGGATCTGCATTTATTTTTAATAATCTAACAATTATGGGACTGAGAATATGGGATTCTCTACTTTATATCATTCCCCCTATAGTACTGGGACTATTACTCTTTAGAAACAAGAATTTTAAAATAGGTACTCTTTTCCTTTATAGCTTATGGACATATCTCGTTATAAACAATGGCCCAATTTATGCCCCAATAATTATTTGTGCGATCCTGGTTATTCTCTCGGCAGAAATTTCTTTTTTACCAATATCAATGCTTCTGGTCATTGCCAGTGGTTTTTACGCAAATCTTTCCAGATTTACATGGATAATTGGTCCGCCAATATGGGCGTTTCTGCTGTTTTATTTTCAAGATCAAAAATCATCTTCCCTAGATAGAAACCAGAAAGGCATAATTTATTTACTCTCAGGTATTTTGGGAGGACTTATATTGCCCCATTTTCTCCAAATTCATACAAATTCAATCATTCAAGAATTGAATAAACCTGCAGATATATATCATTCGGTAATCGATATTCTTGGCAACCAACAATTACTATGGGATCGTCTTTTACCGTCAAAAACCCTGGATTCTGGCATCCTGCCTTCCGTTTTTCTTGTTGTTTCCCCTCTGATTATCTTAGTACTTATATATATATATCAGAAAAACATCAAATTCATAAAATCAGAAATTTTTTACTTGGTTTCGTCATTGGTAATCACTTTTTTAATTGGGATAATTGTTAGCGTCAAAATCGGCGGGGGCAGCAATCTTCATAACATGGATCTATTCATAATCACGGTACTTATCGTTATCAGTATTTTCTGGAAAAACGGGGCTTCTGATTGGTTTAGTAAAAATTTCCGTAAAGATAACCTCATTTCATATCTAACCTTGTTCACTATTCTTCTCACGGGGATACGTTTTATATTCTCTGCAAAACCTGTTCTCACCCCAAGTAACCATGAAATAGAATACGCATTATCAAGCATTCAGACGACCATCGATAATAGAAAGAATGATGGTGAGATTCTTTTCATTGATCAAAGACAGTTGATAACATTTGATGAAATATCAGGTGTTAAGATAGTTGGAGAATATGAAAAGAAATTGATGATGAATGAAGCTCTTAATAATAATCAAAGTTATTTTGATAATTTCTATAATGATCTCGAAAATCATCGATTTGCATTAATTATTAATGAACCAATTAGAATAGTGTATCAAGGACAAGAAATAAAATTTGGCGAGGAAAATGATGCTTACGTCAAATGGGTTTCGGAACCATTGTTTTGCTATTATGAACCACTAGAAACTTTTTCTTCGGTCGGTACCGAATTGCTTATCCCTAGAGTCAATCCCGCTCCCGATTATCTTAATTGTCCACAGGAGAACAAATGAACATAGCCTACTTTATTCCTCGTTTAATTCGCCATTTCATGCCAGAAAGCCTGGCAGATTGGATGAAAAAGAGAAGAGTGATCATCAAAGCAGGAATCGAAACACTGAACCCCAAAGCTGCCGCCGAACGTTATCTTGATTATTTCCATCGTGAAAATATTTCTATCACAGACAAGATCGTACTGCAATTTGGTTATGGCGGGAACATTCTTACTGCTTGTGAATTGTTGCACGCTGGAGCAGCAAAAATAATAGCATGCGAACGGGCAGATTTTCCAAGCCCGGTTTTTGATGAATCATTAAGGCACGCATATCCCGATTACTTTCACCAAGAATCCAATTGTATTCAACCCAATCCTGATTTCATCCAGATCATCCATGAGGATATCCGCAAAGTGGCGGATGAGCAAAAAATTGAAAAAGTCGACATGGTTGTCAGTTCGTCCGTCTTCGAGCACCTGGATGATGTGGATGGAATTACCAAGTCCCTTGCTGATCTTACCAAAGCAAGAGGGAGACATATCCATTTTGTGGACCTGCGCGATCATTATTTTAAGTACCCATTTGAAATGCTTACCTTCTCTGAACAAGTGTGGGAAAATTGGTTAAATCCGACAAGTAATTTAAACCGATTCAGGTTACCTCAATACGAAGAAATTTTCCGGAAGTATTTCCCGAATATTCAAATTCAAATCCAAGAATCAAACCCATCTTCTTTCCTGCATGTAAAGCATCGGATACGAAAAGAGTTTCTCAGCGGCGATGATATGATTGATGCTGTCACCCTCATTACGGTAAAAGCTTCGAAGTAAAGCACACAATAAATATAACTTTCTATCAGATAAGAGAATTCGAGAATGAAGTAAGAAAAACCAAAAGATCTGATGGATTCGATTTGTGGAAAATTTGCTCTTATTATTTGTGGTATTCTATATGACATGTTCGATGAGGTTGATTTTATTTACACAATTGGTATAAGTTGATTATGAAAATTGCATATGTGTCTCTTCATTGGCCGCGACTCAATGTGGATGGGGTAAGTAAGAAAATTCTATACCAGATACACCTGTGGGAGTCAGCCGGGAACGCCGTTACTTCCTATATGCATTTACATACCATAAAAAATCCACAAGACCTATTACCTGCCAAGTATTTTTTCTATTCGAGATTCAAATTCCCTTTATTGATACCTGCAAGGGAGATCAGTCGCTCTGTTGCTTTATATAAACTCATCCGAACATTACTGGAAGATAAGCCTGATCTTATCTATTTGCGTTGGGGAATGTATGCATTTCCACTTCAACTCCTATCTCAAAATATTCCTGTCATAATCGAAATCAATACCAACGACCTCCATCAGCATCAGTTATTAGGGCACATATTAAGCACCTATAACAAGTACACACGATCGACTACTTTATCAATGGCAAAGGGATTGGTTTTTACAACAAATGAGCTGGCGAAGGATCCTGACTTCTTATCCTTTTCATCCAAACGGATCGTGATTTCGAATGGAATTGATCTGGAAGGATATCCGTTCTTCCCTGCTCCAGAGACCAAAATTCCGCATTTGGCATTCATTGGTACTCCTGGTCTACCCTGGCAAGGAGTGGAAAAGTTGATTGATTTAGCAGAAGCACTTCCAGACATTCACATTGATATTATTGGTTACGACACTATTCCAGGAATCGACAATATCCCTGCGAATGTCACACTACACGGATATCTAAAAACAGAGCAATATCAACCCATCCTTTCACAATCCACTGCCGCTATTGGAACGATATCACTTTACAAGAAGGATATGCAAGAAGCAGCTCCCTTGAAAATAAGAGAGTGTGCAGCATACGGATTGCCCTTGATCCTGCCATACCAAGATACTGATCTACATGGTCTGAATTGTGAAGCCATTTTAGAAATACCCAATACTGAAAACAATATTATGGAGAACACAGAACGTATTCGTGATTTTCTATATCAAATGCGGGGGAAAAGATTGGAACGGAAGCTGATATCCAGCTCAATTGATATCAACATAAAAGAATCTGCAAGGCTGGAATTCTTTGAAGATTGTGTTGCGATGATCAACTGAAAAACTCAAATTCCGGTGAAACACCTGATAATGTCAATCACTTTATAATACGCATACTTCAGCTTCAATTGAGACACAAAAAAATTCATTTATTTTATAGGAAATGAGCAATGATCACAATCCCATCACCTAGAAGAAATTGGCAAAATCTAGCAATTATGGTCATCGCCATCGCCATCTTTTTCTTGATCCTTCACCTACGTATTCCCATCATTTTCCGCCCTATGATCATTCAGATGCGCTATGGGTTTACTATTCCCATTCCACTTCTTTTCATTTTAATGACAGTCATTCTTCTCAAACAACAGTGGAAAAATTCAGCGGGGGCTTTCTTGTTCATTCTAAGTGCCTTTGCCATGGCTTTAGCCGGGTTGTGGGCAAGCGGTCACACCGAAGGACAGGTTATCAACGGCATATTACCTGACTCAGACGCCGCATTCTATTATTTTGACGGGTTGCGTTACATCAATGGATTTCAATTTTCATTTTTTGGCGCAAGGCGCATCTTCTTTTCTGCTTTTCTTGGGGTAATTCTGAAGGTCACGAACGGTAATATTCAACTGACCCTTGCCATACTCACCCTGTTGGTTTCTATCGCATGTTATTTTGCCACTATTTCTGTTCGCGAACATTTTGGCACCATCCCGGCGGCCCTTTTCTTCGTCCTGCTTTTTTCATTTGCACGCCTTGCAGTTGGAAAACTGATGAGTGAGAACCTGGGAATCATTCTAGGGTGCTTCAGCTTCACATTTTTTATGAAATATCTTTCCACTCGAAAGGTTTTCTCGCTCTTAATGGCAAGTGTTTCGCTGGTGCTTGGGCTGATCACCCGGGCTGGTCCGCTGATACTTTTCCCCTTTCTAATGCTGGGATTGCTTATCTTTGAAAAAAGAAAAGCGGCATTGTATAAGATGCTTATCATTTCAATCATCGCAATGAGCATTGTTGTCTTATCTTTTGTCTGCCTTTCCAATCTATTGAGCCCCGAGGGCAGCATTCCATTTGCCAATTTTGCTCATTCTTTTTATGGCATTGCCAATGGCGGAAGCGGATGGACATCAATCTATAACGATCACCCGGAAGTGGAAAGCATGCAGGAACCTGCACGAACCAATGCCATTTTTTCATACGCCATTCAAGCCATTAAGCAGAACCCCCAAAATCTCCTATCAGGAATAGTGGCGCAGTATCCCCAAATAATCAATTTTCCTGATCATAAAGGCTTCTTTTCCTTCTTCGGCGGTGAGAATGATCTTGTTTTTTATATCGCACAAACCATGGTATTCGCCTTATTTTTCTATTCGATCTTTGCTGTAATTAAAAAAGAAAACTTAAAACCATATCGAATTTTCTTATACGGTTTGGTTGGGATCCTGGTCACCATTCCACTATTTCCATTTAGTGATTTTAAAGAAATGCGAGTCTATGCGACGGCCATTCCATTTATCATCATTTTACCTACTATCGCCTTTTTTGCTTTGCTGAAAGATTTCCATCTAGCAGTAGACGAAGGTGAACGTAATGGGAACACATTTTCATCACCATTTCTGATCACACTCGATCTGCTGGTAATCTGCACCACGCTGCTATTTCCTTTCATCGTCTGGAAATTATCTCCTATACAATCATATTCCTTTGAACAATCATGCCAGCAAGGCGCAGGCTTGGTAGTGAAAGTAAATCGCGCATCATCATTTGCTTTATTAAAAGAATCACAGATCTATCTCGACTGGCTGCCTTTTTATCATGAGAGCCAATTCAGGCAGAATCTGCATAATCTTAACTATCAGACAGTGCAGGCATTCGAAAACGTACACGCTCCTGATGCAATAACCAGTACCATCGATCTTATCAGTGGGAATGCTGTGGTTTTGGTTTTTCGGGATTATCAAGAAATCCGCAATGGCGTAATTTTGGGGGTGTGTGGAACCTGGGATGATTTTGATTTCGCATCGAAAAATGCCAACCTTTTCTTTGTAGAAAACTTCTTGGTTCTAGAATAGATCGTCCCACTGGAAATTTATCACCGGTTAATCATGAAGTAATATTTGAATAAGATATTCCTACTATTCTTTGATTCCTACCCATAAATGATTTAACCACCACTGTGTAGGAAAATAATGAACCTGAAGATCTGTGAATCCAGCTCGGTAGAGACGTTCCTTAATTTCTTTATCCAGAACATAATAATTTTCGCCTTCAACCATCCCCCGTTCCGAATCCATGTCTAAGTTTGTGTGGAAAAGAGTATCTTGAAGCCAGACATTGAAATGTGCGAGTATTTCCGCGATAGGATTTCCCATCGTAACAATGATTCTGCCTTTTTTTTTCAGTACTCGATAAGCCTCAGACACTTCGATATCTCTTTGTTTTTCAGGAATATGGTTGAAATTTGCAATAAAAGTAACAGTATCAAAGCTTTCGTCCGGAAAAGCAAAAACGTTAAAGTTTTCTACCAGATTTTCTTCGGTTAAGCCCTCATAAGGAAACAAATCTAGCCCAACTCCTTCATTTTGATGAAATTGCTTTATAAAAATATTGCCTTTTCCACAACCGATATCTAGACATTTACCCATTGCATACTTTTCTACATACGAAAACCGCTCATCCCGTAATGAAGTAAATCCCCATTTGCTTTCTTCTACTAACAGCAAAACCCGAAATGGGAAGAAAACGAAATCTTTTATAAATTGTTTTTTATTTCTCATCATTCACAATATCCCGTTTCCTCAATCTTGAATTTTTATATTTACTCTTGTTTTAAGAACTTTATTGAATTTTAATTGATTTCTGTTGCACCTTCTAGCAATATACTATAATCATCGGAAAATTGGACTTTATAAATAGGATAAAAAATTGTCAAAGATAATGCGATTAATTAAACATGAAAAAAACATGTGGATACCTTTAGCAAATATCTTTATTGTTGCTTGCTTAGCTCATCATGTTTTCTCTATTTGGGATAAAAAAGCAATTTGGATTTTTTTGACTTTTCTCTTTTGCTATCCACTGTTCATTTGGATTTCATTCAAGGTTTTTCCAAGGATTAATAAAGCGTTTCAACTGATGAAAAACAAACAATACCTGTTCATCATTTCGGCTTTCTTTCTCAGCCTTTTCGCAACACGGTTATTTTACCAAACTCCAAAATCATATCAAACAATTACAATAACTCCTGAAATTTCACGGGGTCAAAAAGTGGAATTGTTGGAAATCAAAGCAACGGGAGATATCTTAGATCTTAACGAAGAAGCAAAGAATAGTGAGTGGTTCATTGACAATGGAATTTTAACCGCCACGCATAATTCCAGACCATTAATTTATACTGTTCAAGTACCTGTCAATTCAAAGGTTAGCATACTTTTCAATTCTTCACCAGAAGAGGGGAGTATTTCCTTATCCTATGGCAGTATTAGAAAAGAAATTAATTTATTTGAGACTTCTCAACAGCAGAGACTGGTGACTCTCTCGAGCCAGTATCGTAGCATACCCAATTGGCTATTCCTACCCTTTTTAATAACTGCTGATATATTCACTTTTTTTGTGTTCTTTTTAGGGATATTTATATTTCAGGAAAGAGGACAACAGTATTTGGTTGAGAATCCTCGGGAAAAATTCATCAGTAAACGTCAAAGCATAATAATTCTGGTCATTCTTTCGACGATCTTTAATCTCATCAATGCGCTTACTATTCCCCTAATTGTCGATAGTGATACACCTGCTTACCTGCAAGGAGCGGTTCATCTTCTGAAGTATGGCAACCTTAACGGTGTCTCAATGTTCTGCGGTCCAGGAACCACATTTTTATTCGCTCCTATACTATTGATTTTTGGTAGAAATCCGTGGGGAATGAAAATACTGCTACATTTATTAGCTTTGGGTTGTGTATTAGTAAATTATCGCCTCGGTTGGCAATTAAGTAAAAAACGATGGATTGCTTTTATTATTGGTTTAGTGACAATACTAATTCCCGACATATATTATTACTCAAATTTTGTAATGAGCGATCTGCCGAATATTTTTCTTATCCTTCTGTTTTCAAGTCTATTGTTGGATGCATTAGAAGATTCCCGCTTTCAAAAAATTTTATCTGCTTTGCTCGTAGGTAGTTTCGCTACTTTATTACGTACAGAAAACATACTAATCCTTTTATTCGGAGCATTTTGTTTGGGGATTAATCCAGGATTGGACCTGATCAGAGGAGTTCTTCATAAGAAGACTTTTCGAACAAAGCACACCAATATTTCTTCATTAGGTATCTTATTGCTGACATTAATAATAGCTCTAATGCCAATTTTATTATGGTCTGCTCACAACTATAAATTACATGGTTTCTTTGGTCTTAATGATTCATCCAGTGTCGTCCTTTATGGTGGGTGGATTTATTATCCAGAAGCAAGTGGGTTGAAAATTCAGGATAAATCTTCCTCCGCGATAAGGGAAATCAACCAATGTATCGACAGATACCCAATTGAAATTACAGATAGCAGCGGTGTCGCAACCCCTGGGGAAATATATCCTAGTATGATTAAATGTGGATATTCCACAGAAGAGATTTTCGATATTTTTGAACAGGCAGCGTTGGATTCTATATTCAGTCATAAGGAATTGATCCCTACTATTTTAAAGATAAAATTGAGAGATGCATTTAAACCCGAGATAATACATACTGCAACATTTCCTCTCAATGATGAAATCTTTCAGCCCAATAGATTGTATGCCGATTATTTTGATGTGGTCACGTTGAGTTTTCCAAAATTAATCAGCGCACAAAGAGCATTGTATGATCTGTTCAATGATACACTCTCAAAAATTTATAGGGTTCTCATCATGGTTGCATTGTTTACAATGCTATTAAGCCTTTACCGAAAATCCTTCTTAAATTGGGCAATGCTCGCTTTTTTTGCATCAACTCGAATATTTATTCCCAACTTAATAAGCGTATCAAACTGGCGCTATACAGTGTCAGGAATTTTGCCATTGACGATATTTGGTGTTATCAGTTTAGCAGTCTTAATTTACGGGACAAAAGATATTATTAAACAATCATGAACATGTTCTCAAGATGATATAAAAACAAATACTATTTCGTATTTATCTGTTCATGAATACATTCTTTGGGAACACTCTGGATATCAATTACAACTGATTGCATTAGAAATTGCCAGCCTATTAAGATTGGTAAAGCAGCGATCATTACTGTTCCGGTTGTGGTCAAGATGCCGGTATAAAAGGATCGAAGCCACATTGTTATTCCAAAAATCGTCCCAAATAACGATAAGATTGTTCCAAATATAAGAAAAATACTAAACGCTGTAAAATCTCTAAAAAAATACCTCAATAAAATCCGCCGGAAAATGGCTTTTATCAATAATCCAGGAAATCTGATGACTGTATCAATTTCAGATAAAGAACTTTGATGATCTTTGTAGTTGATGGGTACATACACATCTTTTACAACCGCATTGATTAATCCCAATTCAACCAGCATGCTCGTTTCGAAGAAGTATCGTTGATGTAATCTCTCTAGTGGGATTCTTTGTATTACATCTGACCATATGGCTGTATACCCATTCGTGCAATCGAATATATTCCAATAACCTGAAGCAATTTTCGACAAAAGCGATAATGTGATATTTCCAATTCTCCTTATTAGGGGCATCTCGTTTCTTTCCTGTAAATACATGAAGCGATTCCCCTTTACATAATCAGCTTTTTTGTTCAATAATGGTTCTAAGATTGCTGGCAAATAATCAAGATCCATTTGATGATCACTATCAATTTTAATGATGATATCCGCACCACCATTCACCGCTTCTAAATAACCAACTATAGTTGCGCCACCTACTCCTCTATTTTCATCCAAGGAAATTAGTTTTATTTTTTTGCTATTTTTTGAGAATTTCTCCACAACCTCTTTTAAATTGTCAGGACTGCAATCATCAACAACAAATATCTGGTTAACATAATCAGGGATTTCTTCTAACACTTTCACAATAACATTCGCCGTCCGATAAGCTGGTATGACAACAGCAATATTTACTTGACTTATCTTTTTAATTGTGTCTAGTTTATTATTCATTACCCATCCAAGTTCAATAAACAATATTGTATAAAACTTCTTATAAATTATAAGATACATATTGAAATAAATTGATTTCAGGCGAGGGATAAAATACTAATCACTTCTTTCTACATTCCATAAAATGAGTTTGATATTCTCTTCCATATCTTTTAATTATGCTATACTCTAAAAAATAATCCTAGTGATCCTATGGACAATAATCTTGAGGAAAAGAATTGCCCAGTGTGCGGCAGACCCAATTTAAGTAAAGCAGAAAAATGCTGGTACTGCCAATCATCGCTTGATGAGAAGCCCGAATCCAAGCAAAATAGTCTGCTATCTGATGAAGAATTGTTGGACCAAAGCGGGGGAGGTTCCTCATTCGTCAACTCCACTACGAACGGAAATCCCCAAGGCAATGAAAATAGTACGCCTGAATGGCTGCGCAGGGTGCGAGAACTGATCGCTGCCGAAAAAGTAGAGGAAGAGCCGGTGGATGAATGGCAGCAACAGCACCTTTTTGATACGTCTGAAAAGGGAGCAGAAAAAAAATCTCCTCAAACAGAGAAAGAACCCGGGCATGTTTCCAATCGACCGGCAAAGAAAGATCCATCAACTATGCCGTTCAATGAAAAACAATATACGGAGAAGCAAGAACAGGAAGAACATCTTCCCGATGGGTTCACGCATTTTTCCACCAATCCCGATAACTGATTATTAGATTGAACCACAGGAAAATTAACAATATGGAACACGAGAAAAAAGATATCCAGAACGACGAATTCTATGCAGATGAAGCGCCTGACATATCAAGGAACCCCAAGACAGCCAAGCACATCAAACAGCCTCATCCATTTCGCTGGTTCCTGTTCCTGATCCTGCTATCTGCTGCAATTTTGTATGGGTTGCAGTGGTATCTGGATATAGAAGCACAAGCTATGGTGTATGCTCGACAAACTGCCAGCGCAGTGGACGCAGGCACTGCCGTCAGCGAGACTCCAGTCGCTCAAGAAAAAGCGCTTGCAGCAACCGGAACTCCCTCCCTATCACCTGCCACTGCTACCAGCGATCCGATCATGCTGCACACCCAAACTATCGCCGTGCAACTCACAGAAGTAGCGGAATTCCAACAGACCGTCACCCCCGATTAGCAACATCGCTTCCAAACTGGGAGGGATCCTTTTTATTGGAAGTTCTCTGCGATCTGTTCACCAAATTGCAGGAGTGCTTGTACCATATCCGTAGAACGCCCTTCGGCATAAACGCGCAAAACCGGTTCGGTGCCGGAGGGTCTGATCAAAAGCCAGGAATCATCCGCCATGATGTACTTCACACCATCCTTTGAGATGACCTCTATTACCGATTCGCCTCCGATGGAGGAGGGGGCGTCAGAGATCAGTCTTTCAACCATCTGCTGTTTGGCAACTGGGCGATTCAAGCGCAGATCAGTGCGCTCGTAGAAAGCCGGACCTACATCTTTCAACAGGTCATCCACCAACTCCGATAGAGTAGCACCTGATTCTGCTACAATTTCAGTGATAAGCAACCCCATCAACACACCGTCTCCTTCCGGGATATGCCCCAAGAAAGAAATACCACCTGATTCTTCACCACCAATCAGCACCTGCTCTGCCAGCATATGATCGGCAATATGGTTGAATCCAACCGGCGTCTCGTACAGGGTCAGCCCATAGCGTTTTGCCAACCTATCTATCATGCGTGTGGTGGATACCGTGCGCACCACCGCACCACTCAATCCCTTCTTCTCAACCAGATAACGGATTGCCAGCGCCATGATGCGATGAGGATCGACAAATATACCGCGCTCATCCATGGCTCCAATGCGATCAGCGTCACCATCGGTCGCCAATCCAAGCGTGCCCATGCCATTGATGATAGCGCCTGAAAGGGGTTTAAGATAGCTGGCGATCGGTTCAGGATGTACCCCACCAAAACCTGGGTTCATCTCACCGCGGATCTCGTAAACTTCACATCCGGTTCCTTCCAGAATGCCTTTAATGACGCCCCTACCAGAACCATACATTGAATCTATCACAATGTATTGCGGATTATCGGCAATCACATTGAAATCGATCAATTTGCGCAGATGCTGGTAATAATCCGGAATGGGATTGAAGCGAGTGATCAGCCCATCAGCCCGGGCTTTATCAAAATCGACCAGATTGGGCCCTCGCCCCTGTTCTTCATTGTCGTTAAGGTAGATCTCAACTTTCCGACACTGATCAGGCGAAGCAGAACCTCCATAACAAGCTTTCAGTTTCACCCCGTTATAACGCGGAGCATTATGCGAAGCGGTGATCATGATGCCAGCAATGGCATTTAGATCTCGCACTGCGTAGGAAACGGTGGGAGTGGGCGCATCAGATTGGCACAACATAACGTTGAAACCGTTGGCTGCCATCACACGGGCTGCTTCTTTGGCATAACGATCAGATAAAAAGCGCGTGTCAAAACCAACCACGATCTTTTTGGAGTCCGGTTGAAATTTGGGTTTTGCCCCATTTATCCACCCTTCTGAAGCAACTGCATCGGCAATCGCCTGGCTGACCAAACGTAAATTATGAAATGTAAACGTATCTGAAATTACTGCTCGCCACCCATCTGTTCCAAAGTGAATTGGCATCTCTTCATCTCCTGATCAGTGAATTATTTCTAATAAAAAATCCGCCTGAGAGATCCTCACAGCGGGTTAAGCGTTTATTTTTAATGATGCAATGCAGATTTCACGGTAATATTATAACTTAACCTATTTCATGGTGTAAAATACCGCCTATGACAAACAAAACCATTAAGATCCTGCTGCTCCTTCTTCTTACTCTTCCCTTGATCGCCTGCAAAGGGAAAGCTAAAGAGCTCTTTCCAACCGCTACCCCAACCGTAGAAGCGCTCCCTACTCCCACCCCACTGGCAGATCGCGTGGTTTTGATCACCGCTGATATTCAGGATGCCTGGACACTGGAACAAGCCAACTCCACCCTACAGGAACTGGCAGCAGGTTCAGGGCTTGAGTTCGAAACCCGGCCGGAAATCCAGGTTAATGAGATCACCGATGATATAAAAGTTCTGGTTTTCTTATCTCATCCCGATAATCTCGGCAGTCTATCCAATTCCGCACTCAATACTCAGTTCCTGGTGATGAGCGATCAAGATTGGACCCCTCCAGGCAATGTGACGATCATCAAGACTGATATCAACAACCAGCTCTTCATGGCAGGTTACGCAGTCGAAGAGTTATCAGATAATTTTCGGGGAGCGGGTTTGCTGAACAGTGAAGAAAGCATCCAGAATACCGCCTTTCGCAATGGTGCAAAATACTTTTGTGGTTTATGCAATGCGTTAATTTTCCCTCTGAACACTTATCCCCTGATCAAGGAATTACCGCAAAGTAGTTCTCCCGCCGAATGGGTTGCAGGTTTCAATGAACTATTTACAAATTCCATTTTATTCATCTACGTTCCCCCGCAGGCATATTCGTCCGACTTGTTTGCTTTTATCGCACAGACCAACGTGAAAGTTATCGGAATTTCATCTCCCCCCGCTGAAGCACAACCTATCTGGGCTGGCACTTTTCGAATCGATGGATTTTCGCCCATGAAAGATGTTTGGAACAACATCATTGCCGGGAACGGTGGTAAAACCATCAATGCCAGCTTGTATCTGGCTGACACACAAAATGGATTCATCAGCCCCGGAAAACAACTGTTGATAGAAAAAGTGATCGCAGAAATCCAGGCTGGGCGTATCTATGCTCTGGACGCGATGAACGATTAACCGTCTTTTTCTTCATTCCCCATGAACTCTTCCATGGTCACTCTACCGGGTTGCGAGATACCTTTGCCACTGATGACCTTCCAGACCGTCAGCCACATTATCTTCAGATCCAATCCAAAAGACCAGTGATCCACATACCAAACATCCAGTTCAAATTTTCTTTGCCATGAAATAGCATTTCGACCGTTGACCTGTGCCCAACCGGTGATACCGGGCAACACAGCGTGCCGGCGAGCCTGTTCCGGTGAATACCGTTCTAAATATTGCACCAGCAGCGGGCGTGGACCGACCCAACTCATCTCCCCCTTGACCACATTCCATAATTCGGGCAACTCATCCAGACTGGTCTTTCGTAAGAAGTTCCCCCAACGGGTGATGCGTTGTTCATCAGGGAGTAAATTCCCTTGTACGTCATATTTATTGGTCATAGTACGGAATTTCCATAACCGGAAAACCTTCCCGCCAAAGCCAGGGCGTTGTTGGGAATAGAAGATTGGTAGCCCTTGACCGATCCAAGATATGAATATAATGATCAGCAGGAGCGGAGAAAGGATTAACAGCGCCATCAGCGCAGTTAATACGTCAAAGATCCTTTTAAAGGGAGGAATGCCTGTTTGAAATCTACTCATGCTTCGATTTTACCAAATGTAAAGATTGTTTACGTTATAATGGTACAGCAAATCAGGAGCAAGAATGATTAAAACTTTATCCATCGAGTATTGTGTTCCCTGCCAATTTGAAAAGAATGCCAAAGATCTGGCAGCACTTATTCAAATACAATTCGGTTTGGCGGATGAGAAAATTGAATTGATCCCATCCAACAAAATTGGGACATTTGAAGTTGTCATTGATGGCGAACTGATCTATTCAAAAAGCAAGAGCGGTCGGTTACCACTTCCCAATGAAATCATTGATCTGGTATTGTTGAACCATAAAGGATAGGAAGTATGGCAAAAAAAGGGCGAGTATTTTCGGGTGCGCGACCAACCGGTCGACAACATTTAGGTAATTACCTGGGTGCAATTCAGAACTATGTCAAACTACAAGATGATTACGATTGCATCTACTGCATCGTTGACATCCATGCGCTTACAACCATGGAAACCACCAAAGATCTAAAACAAAACACCATCGAAATGGCTCTGGATTGGCTGGCAGCCGGAATGCGACCCGCTGAATCCATCATGTTCATCCAATCACAAGTTCCTGAGGTGATGGAATTGCATACCATGCTTTCTATGGTTACCCCATTGGGTAAATTGACCGATCTACCAACATTCAAAGAAAAAGTAAGAGAACAACCCAATAATGTCAATTATGGGCTGGTAGGTTACCCGGTTCTGATGGCAGCCGATATCATGCTTTATAAAGCAGATTTTGTTCCAGTTGGCGTCGACCAGGCTCCGCACATTGAATTCACCCGCGAAATTGCCCGTTCCTTTAATTACCGCTATGGCAAGAACGTGCTGGTTGAACCACAGATGAAAGTGACAGAGGTTCCCAAAGTGCTCGGTATCGATGGCATGCAAAAAATGGGCAAAAGTCTCAATAATCATATCGAAATTGCAGCCACACCTGAAGAGACCCAACAACGTGTCATGCAGATGGTCACCGATCCGGCTCGCATCAAGCGTAGTGATCCGGGTAATCCAGATGTGTGCAACGTATTCACTATGCACAAGGTTTTTTCATCACCCGAAGAAATCGAGATGGTAAACATCGAATGCCGCAGAGCTGGCATAGGCTGCGTGGATTGCAAAAAACTATATGCCAAGAACTTGAACGCCCACCTTGAACCCTTGCGGGCTCGCCGAGCCGAAATGGCTGAACATCCACAAGATGTATGGGATATTCTGGAGGATGGGGCAAAACGAGCGCGTAGTATCGCACAAAAAACCATGCGGGAAGTGCGCGATGCGATCGGATTACCCTAGCTGTTTATTGAAATGAAAGCTTTACTCCAGCGCGTTTCTCATAGCTCAGTCACTGTTGACCAGCGGATCGTTTCCTCTATAGGAAATGGGCTGCTGGTTTTATTGGGAATTGAGAACAACGATAAGGCAGAAAACGCTACTGCGTTATGCAAGAAGATCGCCAATCTACGCATTTTCGAAGATGCGCAGGGTAAGATGAATCTATCGGTATTAGATATCAAGGGAGAAGTACTGGTCATTTCTCAATTCACCCTCATGGCAAACGCCAAAAAAGGCAACCAACCCTCCTTTATTGATGCTGCGTCCCCTGAATATGCCAAACCACTCATTAAATTCTTCTGTGAAACGCTGGAGGGATATGGTCTATCCGTCAGAGCAGGGGTTTTTGGCGCACATATGATGGTGGAACTGGTGAATGATGGCCCGGTTACCATCTGGCTCGAAAACTGAATGACTACTTTCTTTAAATCCTGATCAATAGCTTGAACCTCTCTTTCCAGAAAAAGAACCTATATGTTAATTTCACTCCTATTCTTTTCCTTGACGTGCAATCTTTCACGTGCTAACATACACTAGAGGAATTGAAAAATATTTTCTATTATTCGGAGGGAAGAATAAAAAGGAGAATTACATGAAAATGCGAACCTTTTTCCCCACAGCACTAATAATCCTGTTTTCAATCGTATTTTCCGCTTGTGTACGCCCTGCCAGCGGAACTACCGAGAGTGTGCCTACATCCAATGCCACACTGCCCAATCCAGTCTCTACACAATCTCAATTAATGAAAGAGATCATTGCGGGAACACAAACAGCCATGGCATTAGCATCCAACGATGGAACACCACAAGCAACTTCTGAAACAGCGGCTACTGCTGGCACCGACACTACAACTGATTCTACAGCGGCTACCAATACACCAGCTGCTACTGCAGCCCCGGCATTACCAACTGCCACTGCCGGTCCACCACCCATTGTCACTTTGAACTATAACAGCAGTTCATGCGGCCCGGGTCTTTATCTTTGTACCGTCAGTGTGATCAAAGATCAAAGTGTAACCATGCAAGCAACCAATAGCTGGTTGATGAAGGGATGGAATCTAACCTTTACCATGCGTCCCAACGGTGCAGATGAATCCCAAGGTATCGTGGTTGGCACCGCCGTTTACGATACGGATGGCAGCCCCGGGTTCCAGGTCACTCTCACCATTCCTGACTCATTGCGTGGATTCGAAACCATCATTGTGCGCTTAGACTCAGATGATTGTAGTGCCTATTATGGAACGGATTGCTGGGGGCAGGAATATTTCTATAACACTTCCGTCCAATAATAATTATGATTAAGAACCGCGGAAATCCGCGGTTTTTTTTATTTAATGATAAAAAGGATTGAAAAATGAAGATCGAAACTATCCACACTGTTCACACTGGCAGAACCTATACACTGGAAGAGGTCGTGGTGTTACTGCCAAACAAAAACAGAAAAAAATATGATCGAATCAATCACCGTGATTCAGTCACTATTATTCCAGTTGATGATGGCGGTAATATCTGGTTTGTACGCCAATTCCGGTTCGGCAGCAATAGTGAACTGCTCGAATTACCAGCCGGTGTCATGGAAACAAACGAAGAACCCGTGGAATGTGCAAAAAGAGAAATTAGAGAAGAGATTGGAATGGCAGCCAAAGTGTGGCGCCAACTCGGCTCTTATTATCTTGCACCCGGTTACTGTACCGAAAACAATTATGCTTTTCTGGCACAACAACTGTTTGCTTCTCCGCTAAACATGGATGAGGATGAATTTTTGAAAGTGGAACAAATACCAATCCCCAAAGTACTGCAAATGATTGCGAATGGTGAAATCCATGATGGTAAATCGCTCGCCGCTTTAGGATTATTGCTACAAAAAGACAATATAATCTGAGGAATCCACGTTAATCGGAGAACAGTGGTATGATTAATCGGATTTGGGCAAAACGTTCTTTTTAGCCCTTTTCATGGTTTCGTCCTGCCCAAAATCCCAACTAACAATATTTTAAGGAGTGTCATTCATGAAGCGTCAATTCCGAATGATGGATGGTAATGAAGCGGTAGCATATGTTGCCTACAGATTAAACGAAGTTATTGCTATCTATCCAATTACACCATCCTCGCCCATGGGTGAACATGCCGATGCCTGGTCAGCTGCGAATGTCCCCAACATATGGGGCACAGTTCCCACTGTGATGGAAATGCAAGCTGAAGGTGGTGCTGCTGGTGCAGTACATGGTGCGCTCACATCCGGGTCATTAACCACGACTTTCACAGCCTCACAGGGTCTTCTATTGATGATCCCTAATATGTATAAAATTGCTGGTGAGCTCACTTCGGCTGTTTTCCACGTTTCTGCAAGATCGCTGGCAGCACAAGCATTATCGATCTTTGGCGATCACACGGACGTCACTGCCACCCGCAGCACTGGTTTTGCCATGCTGGCTTCACGGTCAATCCAAGAAGCCCATGATATGGCTCTGATCTCGCAGGCAGCCACACTGAAAGCACGAGTCCCTTTCATGCATTTCTTCGATGGATTCCGTACTTCACACGAGGTTAACAAAGTCGAGATCCTCAATGATGAAGATCTGAAAGCAATGATTGATGACGAACTGGTCATTGCCCACCGCAACCGTGGTTTATCTCCGGATCGCCCTTCCATTCGTGGAACTTCGCAAAATCCGGATGTTTATTTCCAAGGACGTGAATCGGTCAACCCCTTCTACGCCCAATGTCCTGAAATCACTCAGGCAGCCATGGATAAATTCGCAACCCTGACTGGTCGCAGCTACCACTTATTCGATTATACTGGGGCAGCGGACGCCAACCGCGTCATCATCATAATGGCGTCAGGGGCTGAAACTGCCGAAGAAACCGTAAAATATCTGACTAAACAAAACGAGAAAGTTGGCGTGCTGAATGTCCGCTTATACCGCCCATTTTCGACCAAACATTTAATGGCAGCTCTGCCCGCCAGCGTAGAATCGATCGCCGTATTGGATAGAACCAAAGAGCCGGGTTCCGAAGGCGAACCTCTCTACAAAGATGTTGTATCCGCCATCCAAGAAGGGCTGGCAATGGGTATTGCACCTTTCAAGAAAGCACCGCTAGTAATTGGTGGACGATTTGGACTTTCTTCCAAAGAATTCACTCCCGGCATGGTCAAGAGCGTATTCGATGAATTGAAGAAATCAACTCCCAAAAACCAATTTACCATCGGTATCAATGATGATGTCAGCCATTCATCGCTTGAATACGATGAGCAACTCTCTATCGAATCAGACGACACTGTTCGCTGTGTCTTCTTCGGACTAGGTTCTGATGGGACCGTGGGTGCCAACAAGAACTCCACCAAGATCATCGGTGAGGAAACCGGTAACTTTGCTCAGGGTTATTTTGTTTATGACTCGAAGAAATCCGGTCAAATGACTGAATCTCATCTGCGTTTTGGTCCCAATCCGATCAAAGCTCCCTACTTAATTGGTAAAAGTGATGCCAATTTCATCGCCTGTCATCAATTCAGCTTCCTGGAAAAATATGACATGCTGAAATACGCCAGACCGGGTGGTGTTTTCTTATTGAATACCATTTTTAATAAGGATGAAACCTGGGGGCATATTCCCAACGAAGTACAACAAGCCATCATCGACAAGAAACTCAAATTCTATGGAATTGATGCCTACGAAGTCGCCAAAGCAACCGGCATGGGTGTACGGATCAATACCATCATGCAGACCTGTTTCTTCGCGATCAGCGGTATTCTACCAAAAGACGAAGCCATTGCCGAAATTAAAAAGTACATCAAGAAAACCTACGGGAAACGAGGTGAAGCAGTCGTTAATCAGAACTATGCAGCCGTCGATTCCAGCATTGAAAATCTGTTCGAGATCAAAGTTCCAGCACAGGCTGATGGAAAAATTAAAATGGCTAAACCGGTTCCCGATGCCGCTCCCGATTTTGTAAAGAACGTCCTTGGTAAGATCATCTCCAAGGATGGTGACTCCATTCCAGTCAGCCAACTACCCAACGATGGCACCTATCCCAGCGGTACTACCCAATGGGAAAAACGCAATATCGCTCTTGAGATCCCGGTTTGGGAACCAGATCTGTGCATTCAGTGCGGTAAATGTGCTTTCAACTGCCCGCATGCTGCCATCCGCATCAAAGTCTATGATGGCAACCTGCTCGAAAACGCACCCGCGACTTTCAAATCACTGGATGCAAAGTATAAAGAATTTCCCGATACCAAATATACGGTGCAGGTTGCTCCAGAAGACTGCACCGGCTGCGGTGTATGTGTGGAATATTGCCCGGCAAAGGATAAAACCGATGCCAGTCGTAAAGCACTCAATCTGGCTCCTCAACCACCATTACGGGAACAGGAAAGCAAAAATTTCGAATTCTTCCTCAACTTACCCGATCCTGATCGAACCACTTTCGAACCCGACTCGGTGAAGAATTCACAATTATTACACCCCCTGTTCGAGTTCTCCGGTGCTTGCGCCGGTTGTGGCGAAACCCCCTATTTGAAATTGATGTCCCAACTATTCGGTGACCGTGCCATTATCGCCAATGCCACTGGCTGTACTTCCATTTATGGCGGAAACTTACCCACCACACCATGGACATTCAACAAAGACGGTCGCGGTCCTGCCTGGTCAAACTCATTGTTCGAAGACAATGCCGAATTTGGTCTGGGTATGCGACTGACAGTGGATAAACAGGAAGAATTCGCCAAAGAACTGGTTAAAAAATTAACCGATAAGATCGGTGGAACTCTGGTAGATGAGATATTTACTGCCGACCAAAGCAGCGAAAAGGGCATTGAAGACCAGCGTGCGCGCGTCAAAACACTCAAAACGAAACTGGCAAATGATAAATCTCAAGATGCACGGCAACTTCTAAGCCTGGCAGATATGCTGGTGAAAAAGAGTGTCTGGATCATCGGCGGCGATGGCTGGGCTTACGACATCGGTTACGGCGGGCTAGATCACGTTTTGGCTTCAGGGCGCAATGTTAATGTGCTGGTGCTAGATACCGGTGTATATTCCAACACTGGCGGGCAATCCTCCAAAGCCACACCTCGAGCAGCTGTTGCCAAATTTGCAGCCAATGGAAAGGACCTGCCCCGCAAAGACTTGGGCATGATCGCCATGACCTACGGGTATATCTATGTAGCTCAAGTAGCCATGGGGTACAGCGATCTGCAAACCCTGCGTGCATTCCGCGAAGCTGATGCCTATAATGGCCCTTCCTTGATCATTGCCTATTCGCACTGCATCAATCACGGTTATAACATGCGTTACGGTATGAATCAGCAAAAATTAGCCGTGAATGCTGGCGTTTGGCCAATTTACCGTTATGATCCAACACTGAAAGAAGAGGGCAAGAATCCTCTCAAGCTAGATTACAAAGAACCTTCCATTCCGGTAAAAGAATTTGCCTACAATGAGACTCGTTTCAAGATGCTGGTTCAAAGCAACGAAGAACGTGCAGAAGAGTTGATGAAGCACGCTGAAAAAGACGCGCTATCAAGATGGCAGCTCTACAGCCAGATGGCAGCCATGGATTATAGTCAGCCAACCGCTGAATAAAATAAAAGAGCGTATGCGCATGCATACGCTCTTTTACAATATGGAGGTTTACAATGATCGACCTAGGCACAACCTATCTTGGTTTGAAATTGAAAAATCCATTAGTCGCTTCCGCATCGGTTATTTCGAAAAAGATCAGCAATATAAAGAAACTCGAAGACGCCGGAGTAAGTGCAGTAGTCATGTACTCGCTATTCGAGGAACAGATCAATCAGGAGAGCCTTTCGCTAAATTATTACCTCGAACGCGGAACCGAGGCACATGCTGAAGCGTTGACTTATTTCCCTGAAATGCAATCATTTAATCTTGAACCTGATAAATATCTCGAACACATTCAAAAAGCGAAACAATCGGTTGAGATACCCATCATTGGAAGTTTGAACGGCATCTCGCCTACAGGATGGACAAAGTATGCCAGATTGATCGAAGAAGCGGGTGCCGATGCATTGGAATTGAATATTTATTACCTCTCAACCAGCCCACATGTGGATAGCGTTGTTTTGGAAGAAATGTACATTAATCTGGTGAAGATGATCGCCGATTCCATTGACATTCCCATGGCGGTGAAAATGAATCCATTCATTACCAGTCTACCTAATCTGGGAAAGACCCTGGTTGAAAACGGGGCAAGAGGATTGGTTTTTTTCAATCGTTTTTACCAACCAGATCTGGATATCGAAAACATGGAAGTAGTACCCACCCTCGATCTAAGCACTTCCAAAGATCTACGACTACCACTGCGTTGGACTGCCATTCTCTGTGAACTGTTAAACACCGATATTGCTATCAGCGGTGGAGTTCATAATGGTGTGGATATTGTCAAATCCATCATGGCAGGCGCTAACGTTGCCATGACGGCCTCAGAACTGGTGGGAAGCGGCATCCAGCGCGCCAGCAGCATGCTGGAAGAATTGATCACTTGGATGCAGGTTCATGATTATGAATCCGTTTCACAAATGTTCGGCAGCATGAGTCAAAAGAACGTAGTTGAACCGGCTGCATTTGAACGTGCCAATTACATGAAAGCGCTCAATTTGTTCGACAACGATTTTAGATACTAAAAAACCCCGGTCGTGGAGTGCACCCTATAAACCGGACAAATAAATAAAAGCCTCTCAAGTCAAATTAGAGAAACTGACACCGTAATTCAAAAGGTGTCAGTTTTGTTTTCAACTGAATGCGATCATTATTGTAGAAATCGATATAACTATCGACCAACATTGAAGCATGTTCAAAATTTTTGATCTTCATATGCCTTAGCCACTCCTCTTTCAATTGGGAAAAGAAACTTTCAGTAGGAGCATTATCCAAGCAATTACCTGGACGCAACATGGAAGAGTTAATCCCATACCTGGAAGTCAATTGGCGATATAGTACAGATTGGTACTGAGGTCCCTGATCGCTTTGTAAGATCATCCCTTGAGGTGAAGGAGCTTTATCAGAGGCCATTTGTAGTGCTTTCAAGACCAAACGGATTGAGAGATTTCTAGAAAGAGAATATCCCAATATACTTTTATCAAAGAAATCCTTGATCACAGCTAGATAGACAAACCCCTGTTGTGTGCTGATGTAAGTGATATCCGTGCCCCATTTCTGATTGGGCTTTTTTGCATGAAAGTTCTGCTTCATATGATTGGGGTAAGTATGAATGTTCCATAGCAATTATTGATTCCTTTGTAAGGATTCCTTTTCCTTGCTATTGACCGGATGTTCAGCTTTTGCATCAGCCGTAACACAGCTTTATGGTTAATCTTGAGACCACATTCCCTCTCAATCCATATCCCGATCCTGCGATATCCATATGTTTTCCTAGATCGTTCATATGCCTCTTGTACAAGGCACATTCTCTCTTCATTTGGATCTGGTTCTTCTATCCTTTTTAGCCAGGTGTAATAAGCAGAGGTTGAAAATCCCAGATAAGCACAGGCATCTTTTATTTTGAATTGCCCTCTGTATCGGTAGATGGCCTTATATCGAGCTCTTCTGGCAATTCTTCTCCTCGATGGCCAAGTATTCTCCATCTCTAGCTGCTTTATACGCTCTTCAAGGCTATTATGGTCTTTCTTTGGCTTACCTCCCCGTGGTTTCTTTAGTCCCGCTTGTCCCTCCTTGCGATATATATTCGTAACCAAATTTTTACTCTTGAAGGATCCCTTATTACCAATCTTTCTGTGATCTCTTTTTGTGGCAATCCCTCTTCTTGCCACAATCGTATCGCTTCTAGCTTGATCTCTATTGGATAATCTTTGCTTCCTTTTTTCCTTGCCATATCAAAACACCTCTCTTTGTTTATTTTATTCGAGAGGTGTTTTACTTTTGTGCCCTGTTTTATGGGTTCAGATCAGTCGGGGGATTTGTTTATTCTTCACTTTCAGATGCCACGTGACTTTTCTTCTGTCGATAAACGATCCGACCACGTGTCAGATCATAAGGCGACATCTCAACTTTTACACGATCACCCAGTAAAATGCGAATGTAGTAACGGCGCATTTTCCCGGACAAATAAGCGAGCACTTCGTGACCGTTATCAAGTCGAACGCGGAATTGCGTCGCAGGTAGGGCTTCGATCACCGTACCATCAACTTGAATCTTCTCTTCCTTCCCCATTGAAATCTCCTTCCCGCAGTCCGCTGACTCATGGAAATTAATGAGTCATTTGATGTCGTTTCATACGACGGACTGCTTTTTTCTTTTCTGCACGACGCGTTTCGCTTTTTGATGAAAACCAACGTTTCTTTCGAATAGTGCTTAATACACCGCTTTTAATGACTTTTTTTCTAAAGCGCCGAAGCAACTGATCCTGTGATTCATTGGGTCGTAACACTACTTTCGTCAAAATTCTCACCTCCCTCCATAAGAGGGTAAAAAATAAAAAACTCGCCTGATAGACAACATACAGCCGAGTTATCATTCACAGAGTGTTTCAACTACTGGAAGCTTTCTATAAAATGCCTCCTCTTCATGAGATAATTACCGCGGCTAAATCTATCCTGCAGCGCGAATGATTATACATAGAAGTAACAGGCTTGTCAATTCTGCGTAATGCCTCTGTTAGCAGAACTTTAAAAGTGAACCGATAACACTTGAAAAGTGAACTGATAACAGTTCAAAAGTGAACCGCTAAAACGGTCAAGAATAATCATCAAAACTTGAAAAGTGGACAGCTATGATACAAGATCTCTCT
>JAAZNC010000052.1 GCA_012798455.1 Chloroflexota bacterium | reverse complement strand
GGAGAATACCGTCTGGGATTCACCGCCAAGATCTATGATGAGGTCACCAAAACCTTCCTGGCATCTACTCCTGATTTTTTCTTCCGCTATAACCAAAACGGGCAAAACATGCGCGGCGAGAACATCGCCACGCCCACGGTTAAAACAACAGCCGTCAAACAGTCCAAACCTTCCGCAAAACCAAAGCAAGAAGCCGCACCACAGGTCAAACCTGCCGCCGTTCCCCAACGCCCCAGCTTCAAGGAATATTCCGTCACCTTCTGTAAGAGCCGCGGCTGGGATGTTCTAACCGAGGACCGCAAAGCATTTCTGCAAGGGCTTGAGATCTGGTACCAGGATTACAGTTCTACCAAACCACTGGCATTCTATAAAAAAGCGTTAGCTTTGAACCCCAAAGAGCCCACCTACTGGCAATGGGTAAGCAGCTCTTATAATGACAAGTTGAAATTCGATGAAGCGATCGCTCTTTTACAGAAGGGCTTGAAAGAAACCCCCAATGATCCTATGCTGCTTACCTCGCTCGGTTACACCTATGTTCGAAAAATGGACCTGGATTCAGCACAGACGACCGCCGATATCCTTTCAACCCTGGAAGAAAGATCAGCAAAATACAGCTACCACTGGCTGCTGGGCATGATCGCCGAAACACGTAAAGATTTCAAAACCGCCATCCAGTGCTACGACCAGGCAGATAAATTCAGCGATCCTGGCAGCGCCATGTTTCTGGGTATCAATCAGAAACGCTGCCGCGATCTGATGAAACAGAAGAAATAATCCGGTCGATGGCGAAGTCTGGCACCGGTTTCAATATCCCATCATCTGTACAATAAGTGAATGGTCTTCTTAATCGGCGCCTATCGAGAAATTCACCAATGTCAATGTGCAAACCACACACCCGATTCATCATTTTCGATAAAAAAGCAGGAGGGGGCAGAAGACCGCCAGGGAGTGCAAATTTGCCTTACACGCTCATCAACCGGAGATAATCAGGCAAAATATCAGAAGCGATGTAACGAGAAGCTTCTTGTGCTGACATGGGTTTGTCATTTTCCAACCACCACACTGCGATCCCGGTAAAACCCGCACAAAAGAAATGCAAATTCATCTCAAGACGTGGGTTGGACGAGTAATTTATTTTCTGCGTGGTCATTGGCTCAAAGATCAGTTCAGATAATAATTCTTGAAATAATTCTCGAAAGAGCGGATCACCGAATTTTCCGAGCATGGCTCGATAAAACTTCTCGTATTGCTCCAGGTGCTTAAAGACGCTTTGCACAAACGGTATCAGGGAAGCCGGACTGTTTTTCGATGGATCAGCTTTGTTAGTGTAAATTTCCGTACGCATTTGTTCAAATAACATGTGGGCGCAATCATTGAGAAGTTCATGCAATCCTGAATAATGCAGGTAAAAAGTAGTGCGATTGAGCCCCGCTTCGTTCGTGATATCCTTGATACATAAGCTATCATAGGCATTTTCAGCCGCAAGCTTGATCAGCGCATCCCTTAATGAATCACGAGTTCGGATGGAGCGCGGGTCAGACTCAGATACACTCATTTTTGGCATTTCCTTGATAGACAAATTCAGCGTTGATGTTGAGAAAATCAACTTCATTTTTATTATAATCCAGATAATCGACATAGTGTTGAATATCTTTTACATGGGAGAAATTCGGAATGAAGATCATCCTTGACTACATTTTTCTCGAACCCTTCCCCGGTGATTGGTTGATCCAGGACATTTTCGCGATACTCTTGACCCTTTTGGTGCTGGTGTTCATCATCCGTCGTGAAAAACATCCGGCAATTGTGATCTTGGAGATGGCTGCATTCGTATTCTTATATGCGTCCATATACGAAAACGCTGCCATTGTGATGGGTTTATATTCTTATGGTCGTTCACTGGTGATGATAGGATTTGTGCCAGCCTCTGTGCCCTTAATCGAAGCCTGTGTATTGATCACGGGCATCTGGTTTCTAGAAAAAACGCGGGTACCCCAATGGGCATGGGCACCGATCATCGGGTTGTTCGGAATGATGCAGGATTTCTCGCTTGATCCACTGGCAATACGGCAGATCCACACCATTGGTGAAGTGACTTCCGGACGCTGGAACTGGTTGATCAATCCCGCGACCGATGCCAACATTCTACGCATACCGGTTTTCAACTTTCCGGGTTGGATGTTGATTATGTTATACGGAACGACTTGTTTGTTGGTCGGACGATGGTGGTATAAAAAATCCGGCTTCCGCCCGCTGGTCGGTTATCTCTATCCAATTATCACCATGATAGCATCGCTACTGCTAATGATCAGCCCGCTCTCAAACTTTCTGCTCTGGATGGGACCCTTCTTCCAGAAAGGGCAACCCAGCGAGTGGGTAATGCTTGCGTTTCACCTTATGATTCCCTGTGCACTTCTGATTTTTTTATGGCGGGGGAAAATGGCCAGCCGTTTCACCGTGAATGATCTCCCCATATTCATTGTTCCCACCATGCTACACCTTTCAGATATTCTATTCACCGTGCTCGGGGGGTACACGGAGATTTTGTGGGTCGTACTGCTCGCCAGTGCGTTACAGACTGCATTCTTGTTGTTTGCATGGCGCAACAATCGTAAGGCACCACTAGCAGAAAATCAGTAGCTTGATCTAGCCAGAACTTTCATCTCAGTGGATAATTCATCTACCCAGAGGTGACAGAGGTCATTGCAAGGGTCGCTACCAGCATATTGTAAAAGTGTTGTTGCGTTAGATGCTAATCCTCTGTGCACTCATTATGTGAGGTTGATAACAAACAATGATAACAATTTCTTTCTTACTATTCCCACAAGTATGGGGGTTTTCTAAAAGAGAGTGTAAAATCTATATGGAGGGATGAAGAAGCTTACCGTATTTTATTGTAAGCGGATTTGTGACCTCCAAAAGCATTGTTCCTCAAACCAAGTTTAAAAAAGGTTAATATAAAATGAAAACGCTCCAGAATTATGTCCAAGATTTTTTCACGCTTCTCAATTCGGCAAGGAAGACGGAAGCAGAGCAGCGTTTCACCAACGCCATCAAGATGGCGCTACTCACCTTCCTGAATGATGAGAGCAAGGAAAACGCCGCAACAGTGTACGATATCTTTTTCAGCACCTACCGGATCGTATTGGAAGGTTCGAAAAATACTTTCATCGATCTGCTGGATGTATTAAGCGCATATGAAGAACGCGCTGCCACCCTGATCGATAAACAGCGTGACCATTACATCCATTCCGTGAATGTTTTCATCCTGGGGCTGTGCATCTACTCCCAAAACGCCCATTACCGGTCCGCTTTCAAAAAAACCAATATTGATAAGAAGAAATATCCAGAAAATTACCCCAACGAGCATGAGGAATTCCTGTTCCGCTGGGGAATCGCGGCACTCTTCCACGATGTCGGCTACCCCATCGAGATCATTGGCAAGCAAATCGAGAGTTTTCTGGAATTTGCCACCAATGCCGATCACGATGACAGCAAGGGGAAGATCAAAGCGCACCTGGAATTCCAGAACTTCCGGCGCCTGAACTCGGTGGCAGAAGTGACCCCCAAAAAGGTCTTCATCAAAGATTTTTATGAGCAAAATGAAAGCAGCGTTTATATCGATCTTTTACAACCTATCGATCTGCTGGCACAGAAGATCCACATGTCGTTAGGGATTCCGATGGACGGTATCAAGGACAAACTGGATACCTTTGTGGCTGATATGGCAAAACTGGGATTCATCGACCACGGGTTCTACAGCGCCGTCATCGTGCTGAAATGGTACGGTTACCTGATCCAAAAGACCAATATGAACCCCATGCGTTTTTACAATGCCATCGTAGACAGCGCCAGCGCGATCTTGCTGCACAATTATTACCGCAGCGTGTGCCAAAAAGCGTTTGGTTGCGGAGCAATGGAACCCGACAACCACCCGATCGCTTACCTGTTGATATTCTGTGATGAAATGCAAGATTGGAATCGGGTGGGATACGGAAGGATCGAGAAGACGCGCACACAAGCAGTCTCGGCAAAGATCAATATCGATGAGAAAAGCTTTGGGATCACCTATCTGGCAGGCAAGGGCACTTTTTCGAAGAAATTCATCCAAGACAAGAATGAGCTATTCAATCAATTATTGAATATCAAAGCGATCTTCAGCCACGGGTTGAAGATCGAGTGCGACACGTTGGAGAACATTTTCATAGAAGCGCGGGAAGATAAGCTGGTGCCACGCCCTATTCTGGAAAACATGGAGATCCTGGCGAAAGCCATTCATAATGACTACATCGCAGAACGAAAAAAGAGAAAGCAACCGATCAAAGTGGCAGAGAAGTTCGAGGACCTGGATGAATCAGCCAGGTATTCTAACCTGCGCCAGGCGATGAACATCGGCAAGAAGCTGCAAAAACTGGGCTATGCACTGGTCAACGCTGACGCGGAGGGAACTGCTATCAGTGCTTTCAATGATCAAACGATCGAACAATATGCCATATTAGAGCACGATGACTGGATGCAGGGAAAGATCAAGGATGGCTGGACTTACGATCCCGTGCGAGATGACACTGCTAAAAAACATAACTGCCTGGTATCGTGGGACGAGCTCTCCGGAGACTATCAAGAATATGATCGCGATGCTGCCAGGAATGTGGTCAAACTGGCAGGAATGGCGGGAATGAAAGTAGTGAAAGCTTAACCGTCAACATAACAGAGCATTGATGTAAGGAGAAAGCATGGAAAATACCAACACATCCAACAACCCGGTTCCCAATATACCCAGTTCCAACCTGCCATTTGCAGCCTATAAGGGTGATGAGCTTTATATGTTTATCAGCTACTCGCATAAGGACAGCGCCACGGTCTATCCGATCATCAGGCAATTTCACGAACAGGAATACAATGTGTGGTACGACGAGGGCATCGAACCCGGCATCGAGTGGCCGGAAGAAATTGCAAACGCATTGAACAGCAGCAGCCTGTTCGTGGTATTCATTTCGCCCAACTCGGTTTCATCCGAGAACGTGCGCAACGAAATCAACTTTGCACTGGCAAAAAAACTACCCTTTATCGCAATTTATCTATGCGAAACAATATTGACGCCCGGATTACAATTGCAGATCGGATCCAAACAAGATATTCGTAAATATTTACTGGATGAAGATACGTTCAGAAGAAAATATTTGTATTCCTTCGAAAGTGTTTTTAAAAAACAAGCAACGAAACCGTGGGTTCCAAAACCCAAACCACCCGAAGCAGATCCCCCAAAACCGGAAGCGCCTGTAAAAACGCCCCCTGTCCCAAGCGCACCACCGGCGGGAGCGCTGCATTTTACCTGTGATCTTTTCCGCCGGGCAGCCTGCGAAAAGTTGGGACTTCCCGAAGACAGACCATTGGAATTAAAACATACCAATGCGGTCAGCGAGCTACGGCTCTTTGCCGATGCGTATGGCGAACAATATCTGGCTTGTTCCAAGGGCAAAGAACGTTTAATGGTGTATAAAAAAGAAAGCCAACCGGTCTTCTTCTTCGAGCGCGGCAGCATCACGGATATTTCAGACCTGGCATATTTCAGGAATTTAAAACATATCAATCTGATCTTCCAGCGCTTCACCGATCTCGCTCCGTTAGCAGACCTTCCCATCAAGGTGCTCGACCTCTCCTGCAACCAACTGGCGGATATTTCACCACTGGGAGAGATGCGCCAACTTACCAATCTCAGTTTGGACTACGCGAGCTATGAGAGCTTGATGCCATTGGGTAACATCAAAACGCTCAGCTTCTTATCCATGTATGACATCTCTTATAAGGGCTTCGCTGAATTATGCACCTGCGATATGCCGAATCTGCAAACACTGCACATCCCCAACAGCAAACTGGAAAGCCTGGCGGGTATATCAAATCTGATACACCTCTCCTGGCTCAGCATCAATGACTCCATCATCTTCGATTTTGACGAGATCGCCAAATTGAAGAACCTGACCAATCTGGCGATCTCAAGGACAAAATGCTCCGATTTTTCATTTTTAAAGGAATTACCTGTTCTGAATATGCTGACAGTGGATGAGGAGCAAAAAGCACAGATCATCGAGTTATATGGTGGTGAACAACCTTCTTTCATTAAATAGATTGAAAGTTGAAGTCTTTGCCAATCAAGAAAGATAAAAATTCAAATCATTAAAGAACCATCAGAAAGGTAGAAAAGTATGAAACACCAAAACAAGCACCTCAAATTTATCCTTATTCCCATTCTTCTCATCATCGTTCTCCTCTTAAGTGCCTGTCAGCCGCAGGAATGTGTATGCCAGTGCGATTGTTCATCCGGTGGAACTGCAGAAGAACAGATTGCAGCAGATACCGCAGAATCTGAAAACAGCGATGCGGTAATCCCCGAAGCAGCCGCAGAAGAGACCGG
>JAAZNC010000051.1 GCA_012798455.1 Chloroflexota bacterium | reverse complement strand
GAATGCCATGAAATCAGCAAATCCCAACATGCTGGAGTATTTGGTGATCGCTGCTGTGAGAGTTGTCTTTCCATGGTCAATGTGTCCCATTGTCCCTACATTGAGATGGGGTTTCGTTCGATCATATACCTCTTTTGCCATAATTATTCTCCTATCGAATGATAATTACTTTTTTTCTTCTTACCCCGGCATTCTGAGCCCTCAATGGGATTTGAACCCATGACCCCGTTCTTACCAAGAACGTGCTCTACCGACTGAGCTATGAGGGCTTGCCGTGCTTCGCCGACAAGGCAGTTTTGGTCTATTAGACCAGTGGGCGGTGAAGGATTCGAACCTCCGAAGGCTTATGCCAGCTGATTTACAGTCAGTCCCCTTTGGCCACTTGGGTAACCGCCCATGTTCGAGTACGTCATCAGAACACAAGTGAGCAGTTCTCGCGAAAAGATCTAACCCACTTGCTAACTGACAACTGAGCCGACGACGGGAATCGAACCCGTAACCTATCACTTACAAGGCGATTGCTCTGCCGTTTGAGCTACGTCGGCGCTCGAAATTATCAATCTATTTTTGTTATCAAGGTACAGCCATGAGATTATACCAAAACCCAAAATACCAGGCAAGGACTGGATTTTACCACAACTCCAATTCTTTTGCTGTAATAAGGAAACGAGCGTGTTTTATGAGCAATTTTTACTTGATCTCTTGCCCATCCGGCCCCAGCACAGTAAATGTTGGGTGGCTTTTCTTAAATGATATAGCTAAGCGTGAGGCAGAAAAATAAGCAGCGTTTTCATCCTGGCAAGCCCATGCGATTATACCCCTATCTTCAGTTGCACTGATCTGTGCAGAGCCTTGCCCTATCGAGAAGAAGTGTGTTTGCGGTTCAACGGTCAGGTCATATTGCTCAATGCGGTACCATATATCGATTGATAAATTGACAGTGCTGCCATCCGCCTCATTTTCGGCAGCGGAGTTGCAAGCTAACAATAGATATTCTTTTTCATAGTACTCTTTATATACTCTCCATGAGGTAATGCTGTTGTTTACCATCATGAAAAGCAGCAGACCCGCCGCGGCAATGCGCAACGGTCCTGAAGATATGTTTGAGTGAGAAATATGCTCGTTTTGGAATAAATTTAAGGCGGTGGAAAATAAAGGGATCATTACAGGTAGCGGGTAGTGAAAAGGTTTTACTGCTACAAAGAAAAGCAGATAGATGGAATAGGGTATCAACCATGCTAATAAAAGAGAGTTTACCAGGCGATTCGTTCCGCGTAAAATGCCATAAATGAGCGAACCCAATAAAAATAACAAGATGATGCCATTGGCATACCACTGGTTGAAATACGGCAGCCAGCTTTTCAAGCCGGTCTGGTAGACATTCTCATCCGTCCAACCTTCGCGTACGTATTTGTTTTGCTGCATCTGGATCTTTAAGATCTGCGTTCTGGTTTGGGGGATCAGCAGCAGTGGATTGACCAGTAAGAAAACCAGCAGAAAGATTAGTAAAAAGAAAATCGCTTTTTTGCCCAGTATCTTTAGATCACCCCGTTTTTCTTTTAATCCTATGACCAGGTAAAGCAAAATAACCAGAAAAAAGAATACCCCGATTACTTTGATAGCGCCTGCCATTCCACTGGCGATAGCGGCATAATAAAAATTTTTCTCTAATTGCAGGTTATCCTTTTTAAGAAAATAGATGGCAGTGACAATGCCCAATAGAGCCAGTGCATCAGGATGCCAGAACCAAATATTATTGCGGGTGACCGCCGGGATGGTGATTAGAAGAAATAACAGGAAGCTACTTTTTAATAAGTCTTTGAATTCAGTCTGTAGATAGACCAGTAATGCAATGCTGAGTAGCATGGGAATTACGGAAATGATCTGGCGCAGTAAGAGCAAATTCAATTGTACCTGATCTGAAAAAGCGACTCCTGCAATCAACCGCACCGGGAAAATGGTGATCGCAGAGACGAGGTAAAAAGGATAGCCATAAAAATAGTGTTGGTAGGAAATAAAATTCTTGATGGTTTCGAATAATGTGTTCCCACCTACCAGCATATGTGTCAGATAAGGGTACTGGATATTTTCATCCCCTGAAAGTAAAGAAAGCATATGAGCATCCTGTGTTCCTTTCAAATTGACCGGAATATAGATGCTGAATGCAACTATACATAAAGCAGTAATGATTCGAATATTTTTATTCATCTTGTTTTTCCCATGTATGCTAATATACAATATATCTTACTATTTATGGATGATATAATTTTTAACACTCTTTAATTGAAATGCTGGAGGCCCGGATGGAAATTAAAACTACTCCCCTGAAACGATGTGTTTTGCTAGAAGTAAGTGGCAGGATTGATAGCTCAACCGCACCCCAATTGGCTGATACATTCGATGAGATCACCGAAGGGGGGGAGTTCCATATTGTTTTTGATATGAGCAATGTGGAATTCATTTCCAGCGCGGGTCTTTGGGTTATGGTCACAGCACAAAAAAGATGCAAACGTTTCAACCGTGGTGAACTTTACCTAGCTAGCGTTCCCAAACGAATTTATGATGCCCTAGACTTGGCGGGATTCATCCCTTATTACAAGGTGTTTGATACCGCAGCCGAAGCAGTGGGGAGTTTCTGATCGTTTGGCATGCCACTAACGGTTTTCCCGGCGAATTTTTCTAATCTGGAAAAAATCCGTGATTTCTTTGCCCAGGCTGCCCGGCAAGCGGGATTGGATGAGGACGCGGTGTATGATGTCCAGATGGCTGCTGATGAAGCAGCTGCCAATATTATTGATCATGCATATGGCGGAGAAAACCGCGGTGTGATCGAATGTTCTTACGAGATATTGGATAAAGGTATTCGCATTGTGTTGCATGACCATGGGCAAGCCTTTGATCCTGACTTGATTGCTCCCCCGGATGTCTCATCAGATCCGTGTGCGCGCAAACCGCGCGGGTTGGGGCTGTATTTTATGCAGAAACTGATGGATGTGGTCAGTTTCACATTCAATGGTGACGGTGGAAATATCCTTACCATGGAGAAATATAAGGAGAGTCCCTGTTGAAAAAAAATCCCGTAAACGGGATTTCCTGGGAGTGGCAGGATATCCTCGATTTTAGCGGGAAATTGCTGGATGAGTCAAACCTTGGCGAACAATTAAACCAAATTAAACAGTATTTTTCCACCCGGCTGCATGCCAAGGTTTCCATCTGGCTTGACGATAATTTCCTTCCCCTTCCGGACGAAACAGTTTCAAGCATGTTTCATCCAGATGCGTGTTCCCCGTTAATGAAGAAAGCTCTCAGCACTGGTGAGCTGGTGAATATTCAATCTGAGAATGCTCGATCAATGGCTATCTGTTTGATGTTCCGTGAGAAGATCATCGGTGCACTGCAGCTTGATCATGTTGAAGAAATTTATTTTCCGGTGTTGGAAGATGGTTTACCACAGTTTGCCCACCAAATAGCGATCGACCTTTTCTTTACCCACCAGATGCGTATCAAAGAATGGCGTAATAAACAGCTTGATCTGGTACGTTCGGTGGCAGCCAAGATCATCCAGCAACGGGATGTCAGCAAGATATTTCGTTTGGTTACTGATCTGATTACCAGTACCTTTCATTATTACTTTGTTGCTATTTATATGTTTGATGATAAAAAAGAAAAATTGCTGTTCCAGGCTAGCAGCGGTAAGAATATTAACCGAGATCCCGATTTCAAAGATATATTTGCGAATGGTATTCCAATTGGTAAGGGTTTGATAGGAACCTGTGCTCAAAAGAAAAAAGAGATCATATGTAGTGACGTCGAACATGATGCGCTGTTCCACTATGTCACCGGTTTGCCGGATACGCGTTCGGAGGTCTGTTTTCCATTATTTATCGGGAATAACGTGATCGGTGTTCTTGATGTACAAAGCAATTTTCTGAGTGGCTTTCATCAGAATGACCTGCTGGTGCTCCAAATTCTGGCAGATTCGATCGCAGCGGCGATCGATAATGCACGTCTGCTACAAAGTGTAAGAGAGCAAAATGGAAAGATTCAAATCGTTTCGGAGATAACCAGAGCGTTATCTTCAATCTTGGATCTGGAGAAGCTCTTGGAGAGTATTGTCAATATCATTAGCGAAAAATTTGATTACCCATATGTTCATATCTTCACTATTGATCGAGTTATGAACCGTGTGGTTTTCAGAATGGGAACCGGTAAGAGCAGTGAGGTTCTAAAGGCTAATGGACTATGGTTTGATCTAGAAAGTGAAAAAGGCATTGTTGCTTATGTGGCACGTAAGCGGCGCCCCTATCGCTCTCCTGATGTGTTGGATGATGATCTCTATCTTCCTACCAATCTCCCTCCCGATGATCCTCGTTCAGAACTGGCGATCCCTATCATTTATTCCGGTGAAGTGTTAGGAGTGCTCGATATTCAAAGTCGACAGCCAGAGACCTTTACGGAAAATGATATCGAACTATTCCGTATGCTCTCTGATGGTATTGCCATTGCAATGCAAAATGCTTTGATATACCGGTCAGAGCGCTGGCGTCGTAAAGTGGCTGAGAGTTTCCATGAGATTGCCAACATATTTTCGCGTAATTATTCTCTGGATGAGATCTACAAATCTGTCCTGAAGATTGCCAGTCAAAATCTACCTTGCACAGCAGGCGTGATCTGGCATCTGGCTGGCGATGAATCGCTCAATGTGATCGATTCAATTGGTGTCGACAAAGAAGATCTAAACTCTACTTTATTGGAAGAAGATCTTGAGTTCATTAAATACGCTATTGAGCAAGGGGAGCCTATCATTCGTTACGGGTATGATGAAACGGAACCTTTGGGTAAGTTTCTTGCATTACGAAAGAACTATTCAGCCATTGTGGCACCCATCATCAATGCCAACCAAAAATTAGGTGCGATTGAGATCGTTTATGAAAACCCGAACCGTTATGGAGAAGAAGCGCGCGCGATCTTGAAAGCATTTGCCGGTTACACTTCAGTGGCAATTCAGAATTTGGGTCTGTATTCTGCATCGCAGGAACAAGCCTTGATGGCGACCACACTGTTGCTGGTTAGCGAAGCCACCGAACATATTGAAACAGAAGCAGAGCTCTTTGAAACGCTTGCCAAACTTCTCCAGTTTGTAGTAGGTATAAAGAAGACCATACTGTACCAGCGTAACCGCTCCGGAGATTTCGTTTTGGCATCTTCGGTTGGATTGGTGAATGGAGAAGAAGAACAATTCAACAAATATCCTTCGACTTATGAGGGTATCTATGTTTTTTCCCGTATGTTAGGAGAAGAAACTGAAGAATCCCAGAATGTGCTCATTCCCTCAACATTAAAGAGTGCTCCTGCCAATGAATGGCTGGTAATTCCTATAAAAACTCAGGAGAAAGTACTGGGAGCTCTGTTTGTTCAAATGGATGAAGAAGCCGGGGATTATGATTTTTTGGAAGGATCAGGAGCAAAACAACGTGAAGTTCTTTCAGCCGTTGCCCGCCAGGCAGCTGTGGCTCTTCAGAATCTGAGTTTCCGGCGCGCAGAACAAACCGAAGCGTATGTCACTGCAGTATTGCTGCAAGTGGCGGAGGCAGTGGTCAGTTCGACAGGGATTAATGATATTTTGGGTAATGTTGTGAATATCTTGCCTTTCCTGGTTGGTGTGGATTGCGTGATGTTTATGGTGTGGGATAAAACACGCGAGATATTCAAGATAGCAGAATCCTACTGCGGAAAATGGAAATCTCAGATGGAAAAACTGGGAGAATATATCCAACCGCTAGATTATGTGCCTTTGGATCAGATGGTGCAAACCCGCCAACCGGTTTACGTTTCGATGGATGATCTGGATCCCGCATCATGGTACGAGATGAAGAAGTTCAAGATCGTGGATGATAGAGAAGCCGTCTTTAATATCGACAAGGATGTGCAGTTTATCCTTCCGTTGCAGGACCGCGAGGAGTTTTATGGCGTTATGCTGGTTAACGATTCCAGAGACCAGTTCGAATATCGCGAAAAACGGGCGGATATTCTAACCGGTGTTGCCCAACAATTGACCCTGGCATTCCAAAACGAATTGTTAAAAGAAGAAATGGTTGGACGTGAACGATTGCAACGTGAATTTCAACTGGCGCGTGATATCCAGAAAGCTTTTTTGCCCGAGGTCATTCCTCACGCCAAGAATTGGGAGATCAGTGTTCGTTGGAGACCAGCCAGGCAGGTTGGCGGGGATTTTTACGATTTTATAAACTTACCGGATGGTAGGCTGGGTTTTGTCATTGCAGATGTATCAGACAAAGGTATACCGGCTGCTCTTTATATGACGGTTACCCGTACCTTGATCCATGCCACTGCCAAAGAAAATCTTGACCCTGCCCAGACCCTACTCAAGGTGAATCGATTATTATTGGAAAGCTCTCCACAAGGTTTGTTCATCACCACTTTTTACGGCATCTTGTGTGAAGAGACCGGAAGGTTTGATTATTCCAATGCCGGTCACAATCAGCCGGTCTTGATTAAAAACCAAAAAGTAGGATTGGTTTTATTGGAAAAAGGTGGTATGCCGCTGGGGGTGGCTTCAGAACTGAACAATGTCAACAGATCTATCGAGGTTGAGCAAGGAGATACATTGTTCCTTTATACAGATGGTGTGACCGAAGCCCAATCTCCAGATGGAAAATTCTATGGTATGAATCGTCTGGAACATTTCTTGATGGAAGCACCAGCCATGAGCATGGATCACCTTTTGGATGCGCTGGATAAGAATATTCTGGTCTTTCAAAAGGGTTTTCCCCCTACAGATGATCTAACCATCATTGCTCTGCATCACGAAAAATAGAACACCGCACTTATTCAATGATCACCTGACCGAGTTTCTCTAACAGCTTGTTCACTTTGTCGCGCCCATATTTGCGTTCCATGTAAAGCTGTCCGTCCCCTGAATCAAGGTGCATTTCATCCGGTGCGAGAAAGAGCGCGGTGAACATGGAAATGGGATCGGTTTTAAGAAATGCTTCGAATCTGATGTCTCCATTTGTGTTCTCCAAGATCACAGTTATGGGTGCCGACATCAACCCCATGCCTTTTTCACAGGTGATGGTATTTCCCTCCACTTCGACCAGGAAACCGAAATCTTTAGCCCAATTCCTCACGATCGGGAGCAGAGGTTCATTGAAATGAAAGTTGCGGACCGTATGAGTGTTTTTTTGCATATTACCCTCGTATAATTGTAAATTCGTATGTTACTTCTAAAGAAGCTCACTGTATCTAAAGTATAATCAAAATAAACCTGGAGGTGTTATGGAAATTGTTTGGTATGGACATTCGTGCTTTCGCATTAACGAAAGGGGAAAAGCTGCTGTGGTTTGTGACCCTTATGATCATGAAGTGGTTGGGTATAGCCCTTTACGATTAAAGGCGGAGATCGTAACAGTGAGCCATGATTTCCCCGGACATAACTGTACAAAGTGCGTAAAGGGGAATCCATACCTGATCAATGGTCCTGGTGAATATGAGATCGGGGGAGTATTCATTACTGGTCTCAGCACGGTAGTGCGCCGTTCAAAAAAGAATAATGAGGAAAAGAACGGAAACAATGGGACTGAAATCGATAATACCCTTTACCTAATTAATTATGGGGGCATCACCATTGCTCACCTGGGTGATATGGTGCAGGTACCAACCCAGGCTGAGGTCGAATCGTTGGGGCCTGTGAATATTGCCTTGGTACCTGTAGGGGATGGCAGCAGCTTGAATGCCAGCAAAGCTGCAGAAGTAATCAGCCTGCTGGAGCCCAATATTGTCATCCCCATGCATTATGCTACCGCAGATGCCAAATTAAAATTGGATCCCATATCAAAATTTCTAAAAGAAATGGGGCTTTCAGAGGTCGAGACACAAGAAAGCTTTAAAGTGAGCAGTACTAATGACCTTCCGGAAGATACCAAAGTGATCTTCCTGGATTACACGACCAAGGCATAATGGAAAAAGAACCCGGAAAAATCATCCTTACCTGGGACGTTTCTCCCAAGAATGAACAGAAATATTTCGAATTTCTGGTGCGGGAATTTCTACCGGGTATGCAAAAGATAGGTTTTCAATTGACTGACGCGTGGGTGACGGTGTATGGTGATCGCCCGCAAATTTTGGTCGGAGCCATTATGCCCTCCCTAGATGAGATTCGTGAAGTGTTGGATAGCGCTGATTGGTACTCATTAATCAACAAATTGAAAGATTTCGTGGTTAATTACAAACAAAAAATTACCATTGCCAATGGCGGTTTCCAGTTTTGATTGCTGTATGATTTAGATTGATGAAGAACGGAATTACACGCGCACTTTTAGATTGGTATGGAAGATCAAAACGCGGCATGCCCTGGCGGGGAGAAAAAGATCCTTATGTGATCTGGGTCTCAGAGATCATGTTGCAGCAAACGCGCGTGGATACGGTTATCCCCTATTATTTGCGCTGGATAGAAGAATTTCCTACTGTGTATGCTCTGGCTTCCGCTTCGGAAGAAGGTGTATTGTTGTTATGGGAAGGGTTGGGATACTATGCCCGTGTCAGGAACATGCACCTTACTGCAAAAAAGATTGTGCAGCAATTGCACGGTGAGTTCCCCCGCACCCCTGATGAATTACAGGAACTGCCTGGTATTGGAGAATATACCGCTAATGCCATTGCATCCATTTGCTTTGATTTTCCGGCTGTTGCGTTGGATGCCAATATTAAACGTGTACTGGCGCGCCTGGTCGATCTGGATGAACCGCTTGCGAACAAGACGGCGTTAAATAAGCTTGAGCAATTTGCAGGTAATCTGATCATTGATGCAAATGCTGGAGATGTCAATCAGGCGCTTATGGATCTGGGGGCGATGATCTGCTTGCCTTCCGAACCGATTTGTTCAATTTGTCCCGTGCAAAACTATTGTGTTGCTTTTAACCATCACACCCAACATGAACGTCCTGTTTTGCGCCCCAAGAAACTGATCCCTGAATATCAAGTTGTGGCTGCGGCCATTTCAACTTCAACGGGAAATGGTATGTTCTTGCTGGCAAAGCGACCAAATGGAGGACTGCTGCCGGGTTTGTGGGAATTTCCCGGAGGAAAAGTAGAAGAAGGCGAAAATGATCTGCAGGCATTGCAGCGTGAGATCATGGAAGAGTTGGATACCCATATCTCGGTCGATTTCATGCTCGGAGCATATAAACATGCCTATACTCATTTCAAGGTGGTGGTACGGGCATACCATTGTCAGCTTCAGGGACCTCCACCGAAAGCTTTGGAAGCGCAAGAACTAGCCTGGGTAAGATGTGATGAAATGAATCGTTTTGCTATGGGCAAGGTTGACCGTTTGATCTCACGTGATCTTTGTTCCTCGGTTTCAGAATGAACCAATATTCCCTATAATGGAAATATGAAAGATTCAGATTACGCAGAAGAACGCTTTCGCGAAATGCGTTTTAGAATGATGCGCGATCAGATCAAACGACGCGGTGTGGTAGATGAACGGGTTCTGGAAGCATTCACTGTGATTCCTCGCCACTGTTTTGTTCCCGATAAATTCCGGGAACAGGCTTATCAAGATGCACCGCTGCCGATCGGATATGAACAGACCATCTCCCAACCATTTATCGTGGCGTTGATGACGGAGTTATTACATCTTGAAAGGAGTGAATCTGTTTTAGAGGTCGGAACCGGATCGGGTTATCAGGCAGCTATCTTAGCTTGTCTTTGTGCAAAAGTGATCACCCTTGAACGGATCCCTCAATTGGTTGAAAATGCCGAAACCACTCTGCGTGCATTGGGGATCGAGAATGTAAGTGTCCATCATGCAGACGGAAGTGTGGGCTGGTCGGCGGATGCCCCCTATGATGCCATTCTGGTCACCGCTGGTACTCCGCAGGTGCCGGATGCATTGAAAAACCAATTATCCGAAGGAGGAAGGATGATCCTTCCGGTTGGCAGTTACTGGTATCAGGAATTGCAGTTGTGGAAGAAGGCGAAGGGAGTTTTTACGTATGAAACCATCATCCCGGTGGTTTTCGTCCCACTGATTGGAGATCAGGGTTGGGAGGAAAAACCACCGCGGAATACCTTGGACTAGATATTGCTCACCGTTACCATAATGGTAGGTCTGCGACGAGTTTCGCGGTAAATGAATCCGCTCAATGTTTTGGTAATATCTTTTTCCAGGTTGGCTGGATTGCGCTTGACTGTGTTGATAATGGTGTTACGTGCCTGGTTGAATAAACCATTTGCCTCTTTAATGGAGGTAAAGCCACGACTTACCACTTCTGGATCAATTACCAGTGATCTGTCGCGCTTGTTTAAGATCACATGCACCAAAATGATGCCATCTTTTGAAAGTAATTCACGATCACGCATTTCATCCGGTCCGATGTCACCGACACCAGAACCATCCACAAAGACCATCGAAATGGGTTCAATATCACCCATACGCATTTTATTGTTTTTGAATGTGATGACCTGACCATCTTCCACTACAGCAATATGTCGCTCGGGAATACCAGTTTGCATTGCCAGGATGGCGCTCTGCTTCATTTGCCTTAGTTCGCCGTATGCAGGAATAAAATATTTGGGTCTGGTCAAATGTAGTAGCAATTTGATATCTTCCTGGCTACCATGACCCGACACATGCACTGGTGCGATCTGTTCATAGATAACATTTGCACCACGGCGGAATAGATCGTTGATGGTCGAGTAAACAGCTTCTTCATTGCCGGGGATAACCTTGGATGAAAGCACCACTGTGTCACCTTCTTTGATATCAAATTGACGTTGGGTACCTCGAGAGAGGCGTCCTAGGATCGATGTTGGTTCTCCCTGAGCGCCGGTGCACATAATGGTAACTTTTTCATCGGGCAGGTGCAGTGCTTCTTCAATGCTTATTTTTTGATCTTCGTCGATCGTTAAAAAGCCAAGTTTTTGGGCGATCTTGGCGTTTTCTACCATACTAGTTCCCACGAAAGCTATCTTGCGATTGTGTTTTTTGGTTGCATTGACCACCTGCTGCATACGAGAAACTAACGATGCAAAGCTGGCGACGATGATCCGTTCTTTCGCTTGCGCGAATACTTTATCTAGTGCTTCGGAAACCACCTGTTCAGAGGGTGTCCAGCCGGGACGGGTAGAATTGGTGGAGTCAGCGATCAAGGCCAGTACTCCTCTTTTGGAGAATTCTACCAGTTTGGCATAATCGGTTGGCCAGTTATCGACCGGAGTATGGTCGAATTTATAGTCGCCTGATTGGACGATCAATCCTTCTGGCGTTTCTATGCCTAACCCTACTGAGTCAGGAATGGAATGGCATACATGGAAAAAATCAATCTTGAATTTACCGATCTTGATCTGGCTGCCTGCCTGTATTGTGTGCAGGGAAACATTTTTATCCAATGAAGCTTTCCCAAGTTTTACTTTGATCAAACCCATTGTCAATGGGGTGGCATAGATTGGTATATTGAATTCTTCTAAGAAGTAACTGACTGCCCCAATATGGTCTTCATGCCCGTGGGTGAAAATGATGCCACGGATCTTCTCGCGGTTGGCGCGTAGATATTGAAAGTCAGGAATGATGTAATCGACGCCGAGCATGTCATTGTTGGGGAACATCAATCCACAATCTACGATGATGATATCGTCATCATATTCATAGATCATCATATTGCGACCAACTTCTCCCAATCCACCGATCGGGATTATTTTTAGTGATTTATTTTTCATACTTTCCTCATTTTTTTTAACTGCCCTAAAGAGCAGATTAAGTTCTTTATAAACAAAACGCCCCGGTTCAAAAGGCGGCCAGGGCATTCCTACAAAATTGTTCAAGACTTCAATTTTCGATAATTACCCAGTAATCCTCAAATTACCGGAATCAAATTCTATCATTATTTTCAAGTACAACTGTTAACATTTATTAAAAGACCGCTTGTTCGGTATGCAGTCTATCACGGATCTGAAAAACCTGGCGTCTGAATCTATCATCTCTTTCTATCATATCAGCGATCTTATCGCAAGCGTACATTACAGTAGTGTGATCCCTTCCCCCCAGGCTACTGCCGATCTGCGGTAGCGAAGCGTCTGACTCTTCGCGCATCAGGTACATGGCAACCTGGCGTGGTAGTGCTACATCTTTGGTGCGATTGCGTCCCAATAGATCATCTTCAGAAATATTGAATGCTTTGGCAACGGTGTGGATGATACGATTCGGTTCGACCGGGTCATCTGATGGGAAGAAATCGATCAGCGCAGTGGAAGTCAATTCCATGGTCAGTGGTTTTCCGCTCAATTCCGAATAAGCCAGCACACGAGTCAAAGCGCCTTCCAGTTCGCGGATATTCCATTGAATTTTCTGGGCGATGAATTCCAGTATTTCATAGGGCACTTCTTTTTCAGCACTTTCAGCTTTTGCTCTCAAGATGGCGATGCGTGTTTCGAGTTCGGGTGGTTGTACATCGACTGTGAGTCCCCACTCAAAACGAGAGCGTAGCCTTTCTTCAAGGGTGATCATGGCTTTGGGAGGGCGATCGGATGAAAGCACGATCTGTTTATTTTGTGAGTGCAGGGTATTGAAAGTATGAAAAAATTCTTCCTGTGTAGATTCTTTTCCGGCAATGAATTGAATGTCATCAATGAGCAATACATCGATAAAGCGATATTTTTTGCGAAATTCTTCGGTGTTGTGTACCCGAATGGCATTGATCAGATCATTGGTAAATTCTTCGGAAGATACATACAGTACATTCTGCCCTCTTTCGCGAATATGATTTCCGATCGCTTGCAATAAATGCGTTTTCCCCAACCCCACACCCCCATATAAAAATAAGGGATTATAGGATTTGGATGGATTATCGGCAACAGCCAGGCTGGCGGCATGCGCCATACGGTTGTTTGGACCGACCACGAAGTTGTCAAAGCGATAGCGAGAATTCAAAAGCTGGCTGCCAGATGACGATCCTCTACTTATCTTAGAGGGACTAATCTCGGTTGAAGCTGTTACTGGTGATTTGGTCTCCGCAACAGGTTGCACATCAGATTTATTTTGAAGCTGGAAAATTACCTCCTGCGGTGAACTCATGATGCCGCTCAATAATTTTGTAACGGTTCCAGTCAGGCGTTCTTCAAGCCAATCTCGTACATATGCATTTTGAACACCAATATAGAAAATATCCTCTTCATGGGATAGGAATTTTGAATCCCTCACCCAAGTATCGAATGTAGCTTTTGACATATTCATTTGCAGTTGTCCAAGGGTGGCTTGCCATGCCTGATATGCTTCCATCTGATGATACTTCCTTTCTTAAAATTTCGTATGTAAAACTAACCCCTTATAAGACCAATCAAAGGACTGTTATTTTTGGGGATGCTTCCAGATCAGAAGCTGAAGTTCTTCAATTCGGTAGGAAATATTCTAGCAAAATGAGGCTGGTTCTACAAGATAAAAATGCGTCCTTAAGGTTAAAAAAGGGTAATCCTTAAGGTTGGAAATTCTTAAAAAATATAATGAAACATGTCCAGACAACTGTTTATATAGAACGCCAGTTCACCACCATGAGTGTGTTTAGAATAAATTCCTACCCAATATCTCGGGATGAGAGTGGTTTCGATATGGGAAGATTGGTGTCATTTTGAATAAAATCTTAAAATATAAAAATGAAAATGATCTCCTGCTGTTCGTTTTGTTCTCCAATGAAAGGGTTGATTGATCTAACTTTCGCCCAGAATTGTTTTGATGGAGTTATTTACCATATCCACTGCATAGTTCGTTCCGCGATCCCATGGATAGACTTGGCTCATGGTCACGAGAAATACATTGTTAATAGGGGTAATGATATCCAATAGTCTCTTGGATTGGTTGAGCTCCGGAATTGGTTGTGCGTAGGGTTGTCGGAACAACCAGCTAGACCTGATCCAGGATCGATCAAACTGGGGGTTGATGCGTTTGAGACTGGGGATGAACCGTTCGATAAGCTGTTCTTTGGTTAATGAAAAATATTCGTGCTCGGGAGGTAAATAATCTCCACAATAAACTAAATACTCCCCGCCAAAATGCGATGAATTGAGAAAATTGGTATGTTCTACCAGTGACAAAAATGGGTACTCGGTTGATTTGGGCAGGTTGTACCAATAGTATTTTTCATTTGATAGGGGATGCTTGATGGATAATAGCAATACCACAGCCCCGATGCTTTTATTTTTGAGGACTTTCTGTTTATACTCTTCGGGGAGTTGGGGTGCCAATTCAAGAAAAGCGGCAGGAGAAGAAGTAACGATGACTTTATCGAATGTATATTTCTGTCCTTCTACTTTGACAATAACAGATTTTCCATTTTGCGATTGGATTGATTCTACCGATCTATTAAACTGGATTTTTACACCGCGATCCTGTAATTTTTCTACAAAGGTGTCAAAAAAAGCTTGAAAACCACCGTCAAAAGTGCCCAGGTCGCTGGAGCGGGCTTTGAAGCGTGCCCAAAACCAAGACATGGGAATATCTTTATAATACTCTCCGAACTTCCCCTTGAGCATTGGTTCAAAATTGATCCTGTAGATCTTTTCTCCGTAATATTTCAACAACCATTCATGTGCGGTATATTTTTCGAGTGGCCGCCATTTTGCCAGGAAGCGTATATAAGCGGTCACCAATCCGAAGCGCATTTTTTCTATAAATGAAAAACCCGGAAAAGTAAGCACTGCCCCGACCGAATCGAGCGGGAAGAATTTCCCCTGATGATACATGACTGTTTTGGGGTGATAGAAATGGACATGTTCTTGCAATCCTAATTCTTTGATCAATTTCAATATAGCTTTGTCGCTCTTGAACCAGTGATGGTAAAAATATTCCACTGACCAATCCCATTCGGGATTAAAAAAACCACCTGCCAGACCGCCCGCTTTTTCTCCCTTTTCGAAGATGGTTACTTCATAACCATGCTTGATCAATTGATGGGCAGTGCTCAATCCTCCCATTCCGGCACCGATGATGGCAGCTTTTTTCATATCACCTCACTCAGTATTGTTGTGATTTCAACTTACTCCACTGTAACCCTTCACGAATGAAGAAGAATAATCCAACCAGTGTTATTGGCAACCAGAGAACGGCATGCAGACTTAGGATGTATGCTCCGGCAATATTTGCACTGGTGCCCATCGCGCTCATGATGCTGATACCCGGAGCATCAAAGATGCCCACATAGCCCGGTGCGGAGGGAATGGTCGAAAGGATATTGAGGGCTCCATTCAATAACAACAGATCGCTGAACGGCAACCTCAGACCAAAAGCGCGCTGCATGCACCAATATAATCCGGTTTCAAACAACCATATACTGAGAGAAAATCCCAGTACTATCCCGATCTGAGGGAGGGACTGCAAAGAGCCCAGCCCTTCAAAAAAGCGTGCTAAAATAGCACGGTATTTTTCGTGCCATTTAGCTGGCAGTATCTTGAGAAAGATGAAATCTAACATCTTCTGGGATTTATCTGGAGCAACTGCGGAGAAGACTACGATCAAGAAAGCCAGCAGAAATAAAACTGAGCCTGCCAGTAAGATCCATTGGATGAGAATGATAGCGGTATGATTGTCGATTTTTCCCATAAAGGTGGGCAATCCTAAAAGGATGAAAACGATCATTACCAATCCGTCAAAGATGCGTTCTACAATGATGGAAGCCAGAGACGTGGTAAAAGGGATAGCGCGTTTTTCGCGTAAATGATATGCACGCAAGAATTCCCCTGCACGGGCGGGAAAAATATTATTTCCCAAATAGCCTATACAAATCGAGGGAAAAAGCTGCCATGCTGTGGAAGAATATTTTCCTTTTAGTAAAAAAGACCATCGTATCGATCTTAGCCCTACCCCGATAAAATAAGACAGCAATCCGGGCAGCAGCCAGATCAGGTCGATGGTTTTGATCGAGAGCCAGACGTTATTGAGATCCAACCCTGAAATTGCTATATATAAGAAAATAACACTTAACAGGATGCCGAGCCAGTATATCCAACGTTTCATTTTGTTGATTCTATCATGAACAACTGGATCACTTGTTTTGGTTTATTCGCATTAGTTGAAGAGCAAAAACAGAGAAATGGTCTTTTTTTATTGAAAGTTAAAGTGGATTATGCTTTGTCTTTTTCTGCAGATGGTTTGGTTGCCTCTTTGGCGGGTTCAGTGGTTTTGGTGGTTTCATTGCTGTCTTCTTTTGTGCTGCGAGCAGCAGATGTGGTACCGGAGCTGGAGCGATGGTCGGTCGAGTAAAAGCCCGATCCTTTATAAATGACACTAACCGGCGCGGTAATGACTTTGTGCAGCGCTTTCTTCCCACATTCGGGGCAGATCTTCAAAGGGTCATCACTGAATCGTTGATTCTTTTCAAACTGTATTTCGCAATTGTCGCAATGATATACATATACCGGCATAATAACACCTCAAGGAGTGAATTATAGTCAGTTCAAGTTCGTGACGCAAGTTTTTTATAAAAAATTTATGCAGGATATCCATGGCGGAAAAGAGGGAGTTTCAGCCTTTATGTGAAAAATCTGCGATACTATAATCATTAGAAAAATAATAAGGAGGTACTTTCATGGCAGGTCCAAGAACGGTGCGAGCTCCCCGCGGTGCACAGCTTACCTGTAAATCCTGGTTGACGGAAGCTCCTTTCCGCATGATACAAAATAATCTTGATCCCGAAGTTGCACAACGACCGGATGAACTTGTGGTGTACGGTGGAAGAGGGCAGGCAGCCCGGAATTGGGATTGTTTTGATGCGATTTTGAATTCATTGAAAAACCTGGAAGATGATGAGACCCTGCTGGTGCAGTCGGGGAAACCAGTGGGGGTCTTCCGCACCCATAAGGATGCGCCCCGTGTTTTGATCGCCAATTCCAATCTGGTGCCGCACTGGGCGACCCAGGAACATTTTGATAAACTGGCAACCGAGGGGCTGATCATGTATGGGCAGATGACGGCTGGCTCCTGGATCTATATCGGGACACAGGGCATCCTGCAGGGCACCTATGAGACACTCGCGTCCCTGGCTGTACAAAAAGGTTGGAATTCACTCAAGGGAAAATTCGTACTGACAGCCGGGTTGGGAGCCATGGGCGGAGCGCAACCGCTGGCGATCAGCATGAATGAAGGTGTTGGATTAGTGGTGGAGATCGACCCGGCTCATGCCAAATGGCAGAAAGATATCGGGTATCTGGATATGGTATCTACCGACCTGGAGGAAGCGCTCGATCTGGTTGCCGAAGCGAAGGAAAAAGAAATTCCACGTTCTATTGGTCTGGTTGCCAATGCGGCTGATATTTACCCTGCTCTGTTGAAAACCGATCTCATGCCGGATGTGGTGACAGACCAAACCCCGGCACATGACTTCTTGATGTACGTGCCCAATGGCATGAGTTTAGAAGCAGCTGCCGAATTACGCAAGAAAGATCCTGCAGAATACTCTCGTCTATCCACCAACGCCATGACCATCCAGGTGAAAGCTATGGTAGAGTTCCAACATCGTGGGGTGGAGGTGTTCGATTATGGGAATAACATTCGCCAGCGCGCTTTTGATAATGGTTTAACGAGTGCCTTTGATTTTCCTGGTTTTGTCCCGGCTTATATCCGTCCACTATTCTGTGAGGGGAAAGGACCTTTCCGCTGGGTGGCATTATCCGGTGAAAAAGAGGATATCTATAAGACCGATCAGGCTATCATGGATCTGTTTCCAGCAGATGAACATCTGCATCGCTGGTTGAAGATGGCACGCGAGCGGATTCCCTTCCAGGGGTTACCTTCTCGCATTTGTTGGCTGGGCTATGGTGAAAGAGAAAAAGCCGGATTGAGGTTCAATGAAATGGTTGCCAGCGGAGAATTGCATGCCCCTATTGTAATCGGACGCGACCATCTGGATTCTGGTTCAGTGGCTTCGCCTAACCGCGAAACTGAAGGGATGAAAGATGGCACGGATGCAGTCAGTGACTGGCCAATTCTCAATGCGTTGATCAATGCAGTCAATGGTGCCACCTGGGTGTCTTTCCACCACGGTGGGGGCGTGGGCATCGGCTATAGCCAGCACGCTGGGATGGTGGTCGTTGCGGATGGCACTCCTGCTGCGGCCGAGCGTTTGAAGCGGGTGTTGACGACCGATCCCGGCATGGGGGTTATCCGCCATGCGGATGCCGGTTATGAAATCGCTATTGATACTGCTAAGAAAAAAGGTATCAAGATACCAATGATGAAATAAATACCTGGTAATTAAAAAAAATAGAGTAAGGGAATCAATAAAGACCTTATCCTATTTAATGTTGGTTTTCAAGTAGTATCCAATTATCATATTCAAATAATTTGAAGAGAAAATTTGGATATTCTGAAATTACTTCTTTTTTTGTATTTATGATAACAAAGTCAATATCATTCTCACTGAGCCAATTCTCATCGAACAACCGATCTTTTGGAACTATCGGAACAATTCTTTGTGAAAAATCAGACTGGAAAAATGGGTAATCCCAAATGCCGGTATTAATATATAGCCCAATCGTAGAGCCATCCGGGATATAAGAGGTGATGGTTCTTAGCGGGTACCGTAGTGAACGGTTTTGGGTAGTCATTTTATCAATTCTATCCATATTCCAGATTGTTTCACGAATAAGACTGGGATTGTTTTCAAAAACAACAATAGGCTTTCCTTCGTTAAGTAAATGTGTTGTTGCAATGATTGTAATTGCCGTGATAATTAATGCAGAACGAATGATCTGAATGATTTTTTTATTTGAAAAATATATATTGATCAATGGAGTTACTAAGACCACTGTTGATAAAAAATATCTTCCTTGATATTCATCCCAGCCAGGTCGGAATAAAATAATACAAAAAGCATAGATCGTAGATGTAAATATAATCCCTATCTTTGCAATGTCTTTCTTTTGAATGCCCCGAATAAAAGAGACGATTGACGCAAAGAGCATTAATAGGGAACCTATTGGTCCATACCAGGCTTCATCTTCTGTAAGATGTGGTACAGCGAGATAATGAAATTGGTGCCCATTTTGAGCGAAAGTGTTGCCTTCGAGTTCTATATTAAAAATGTGCAGAATATTGGAAAACAAAATTGATTTAGCTTTAATAAAATAATTTTTGATGGGGTAAAAAAGGCCTGACGGATCAAAAAAATTATAAGTTAATCTTAAGATGTTTATTTTGAGAATCTCAATTACATCTTGAATATTTGAGAAACTTAATTGCGATTCTATTGAACCAGGTGGACCGAAAATCCCCTTGAAATGAAAAAAGTTGATAATATAGGTAAGAATACCGAAGAACAGAAAGAAAAGTAAGGTAATAGAGATTAATTGGATTGCCGATCGGGGGAATGCTTTTTGGTTTTTTTGCCACAAGAAAAAGAATATTAGAATATATCCTGGAATAGTGAAAAGAGCTGTTTGCTTTGACCCTAAAGCCAAGGCGATACCCAATCCTGAAATTGTAAGATATTTAAATTGTTCTTCCTTGAATCCTAAAAATAAAAAATAGAAGGTGCAAGCAATTAAGGCAGCAACAACTAAATCTGTTTGGGTTGTTGTGCCTTGCATGATAACGATAGGGAATGAAAGAAATAACAATGAATTGAATAAAGCACTTTTTTTCGACCGGTTGAGTATTCTGCTAATGCCATAGATCGAAGTTGCACAAACAAGCATTGCGATAACTTGACTTATCTCGACAAGAGTATCGTTGCCTGTATAGACAATTATCCAAACCACTTGAAATGCAGGGTTCATTGGATAATAAATATTTCGAATATTATGAATGTTGAATAGTAAAAATGTCTTGTTTTGTACCCAATAACCAATCCGAGACATATGAGTTGTCAAACTGTCATGTGTGTTTGGTGGCATAATGAAAATAAGTATGAATTGAAAAATAATTGAGATAATAATAGCAAGGAAGAATAATGATAAACCACAGTCATTACTGAAATGATCTTTAAAAAAGGATGTAATTTTTACCAAATCTTTAAAACAGATAGGATTTTTCTTTGACCAGACAACAAGAGTGACGAGAAATATTATGCAGTGTATCGCAGTAAAGAGATATGGATTGTCTAGTTGTTTTAATACCCCTGCTATCGTACAGGCAATTACAACATTCGAAAAGGAGAAAAGAAATATACTCAATAATCCGGTTACATATTGCTTAATGTCCAAGATTTGATTTATCAATATTGAGGTAACTAGAATAACAAAAAAAATGATGATAAGCATGGAGTAGACTTATTTATGAAGTTTTGTATCTCTAAACCCAACCACAGATCTGTTCTTAAAATAAATGATACTTGAAGGTGGGAAGAAATTCAACATTAATCAATTTTTCCAAACAGTTTAAAAAATCTGCTTAATGAGAAAATAAAAATTCATTCGTTAAATATTTAGTTCAATTTATTCCGAGAGTAAATAACTTTGCAATTGGCAAAAATCTATTATTACCCAAGTGTTATATTTTTATTTTTGCAATATATATTTCAAAAAATTTGATGACAGGAAAAAGCGTTTTATAATGTGAGATCGTAAAAAATCTGGAGAGTTCATCGGCAATGTTGTAAATATTTGTCCTATGGTAATCTCCACTATAATGTGCTATTTTTCTACCTATTTTATATAAAAGGTTTTCAGTAGGACCAGTAATTAAAATGCTCCCGTGAGGAGATATTAACCGCTTAAAGCTCTCCAATGTTCCATTGATATCTTGAATGTGTTCGAGTACGTCCATTGCGAGAATTAGATCAACTCTTCCATTATATTTGGTCAGATCATCAATTCTTTGGGAATAACGCACATTTGTCCATTTTTGCTCTTTGCCAATTTCTTGTAACATGCTTGTATCGAGATCTACTGCAATGATATTTGTGGATTTATTCATAAGAAAAGGAATCATTACTCCGAATCCACACCCAAAGTCCATACATAGATCACAATTCTCTAAATCAGAAATATATTCCATGGAAAATTTCACTCTTTGCCAAAATAAATATCGCATAAGGGGATTTGGATTTGTGTATGCCGGTAATGCTTGTTCATCGAAACCCCCCCGATCATTTTTGTATAAAATATCTTGAAATAATTGGATACTCGTTTTTTTATAATTTATAAAAAATGAATTATCTATTTTCATGAGTTACCTCTTAATTATAAATTTTGTATACAAAACAAAATAAACTCATATTGATTAGCTCTCACATTCAGTTTTGGTTGTTCAATTGCAACATAGTCTTGAGTGAATCGAATTTTCCTATTATTGTAAGCAATGATGACCAAAGAGAGGATTGATTTTAGATTAATTCTCTACTTATGCCTGATTGAGATTATGGGGACGTTATTAATATCAAGTGAAAGAGCTTGAGTGAGTAGCTGAACACCAATGATGATAGGTAGAACTGCAATTAGGACGGTCCCGGTGGAAGTAACAATACCTGTTCTGATTGATGCAATCCATTTTCCTAAACCCCAGATAGTTCCGAAAATAATAGAAGGGATACCGACGGATAAATAGACTGAAACAGCCGTGAAGTCATATAAAAAATACTGAAAAGATATTCGCTTCAATGAATTTTTAAAAAGCTTGGGTGGGAAAGTGAAAAAAGTTCTCAATGGTGATAGATTGCTGGATTGGTTCTCATACTGGGCTGGAATTGGAACGTCACGCACCACTGCGCGACCCCTTTGAAGTTGGATGAGCGTGCTTGTTTCAAAGAAAAAGTCTTTATCGATCGCTTCTTTGTTCAATAAGATGTATGCTTCTCGATGAAGAGCTGTGTAACCATTGGTGGGATCAAAGATGTTCCAATAGCCGCTAGCCAACTTGGTCAAGAAAGACAACCCCCAATTCCCAATGCGACGAATGATTGGCATTTTTTGCAGTTCCTTCATATGGAGGAATCGGTTGCCCTTTGCGTAATCTGCTTCTAGATCAAGGATCGGCGCCAGTAGGGGCATGATGTATTGGGGATCCATCTGATCGTCTCCATCGATTTTGACCATTATGTCTGCACCCAAATCATAAGCTACCTGATATCCTGAAAGCATTGCCCCGCCTACTCCTTTATTTTTGGTGTGTTTGATTAGATGAATGCGACTATCTTTTATTTTATTAATTTCTTGGGCAGTGTGGTTTTTGCTACAATCATCAATCACTATAATAAAGTCGATATAGCTGGGTAATCCCCCGATCACTTTCTTTATATATTGTTCCACATTGTAAGCTGGGATAATAACTGCGATGCTATTATTGCGTTCTTGATTATCGTGCAGCAAAATCTTTTCCCTTCTCAAAAACGAATCCTATATAGATGATATCAAAAATCGCTGGCACTAACCAGCGATTTTTGCAGTTTATGGCATGGGGTTGGTGGCAGCCCAATCATTGCCGACTATCACCACCACATCCACACCCACAGTGGAATCATATGAGTAGATGATGGTCGATGAAGAAACGTTCATCAGGTTAGCAAGGTATGCTACAGTATGCGGTTTGCTGTTGTAGGCGATGATCATGGTCGCCCCGCTGGATTGATCAGCAGTTACCTCGGTGGCATTGAGCCCCTGTGCTTTCAAGTAATCCACTGTGCGGGTTGCCAGACCCTGCTCCGAAGTTCCGTTCTTTACCGCTATGATGGCAGCTTCATCGCGTGCCAGGGTTGAACCGGCAGATGGGGAAGCGATTGGCCCGAGCGAGCCGCCGGTAGCGAAGATCTGATCTCTCAGTTCGCGGATCTTATCAGGAATGGGTTTGAGGATATCCAATCCGGTAGGTGATTTGGCGATCAAAATCATATCCGTGCCGATAACCGCTTTCTGGAAGCTATCAGTTGGGATATTCAACATCAAGGTTGCCAGTTTAATCAAACCCGGGAGATCCAGATTGGTGCGGATGCCGGAAGATAGATCGGCATACAACGCTGGGGCTTTTGTGATCAGAGTGGGAAGTTGATTATATTGAAGGATTCTGTCCATTATCGCTGTGATTACCTGCTGCTGCCTTTGTGCTCGTCCAAAATCCCCATCACCGGTATAGCGGTTACGAGCATACGAAAGTGCCAATGAACCCGGGAGAGAATATTGTTCTCCAGCTTTTAGAATTTGATCGTATTCAGAACCGAACTCTTCGACTTTAACGTCAGCATTAGGTGTAATTACGATTCCACCAATTTCATCAATGAAGCTGATGAAAGCTGAAAAGTCAACTTGGGCGTAATATTGGATGGGAACTCCCAATAATTCTTCCACCGTTGCTACAGCCAATGCAGGTCCACCACCGGGTAGTTTATTCCCCTCACCGAGAAAATATGCTTCATTGATCTTGTAATACCCGAATCCGGGAATGCTGACCCATAGATCGCGCGGGATGGAAAGCATGCCGGCGGTATTGGTGACAGGATCGACGGTGAACATGATCATGGTATCGCTACGCGGGGTTTCTCCGGCTTCCCAGTCCCGATAGTCAAGACCCATGAATAGAACGTTCACCCGGCTTACTCCATCCCAGGGTTCCGGAGTGGGTGCGCCAAATGCTTCGGTAGTCGGAGCCTGGGTGATATTGGCATCATTCAAAACAGATTCATTGATCACCGGTGCCCCCGGCAAATTCAAAATGGTCATTTCCTTGACAAATGTGGCTACGAAACCATATAGATACACTCCTGCAACAATTGCCAGAATCAGGAATCCCAGATTAATAGCCTTTACCGTCCGGTCCGTCGAGCGGACTTTTTGGATTAAATTCGAAAAGAATTTTTTCATGATATTGTTACTTGTCTAGATCGCTCTGCTTAATTGGGACGCGGAGGCGGGACGGGCAGATCTTCTTTCTTCTTCCCAGCCCATTTATCCCCTTCGTCGATAAGCATGACAGGAATATCTTCAACAATGGGATATTTTCGATCACAGTCTTGACATAAAAGCCAGGTGTCTTTATAGAGAAAAAGATTACCTTCTTTTCCTTCTTCTCGCACACAAACCGGGCAGCGCAGGATTTCTAAAAGATCTTTGCTGATCATGCAATCTCCTTTTCTTGTAATGCTCGTATACTGGTCAAAATTTTACCACTAGTACAAATGTTATTCTTCTGAAATTGGGTAGCCATCTACCCCAAGACCGATCTCGTAAACTGCTCCCCAGGGTTCGTAATGGGTATGGAATTGATCTTGAAAAAATAATGTGTCATCTTTATAAACCCAGCGATCCACACGCACATCCGCCCCCTCGGCTTCCCAATCTACCTGTTTGATTTCGCCTTCCTTTAGCGAAGTATTCAAGTAATATTTGGGTTCGGGTGGTGCAACAATGTTGACAGGTCCGGTCGTCTGCCATTTCACCTGTCTACCGTCGTTTGTCGAATAAAATTTCCATACGATCTGACTGGACTCCGGATAAACGTAAGCTTCCATCAGGAGCCAATAAGGAGTGTCATTTTGGAATTTCAGATCAACCAGTGGCACATAAACAGTGGCATCCAGCCCAGCCAGGTTGATATCGCGTTGATTGCCAGCTGTTTTCTCGTAGAATGAGACACGGTAAGCATGCGGGTAACGCTCAAGAATGGGATAGCCAGCAAAGAATGCAGTACGGAATAGAGTGGTGCTTACTTGGCATACTCCCCCCCCTACTCCTTCGATAGTCTTTCCATTATAGATGATAAGCGCTTCGGTGAAGCCAGTATCCAAACTGATTTCGCCCATAGCTTCTGCCATCGAAAAAACCTCTCCTGGAGCGACCAATAACCCTAAAAAATGATTGGTGGCGGTTTGGATGTTCTGAATGCGTGCAGCACTGGACCCGTAAAAATAGGTGCTTTGTTGCTGGACTAATTCGGTAATACCTAACTCTGTGCCTGTAGCACCATCCGCGACAGCGGGAGCTTCGTAATCAAAAACCAGGCTTGCAACATGAGCGCCGTTTGCCAGGCTTTGTTGAATGGCAGCTATACTAGCATTGATGTTCAGTGTGCGTCCGTAGATTCCGCTTTCCAATAGATCGATCTGCTTGGTATTGTCGTTGAAAATGAAGCGCGGATTCTCGGTTTTGATATTCACTGTCTGAGCCAGATCACTTAATAAACTCCTCAGCATGCTCTCTTGAAATTGCAAACCGATGGTGATCTGCCCGTCTATATTCGATTTGACAAGTTGGAGCATGGGGGCAAATGTGCTGGAACTTAGATCATGTAGGTATTGGACATGATTATTCTCGGCAGGGATCACCAGGCTGAAATCGCTGGTGAGAAATTCGCGAATGGACTGGGCATAGGGTTCTGCATCCACAATATCGGGATGACTTTCGCTGACTACCAGGAAAACGGAATTGTAATCTTGCTTGCTAATGGCTTCTTGAATGCTTGCCAATGTCTGTTCTATATCTAGCTTGACTCCGATCTGCCCCGGGGTGGTGATCACGTTATTGCCCTCGAAAGTCAATTGTGCTTCGATCTTGGGTTGATCGAACTCAGCGGCAATCCTATTTAAAATTTGCGCTGTCATGCTTTCGTCGATCTGGATTGTGGCAGGAATGGTTTTATTTTCACTAAGCACTGCAACCGCATCGCCACTCCATGCAGATAGGTTTCCCGACCGCCCGGTTGCGAAAGCCATCGCAGCAATCTGCTCGGCATCGAAATGGATTCCCATTTCAAGCAGGTTGGTTTGCCATGTTTGATCCTTATAACGAAAAGTGATGGTTTGGGACAAAGCGGGCAACACCTGAGTTTGGATGATCTGTTGGGCTTCCTGCTGGGTGTATCCACCTAAGGAGATCCCGTTGAAAAAAACACCCGGGAAAATACGACCGGCATACCAGATATTAAAACTTATATAGAGGAGAAGGATGCAGCAAAGAAATGCGAGTACAGCGTAAAGAATCGTGAGCAGACTTTGAATGAGGATTGTTTTTAATGAAGAAGAATTGTGCGCTGTAGGCATTTTTGAATTATAGCAGGGTTGTGAGCGTTGCTTTTAAGACTAGAATGAGATAAAAGTGGTGCAAATTGCGGTTTTTTAAGATTTCTCAGGTAAATTAGCTTGACAGGGTGTTAAGAACCCGTTAAAATCGTCTTCACCATTTGACCTTGTAGATTTGTAAACGCAAATCATTTACAACCGAATAGCTGCAAGATTGAAGGCTTGTAGGGACGATGTAAGCAGCGTTACCGGT
>JAAZNC010000001.1 GCA_012798455.1 Chloroflexota bacterium | reverse complement strand
GTGGGCCCGGCAGGATTCGAACCTGCGACCAAGCGGTTATGAGCCGCGCGCTCTGCCGCTGAGCTACGGGCCCGGCTTCAGCTAACGTTTGGATTATAACATTGAATGTTTTTGAAGTAAAAAGCGGGAGGTTTTCACCATCCCGCTTGTCTTTTTATTCCAAAATCAATCTGGTGCGTTTGAAGCGTTTCTTCGCCAGTAGCAACATGATGGCATCTGCCACCACCAGCAGCCCGAAAACACCCGCCAGGATGAGCGACAGGTTCTGATCCAGCATGGGAGCGACCTTGACAAGAAAATTCTGCATCTCATCCGGAAAGCTCTGTAGCAAAATAAAGGGGATGAACCAGATCGCCATGATCGACAGGCTCAGTTTCTGGTACGCCTGACGTACCGTGCTGGCTTTCAGCGACACGAACACCCCGATACCGCTGATCAGGATGGCGATCAACAGCACTGCCGCGATGCCACCGAAGAACATGCCGGTATTGTAGAATTGCAAGCCACCAGTAGGGAACATGACATTGACGGTGATGGCACCCACCAGCGCGCACACCAGGGAGGTGATCCAGGCATACAACACCGAAGCAGCGATCTTGCCCAGCAGGATGGCGGTATCTGAAAGCCGTGTTGCCAGCAGGGTTTCCAATGTATGCCGCTCGCGCTCCCCGGCAAAGGCATCCGCAATCATGCCATTGGTCATGAAGAGCGGCACCCACACCCAGGTGAACAGCGCAGTGGGATCTTGCAACCAACCGGCACCATTCATATACGGCAGGTAGATGCCCACCAATCCGATCAAGATCACTAGGCTGATCCAGCTCTGGCGCCCCGCTTCACGGCGGAAAACCACTTCTTTCCATTCTTTTTGAATCAACGTAACAATGTCCTGCATCATTCTTTTTCCTCCAACAATGCCAAAAAAGCTTCTTCCAGCGAAGCCTTGCCTTTGCGCACTTCATCGATCATCACACCCTTGCCAGCCAGAAACTGCACCAGCGTTCCCGAATCCGTTTCGCGGGTGAAATGCACCACCAGATGGTGCTCTCGCAGTTCTACCCCGGCTACATCCGGCATGGCGCGCAGCGCCTGCATGATCTCATCGTTGAACCCGCGCCCCACTACCACCAGGGTATGCGTGCCCTGCTTGAGACGTAGTTCATCCGGCGAGCCGACGCTGAGTAATTTACCCTTGTTGATCACCCCCACCTGGTCGCAGATCTTCTCCGCCTCCGCCAAGTTATGGGTGGTCAGAAAGACCGTTACGCCATGCTGGCGTGCCAGGTCTGCCAGGTCATCGCGCAGGTTGGCTGCTGCCAGCGGGTCTAACCCGGCGGTGGGTTCATCCAGAAATACCAGCTTTGGATCGTGCATCAGGGTGCGCACCACCGCCAGTTTTTGCTTCATGCCGCGGCTCCAACTGCTGATCAGCTCTTTGCGGCGCTCATACAGCCCCATTTTTTCCAGCAGAGACTGAATGCGCTGCTGTCGTTCAGCTGACGGAATATGCCAGATACGCCCGAACAGGTCGAGGTTATCTTCGGCCGAGAGACGTTCATACAACCCGGTGTGCTCCAGCAGTGCCCCGCAGTTCAAACGAATTTGGTCTGCTTGCGTGCGGATGTCGAAACCCAATACCTCGGCGCTGCCGCTGCTCGCTTCCAGCAATCCCAACAGCAGGCGGATGGTGGTGGTTTTGCCCGCCCCATTGGGACCCAGAAATCCGAAAATGGTCCCAGCACTCACCTCAAAGCTGATGCCGTCCACCGCGTGCAATGCCCCGAATTGGCAGTGCAGGTCGTTGGTTTTGATACTGATATTGTGCAATGTCATTTATCCTCCGTTAAGTTTTTTCATGATCTTGTTGAACTGCGCGCGATAATCTTCAAATGCGCTGCGTCCTTTTTCTGTCATACTGCACAGGGTTTGTGGTTTTTTATCCTTGAATAGTTTACGCATCTCGATATAGCCGGCTTCTTCCAATTTGGTGAGGTGGGAAGAAAGGTTCCCGCGCGTCAGTCCACTCTCATGCAGCAAATAGGTAAAATCGGCTTCTTTTACAGTATACAGAATGGTGCTGATCACTAGGCGGGCTGGCTCGTGGATCAGCCGGTCCACTTCTACCAGATCGCGCAGTTTCTCATCATTCATACGTCCCCCTCTTGCAGCGGTTTCGTCTTAACCAGATAGCGCACGAAAGCGATGAGACCCGAGAGCAGCCAACCCACCCCGATGAGCGCCATCAGGAAAATGGATTTCAACTCTGCATCCATCAGCAAGGTTGAAACCCACCAGCCGGCCCCCATTTCAATGGGCGCCAATAGGTACAGGCGCTTCACCCCGTTGGTGATTGCCAAGAACAGTGTCACCATCCCCAGCAGCACTCCCACCATGATGACGGAATCAACCTTGAAGAGCTGTGGTCCGATAAAAGTCACACTCAGTGCCATCACAAACCCCAGCACCCCCCCGATCACTGCCCGCCTGGCACGCTCCTTTTTCGGTTTGGGTTGGTAAGCTACATATCCTGTTCGACGATAGGTAATGTGTTCCTTCACCCATTTCACCAGGCGCCCGTACAGCCACCAACATGCGATGAAAAACAACGGTTCTGCGATCGCCATGATCAGTCCCATGGTCTTGCTCAAGGGTAGGGTCACCATCAAGTAGCTATAGCTCGCCAGCGCGCCGAAGAACAAGCCCAGCGCCAGGTCTGCCATCCCGTCCACCCACCAGTAGCCGTATGTCTTGCGCATGATCTGTTTGATCTTGTCGTTCATATATCCTCACAAACTAGTTTGTATTACAAACTTGACAATAAATTATAATAGAAAGTGTCAAGTTTTGTCAAGAAATGTCAACAAGATGAAGCAAGGAGGAAGAACGACCATGTCCATTAAGAAGAGAATAGCCTGGTCATGTGTCTATGGCATTGGCATGGCACTGCTCGAAGCGGTGGTGGTAGTGTATCTGCGAAAACTGTATTATCCGCAGGGATTTTCCTTTCCATTAAAAAGCATGGATTGGAGCATCTACCAGATCGAGGTACTGCGCGAAGCCGCCACGCTCGTGATGCTGGTATGTGTCAGCGCCCTGGCAGCCGAAAATTTCGCCACCGGGTTCGCTTTCTTCCTGTTCAACTTCGCGGTATGGGATATCTTCTATTATGTGTGGTTGAAAGTGCTGTTGAACTGGCCCGCGCATTTGATGGAATGGGACATCCTATTTCTAATCCCCATCACCTGGGATGGACCGGTGCTTTACCCGTTATTGTGTTCGCTGGCGATGATCGTGCTGGCGGGCGTCATCCTGGCTTACCACAAGCGCGGGCTGCAGGTGCGCTTGAAATATTATGAGTGGTTTTTGCTATTAGGTGGCGCGCTGCTGGTTTTCGCCAGTTTCATCTGGAACTACACCAGCCTGATGCTCGCCAACGGTTTTCTCGACCATCTCAGCACCCTGGGTAGCAACGCTGCGGTGCGGCAGGTCGTCGAACAATACCAACCGCAGCATTTCCAGTGGGAGCTTTTCCTGGTGGGGTTCGCCATCATCCTCGTTTCCATAGGGCTGCTGGCAAGACGCCTGCGCAAGGCATTCAAAACACTGCAAACATAGAAAAAAGGCAGCCAGCTGGCTGCCTTTTCATCATCATGGCAATAGATGCCATCAATGGGTATTGATGTACTGGATGGCGTCATTCAACACACTATCCTGCGATGAGCTCAGGCTTTCCCTGGTGATCGGCACCGTCACATCCGGAATCACCCCCTGTCCTTCCAGCAGCACCGTACCATCTTCTTTGATAAAACGCCCGGTTGGGATGGTGAGCGTCATGGCTCCGGGCAACATGAATTCCCCGCGCGACACTTCAGCTTCTATACCGGCAGTAGGGTGTTGCCCCATCACTACCACGCCGGGTACCTGGCTGAATCCATACGCTTCCAGTTCGCAGGCGCTGGCGCAGTACTGGTCGACCAGCAGGATGATATGGTCGAAACTGTATTGTTCTTTATTGGGGTAGATCTTGTCAAAGGTGCCTTCTGGTTCGAACTGCCCGGTCTTTTCGCTGTAGTATTCAAGTTGCCCGATCGGGATATCCTGATCGTAAAGGAACCCCGCCAGCCCCAAGTTGGTGCCGCCGCCGTTGACACGCATATCGATGATCAAGTCGGTAGCGCCATACGCATTGAAAGTCTTCAAAGCATGCTGGAAAAGACGGATGATCAACCCGATATCATCCCTGTTCGAATTGATCTGAATATACCCGATGGTATCACTGAGCAAATCAAATTGCACCGGCATCACCGAAGAGAAATAGGAAGCCCAGGATGAATCAACCGCAATGAAACTGTAAGGATCATAGAACGAGGTGAGCGTGATCTGGTTGGTCTGCCCATCCGGATTGCGGAACTTGACCGCCACTTGCTCGCCTTCCGGTGCGCGAAATGCGCTAGTGACCTGATCGTAGCGATATAAATGCTCGGAAGAGGTGGGGAAGAATGGCCGGCTGGCAGCAATCCACTGGGAAACATCCATTCCATTGACAGTTAATATCTGCGATCCAACCCGCATGCCAGCTATTTCTGCTTCGCTGCCCTGTGTAACATTTACAACGATCGCCTCACCGGCATCGGTTTCATTCACCGCAAAACCAAATCCCGGAAAGACATTTTCATACAGGTAGTTCCAGTAATTATCATTACCGTCGAAATAAACATGCCCATCGTTAAAACCGAGTGTAAATTCATGCAGTGCCAGGAAGAAGGCATAGGAATCACGATCTTGTTGTGCCTGCTGCACCAGCGGCATGACCTTATCATACAGTGCCTGCCAGTCAGGTTCTTTCCCTTCGAACCCGTTGAAGGCATATTCCACACTGATCACATCATACAGTTTCTGGAAGGCATCGGTATAGGAAAGTTTGGAATAATCCTTGAGTGCCACATCGCTTGGCTCGTATAGCTCGACATCCGGCACCTGTTCGCGGTTGACCTGAAAAGGATCCGAATCCAGGTCGACGATCGAATACCCGGCAGGAATATTCATAAGCGGGTCATCATCCGTGAACAGTAGCCCATCCTCTCCAAAACCACTGGGAAACTGCTGGGCATCATCCGGTGCCCAGATCACCACTTTACCCCCGGTGACTTCATCATTGTTCTCGCTATCCGTGCGGATGGATGCCAGGTACGATGGCCAACCCCAGGTGCGGTCATCCCCTTCCGAGAAGACCCCGCCGGTCAGGTTGGAGAAATAGGTTACTGCAAAGATCTGCACACCCGTATCCTTTTTATTGTCATGGTTCACATCATTCAAGACACCCTCCGGAATGGCAGGCAGCGACAAACGATAAGTGGCGGAATTATTATCCTCATCCACATCTACGTAACCCAGCACCTGTGAATCCACCGGCAATTCCCACTCCTGGTCGCGTAAAATGAAACCGGTCAAGTCATTCAGCATGACGGCATGTTCCATATAATATGATTCAAGCGCGAACTCGTTGGTATAAGTGAACTCGCCAGTGATCAAAACCGGTCCATCGGCCACAGCAGCTAAAACAGCAGGTAAGGTTGCCCTATTGCTGGAGGAAATAGGTAAAAAAGAACAGCCAGAAAGGAACAGCCCCACACTGATCAATACTGAAAAAAGATTATGTTTCATGGAAGATCTCCCTTGTTCAGAGCATGGTTTGATTTTAATCGAATTTCGCATCAGGATGACGCAACAGCGCCTGATAGATAATCATGGTTTATGGAAATGCCTTCATCATCGACACCACCAGACTTGGATTTGCGTATCGTTTCATCCGCACGCTGGCGCGCCCTCGAGATCATCTCCGCCAGGCTGATATACACCAGCCTGGGAATCCAGGCATAATTTTGCATCGTGTTCACTTCCATCTATTGCGATTTCTCAATTATAGGTGGAAGTGAAAGAAATAATGAATGAGTTCCAAAAAGGGAGATTACGAACCCACTTCTCCAGCAAAGTTTTCAATTCAGTCTCAAAGGAGGCAAAAACATCCCTGACAACCTCGGCGCCCTGATCCGTACCGTGTTTGCTGTTGATGCCCCAAGAATGCGATTATCAACAGCATCGCTTACAAACCTCACTTTCAGCATTTGCCAGTAACACAATTTTGAAACAAACCCTTGCAATTCAGAATTTTTTTTGTATAATAATTGAAACGTTTCAATTATTATGTCAACTATCAAAGATATCGCACAAAAAGCAGGAGTTTCGATAGGGACGGTGTCCAACTTTTTTAATAATCCAGACCTCTTAAATACACAAACGTATGATCGTATTCAAGAAACCATTATTGAATTGAATTATCATCCTCATTCCGCCGCACGGGCATTGAAATCTCACCAGACAAACAAAATTGGTATCATCCCACGCATATCCGCCGAGGATAATAAACGACAGAACTCAAGTGATCATGTGTTCTTTGACTTTCTCTCCGCGGTCAACACCGCTGCAGCAGAACGCGGTTATGGCATACTGATGGATGCGGCAATGGAAGAAAGAGATGAGCTCAGTAAATACAAGCAAATGATTGGAGAGAAACAGATAGACGGTTTTGTATTGCTGGGCACCAGTCAAGATGACCCGCGTGTCGAATTGCTGTTGAAGAACAAATTTCCTTTTGTAACCTTTGGGCGTACCGGTTCTCAAACTCGTCATGCGTGGGTAGATGTGGATGGTGCCAAAGGTATTTCCGAGGCAGTTCAGTATCTTGCTACTAACGGACACCAAAAGATCGGTTTCATCACTCCTCCGACAGATCTGTTCTGTTCAGTTGTACGCAAAGAAAGTTTCTTAAAGGCCATGCAAGATCAGGATCTGCCAGTCGATCCCAGGTTCATTATTGAGGGAGATTTCACTGAAGCAGCCGGTATTCAGGCTATGCAACAGCTACTTAGCCAAGAGACCCGCCCCAGCGCAGTACTAATGCCCAATGATGTGTCCGCTTTCGGAGCGATGAAATCCATGCAACTGCATAAACTACTACCAGGCAAAGATATTTCGATTATTGGATTCGACAATATCCCTCTGGCAGATTATTGGCATCCCTCACTGACCACCATTGCGCAGCCCACCCGAAGCATCGGTTACATGGTCGGTAATGTACTCATTGACATCCTGAGCGGTAATGAAAGATTGCCACAAATATTGATCAAACCCGAACTTATCATCCGCGAATCAACCGCAGCGATTTAATTTTTTTTGAAGGGTATTGAAACGTTTCAATACAAAAGGAGGTAAACATAAGGAATATATCCAACCAATCTTCATCCATAATTAATAAATAGGAGTCTAGAAATGAATAAAAGAGAAATTGGCTTCGTGATCTGTTTGACTTTGTTCAGCCTCATATTAACAGGCTGTGTACAGGCGGCGCCAGAAGTTGACGCGCAACAAGAAGTGAGCAAAGCTACTGCAGAAATCGCAGAAGCACCCGCAACCATTACTTTCTGGCATACCTATAGCGAAAATTCGCCAGAAAATGACATGTTAGTGAACACACTCATACCTATCTTCGAGGAATCCCATCCTGATATCAGGGTCGAAACGTTGATCATACCCTGGGAAGATTTCCGCAGCAAGGTCTTCACCTCCATTGCTGGTGGTGTAGCACCAGACTTGGCGCGCGTCGACATCATCTGGGTACCCGAATTGGCTGACATGGGTGCTCTAGTAGCTTTGGACGAAAACATGGAAAATTTTGATACTTACACCGAACAGGTATTTCCAGGACCGCTCTCCACTAACGCTTGGAATGGGCATTATTACGGGCTCCCGCTGGATACGAACACCAAGACCTGGATCTACAACAAAGCCATGTACGAGAAAGCCGGCATCACACCACCCGCCACTTTCGACGAAATGCAGGAGCAGTGCGAAGCGATGAAAGTCGCCTATCCCGACGGATATTACTTCGCCACCGATGGGACCTTCGCCTGGGTGACCCTACCCTGGATCTGGAGTTTCGGTGGGGCCATCACCGATGATGCCATCACCACCGCCACTGGTTACCTTAATAGCCCGGAAACCGTCGCAGCTTACGAAGCATTGAAAGCATTATACGATAATGGCTGCATCGCTCCGGTCATCATGGGTAGCGGTATCGATGTTTTTACCGGCTACGCACAAGACAGCTACGCTAGCTTGGATAACGGTCCCTGGACCTTCCCTATCATCGAATCCCAATTCCCCGATAAAGAGATCTCCGCCAGCCCATTCCCAGCCGGACCAGGCGGTTCGATCAACGTGGTCGGCGGTGAGGACGTGGTTCTCTTTGAACAATCGGAGAATAAAGAAGCTGTCATGGAATTCATGCGTTTCCTACTCTCAGAAGAATACCAGTTGAAGATGGCTGAGGTCGGGCAGATCCCGGTTCTGCTGGATGCCATCAATTCGGAATACTTCCAGAACCATCCCTACTATGGGGTTTTCTTACAGCAACTCACCACCTCCAAATCACGAACTGCTCACCCCAAATGGGAACAGATGGATAGCATCTTGACCGATGCAGGGCAATACATTTTGCGTGGAGAAAAGACAGCCCAAGAAGCACTCGACGAAGCCGCAGCGCAGATCGATGCACTGCTGCAATAGGCTGTTTGAAACGAACAGACGCATGATACATACAAAGGGTTGGGAAAGAACACCCAACCCTTTGGGTAAAACAACAAATAATGAAAACAAAAAAACGACAAACGCCTTACTTGTTCTTATTACCAGGAATCATCTTCTTATCTGTTTGGCTGATTTATCCCATGTTGAAGACACTGCAGATCAGCTTTTATGACTGGAATTTTATTGACGCATCCAAGAATGTGTTCATCGGTATTCAAAATTATGCGCGTACCTTTCATGATGAGATCTTCCTACTCTCCGTTAGAAATACTTTGCTATATAGTGTAGTGACCGTCAGTGGTCAATTACTATTGGGTTTTGCTACCGCCATCATCATTGATCAGATCCGCTTCGGGAAGATTTTCTTCCGGACAGTTTACTACCTGCCGGTGGTCACATCATGGGTGGTATGCTCACTGCTTTTTAAATTCCTCTTCAATTCCAGTGCAGCCGGCTTGATCAATTACGTCTTGGTCGATATCCTGCACGTTGTGGAGAACGCCGTCCCCTGGCTAAATGAACCACAGACAGCATTTCTGGCACTTTTCATTCTAGGAATCTGGAAAGGGGTGGGGTGGACAATGGTTATTTTCCTGGCTGCACTGCAATCCATTCCAGTCGAATTGTATGATGCCGCCCAGATGGATGGCGCCAATGCATGGCAGATCGTGACGCATATCACTATCCCTATCCTCGCTCCAACTATCATCCTGGTAACTATCATGCTCACCATTGGAGCTTTCCAAACCTATATTCCCATCAACCTCATCACCAATGGTGGTCCGGTACACCGCACTGAGGTAATCTTAAGCTACATGTACGATCAAGCTTTCACCAACCATAATTTTGGCTATGCTTCAGCATTGTCTTTCGTGATGATCGTAATCGTATTCATCATCAGCCAGTTCCAACTAAAATTCTCCGACATCAAGAGCAAATGAGTATGCACAACACTACATCATTTCGTAGAAACAATCTGCTGAAGAAGATCTTATTATACCTAGCTTTACTAGTGGGCACATTTTTTACAATTACACCTTTTCTGTACATGCTGGCTACTTCCTTCAAGAAGGATATTTTCATATTCGAATTCCCGCCCAAATTCATCCCCCAGGATCCAACCATCCAGAACTACTTGACTGCCATCACCACCCGCCAATTTGGTAACTATTTTTTTAACAGCGTGCTGGTAACACTGGCTACAACCATGTCAGTTGTCATTATTTCCTCGATGATGGCTTTTGTCTTTGCCCGCTTCCGGTTTCGTTCAAAAAGAGTGCTGACTAATCTCATCCGTATCCTGATGATGCTGCCTTCCATGACCATCATTATTCCGCAATTCATCTTAGCAAGTAAATTGAACTTGCTCAACAGCCTATCAGGGGTCATCCTGGTATATATAGCGCAGAACCTGCCTTTGAACATCTTTCTGTTGACGGGCTTCCTGGAACAGATCCCGGATGAGATTGAGGAAGCCGCACGCATTGATGGTGCATCCAACTGGGATATTTATCTCAAAATCATCCTGCCCCTCTCCACCCCTGCTCTGGCAACCACCGCTATTTTCTCCGCATTAGGTGCCTGGGATGAATATGTGTGGGCAATGACCATCCTCAACATATCCGAAAAACGCACACTGCCGGTGGGTATTGCCTCTTTCCACGGACAGTTCGCAACCGATTGGGGATTGGTGTTTGCGGCATCCATCATTGCCATCACCCCTATCATCCTGCTCTATATCTTCCTTCAAAAATATTTCGTGAAGGGCATCACTGCCGGTTCCATCAAAGGATAAACTATGAATTCAGCCTTCCTTCAAAAAAGTATAGATGTTATTTTAAATAATCAAAACGATCAGGGAGGATATATTGCTTCTCCAAATTTTGAGCAATATACCTATTATTGGCTACGCGACGGTGCTTACACAGCTTATGCAATGGACTCAGCCGGGCACACAGTTTCCGCAAGCAAATTCCACACCTGGGTAATTCATACTATTCTGCACAACGAGAAAAAAATTCTTAATTGCATCTACAAAGTGGAACACCACAAAACCATCCAACCCGCAGAGTACCTTCACTGTCGTTTTAATGCCGATGGTAGTGAAGCGCACGGTGATTGGGCTTATCATCAACTGGATGGTTTGGCAGTCTGGCTGTGGACATTTGGGGAACATTGCTTTCACCTAAATAAGGATAAGTTATGTGCTAGTGAGGAGAGAGCTCTTCAGCTAGCCACTGCATATCTGACAGCCCTGTGGAATTCCCCCTGCTATGATAGCTGGGAAGAGGATAAGGAGGGTATCCATACTTACACACTGGCTACAATATATGGAGGACTGGAAAAGATTTCGCATTTATTGCCCGGTGAAGAACATCTCGCGACCCACAAACAAATCAAAACCTACATCCTACATAACCTGCAACAGAATGGTAGATTTGTCAAATCATCCCTGAGAGATGGGGTGGACGCTAACCTGTTGGGGCTGGTGGTCCCATTCCAAGTTATTCCTCATACGAACGAAATCTTCCAGCAAACACTGAAAGTAATCGAGGAAGAACTGCTTTCCCCCACTGGTGGATTGCATCGCTATCCTCACGACATCTATTATGGTGGAGGTGAATGGATATTGCTAAGTGCCTGGTTGGGGTTGGTTTATGCCCAGATAGGACAAAGGGACAAAGCAGCTTACCAACTGCAGTGGATAGAGAATCAATTCAGCGCAAAAGGATACTTACCAGAACAAACCAGTCATCATCTGTTGGATGAGAGCCATTACCAGTTATGGTGCAAGAAATGGGGACAGATCGCCTCTCCACTCTTGTGGTCACACGCCATGCACATTCTACTTCATCTTACACTGTTGCCGGAATAAAGCCAAACAGCTGACCATATAATTAACATAAATCAGGGAGCAGCACATGTGGTTTGAAGATGCCATCATATACCAGGTCTTTCCCGATCGTTTTTACAAGGGAACATCAACACAAGGAAAAACAACCTTGGCTAAATGGGAAGCATCTCCGACTACAGATAACTTCTCCGGTGGCGATCTGCGCGGCATTCTTGTCAAGATCGAACACTTGCAACGGTTAGGGATCAACACTTTACTGTTGAATCCTATCTTTAAAGCCGCTACCAATCACCGCTATGACATAATAAATTACTACCAGATCGACTCCCTGCTGGGAAGCAATGATGAATTCCGTGAATTCATGAAAAGTATGCACCAACAGGGTATAAGGGTCATTCTGGATGGAGTGTTCAACCACTGTGGCATAAATCACCCCTTTTTCCAGGATGTCATTGAAAAAGAAAAGGCATCTCCTTATAGAGATTGGTTCGAGGTCGAAGGATTTCCCATCATCTCCGATCCTTTGAACTACCAGACTTGCGGCGGTTGTTATTATCTCCCCAAGTTCAATTTTGATTGTGCTTCCGTCCAGGAATATCTACTGGATGCCGCTCGCTACTGGACAGTGGAGTATCATATCGATGGTTGGCGCTTAGACAGCGCACAGCGCGTTCCACCCACATTCTGGAAGAGTTTCCAAGCTGAGATGCGGAGATTGAATCCGAATATTTTCCTAAGTGCCGAGCTCTGGCACGATGCCAGCCAGTGGTTTAATGCGGGTATCTTCGATAGCGCCAGCAACTACCCGCTTAGAGAAGTATTGTTCGACTTCTTATTACATGAAACCATCGACGGCGAGGATTTTCTGTATGAGGTTCAGCGGCTTTACACACTGTTGGGAGAAAATGCCCATAGCATGCTCAACCTGTTGGGATGCCATGATACACCGCGCATTGCCACCCTTTTTGAAAGGAAAAAGGCACGGCACACCCTTGCCATATTATTGCAGTTCTGCTTGCCCGGAATCCCGCATATTTACTATGGGGATGAGATCGGGCTACCGGGTGCAGACGACCCTGGCTGCCGACACACAATGCCATGGAACGAAAAAGAATGGGATATAGACCTGTTCCAACTTTATCGAGATTTGACCTGGCTGCGCAGACAGTATAGGGCGTTACGCGCAGGCAGCTTCACTCCCCTGCGCGCTTTCAACCAGATGATAGCTTTCAAACGCACATGGCAGGAGGAAGAGATCATCTTTGTGCTCAACAGGGGAAAAACAACAGGAAAGCTAACCTTCCCCACCCACAGCAACGCGCAAAAGTGGAAACAGATATACCCTGAAAGAAATTTGATAGAGGCTATGGGTAATATGCTAAGCATTGAAGGTCTGGAGCCTGATCAAGCCAGAATTTTCAGGAATGCCTGAGTCGTGCTTGATGTGAGATTGCCTTTTCTCACTCAACCCAGAATATCATGCAATTTCTCTTCAAAGGGAGCAAAGACATTCCTGACAACTTCAGCACCCTGATCCGTACCGTGTTTATTACTGATATTCTCCAGAATGAATTGATAAACGACATCCCCTGCAAATCCCACTTTCAGTGTTTGTTCATATCTGTAGTTCTTGGGGAAGATGCCCCGCGCGATGATGGTATTGGAAGAATCGACCGAACGCAGGTCTTTATAGGTATACACCTGATGAGTTAGAGGTTGCCCGGCATCTGCTTTAGCGATGATGATCTGCTGCTGAGCCTCATCTTGTAGCAACGCGATATCCAAACGAGCGGTTTTGTTTTTTTGTTTCGCCACCAGTATGGGAGTATCTGCCGTGATATGCGGAAAATGTTCTTTGATATAGGCTTGAAAGATGCCGATCTTTTTGCGATTGCGCAGCATTGCGAAAGCATACACGCCCATCATCAATAAGAAAACCACCACAAATATGATCACCCCACGCAAAATGATATCCATCATAAAACCTCCTGTTATCGGTTCTTTCTTCTATCCTATTGTTTTTTATACTGCATTACAACAGCATCAGCCCCTCAATAAACTGAGGGGTAAATATTGTTGGTTGTTTGATGTTCTGGAAATTTAAACAAGAAGAGCGGGCGATGGGACTCGAACCCACGAATATCAGCTTGGAAGGCTGACGCCTTACCGCTTGGCGACGCCCGCTTGGATTTAAGATTTTACCCAGCAACCATCCGCAAGTCAAGGGAACCTTTTTCAACGCGCGCTCCTCTCGCATTGAATGTCCGATTCAGCTACAATTAGTAGCGATCATTACTCCGATCAGGATCTATTCATGCAAATCAAAGAATTTTTCGAGCGGCTTGGCTTCCGCAATCATTTACTACGGGATTATTTTTTCATCCTCCTTGGTTCCGCAGTGCAGGCGCTGGCAATGCGATTATTCCTCATCCCCGGGCAGTTAGTGAGTGGCGGGGTGAGCGGTGCGGCACAGATCATCAATTTTTTCAGTGGCTTTCCCATCGGTTTGATGGTTATCATCGGCAACCTGCCGCTCTATCTGATCGGCTGGCGCCATCTGGGCGGATTGAAATTCGCGCTACGCACCCTGTTGGCAGTGCTGGCTTTTTCATTGCTCACTGATCTGCTACCATTCTTCATCCTCATCCAACACATTACCTCCGATATGCTGTTGAATACTCTGTATGGAGGAGTACTGTTGGGAGTCGGATTAGGCTTGGTTTACCGCGGGCGCGGCACCAGTGGTGGTTCTGATATTTTGGGACGCATCCTGAATTTCCGTTTTGGCTTTTCAATTTCCGCCGCTTATATGCTAACCGATTCCCTGGTGGTGCTGGCGAGCGGTTTCGCTTTCGGTTGGGAAAAAGCATTATATGGTCTGATCGTCATTTACGTCAGCGGATTGGTGGCAGAGGTCACCTCCGAGGGTTCCAGCGTGGTGCGCACTGCCATGATCATCTCAGACCAATCCGGTACCATCGCCGCACAGATCATGCAACAGATGGAACGTGGCGTGACCTATTTGAATGGGAAGGGAGCATTCACCGGCACCTCCCGCAATATTATCTATTGTGTAATCTCACGCCCCGAAGTGAGCATTTTAAAAGGTATCATCAGCGAGATCGATCCGGATGCCTTTGTAGTGATCGGGCAAGCCAATGAAGCATTGGGAGAAGGTTTCAGACCACTAACCCGCAATTAACATTTCATGTGTGAAGTTTAGAAGTGCTGCCGTCGCCAGTGCGATTTGTGCCAGGTGATAGGTCACACGCACCCAGAAACGCGCTCTGGGGAAAGGTCGTACAAATTCACGGTACGCCAGCATGGTATCCGAACTGAAGAAAAGCACACCGCCTGCCGCCGCCAATTGAGCAGCCAGTGGTCGCCAATCAGGGCGGAATAGAGTCGAGAACGCCAGAAAAAGCATGCTGCTGATGACCAGCATATAAATGATCACCGGTAAGCGCAGTCGCTTGGAAAACTCTTTTTCGCGCATGTTACGCAAGATCAGCGGTGCCACCAGCCCTAACACACACACGATCACCAGGATGATCAAGAAATGCTGAAAGCGAAATAGTGCAGGATCAAGCCACAATCCGGCAATATAAGCCCCATGTCCCAATAAAAAAGCCACCAACCCCGCGAAGAAAAAATGGTTGGGTAATAATAAGAAGATATCCCCCAGCAATCCAAAAAAGAGCGCCAGCCAGAACCATAGCAGTTTGCCTGAGAGACTGGCAGATAAAGAAAACCATGCCAGCAGCGCGATGAGTGTAGCCGGTTTGGTAAACCGGGTGAGCTTTTCGTTTTCAGTCCAAATTGCGATCCAATCCAGCAACGCAATGAGCAGTACCAGTCCTAACCACCCTGTGATCATCAGTCCTCCACATCGTCATATCCCATTCGGCGCAAAAACACGGCATTATTACGCCAATTTTCGCTCACCTTGACCCGCAATTGCAGGTAGATCTTCCGTTCGCTCATCTCTTCGATCGATTTGCGCGCCAGTCTGCCGATATTCTTCAACATCAAGCCACCCTTGCCGATCACAATCCCTTTTTGAGATTCTTTTTCCACGAAAATAGTGGCAGCGATGAAGGCTCCGCCATTCTCCCTTTCGGTGAATTCATCCACTCTGATAGCGATGGAATGCGGAACCTCCTGCTGCAAGAACATCAAGGTTGCTTCGCGGATAAGGTCCGCCGCGATCTGGCGTTCATAATAATCAGTGATCTGCTCCGGTGGATAAAAAGCATTCCCATGGGGCAGGAGTTCTTTTAATAAGGTAACAAGCTCATCCAGTCCTTTTTTTTGTCGGGCTGAAAAAGCAATCTGTCTGCTGCCCGGGAGGAGTTCATTGAAATCACACATTTTCTGGTCGAGCTCATCCGGTTTCAGCATATCGACCTTGTTCAATCCCATCACCACCGAGGGGAGCTCACGGGTGGTCTTGAGCATCTCCGCAATCAAAAGATCTTCCGCGTCCGGTGCCTGGCTGGCATCCACCAGCCACAGGATGATATCGGCATCTTGCAGGGTATCCTGCACGATGGCATTCATCGCCCTACCCAATTTATGGTGCGCGTTATGAAATCCGGGAGTATCCATGAAGACGATCTGGGCCTCTTCATCACTGAGGATAGCTAACTGACGGGCGCGCGTGGTTTGTGGTTTGGGTGAAACAGCCGCTACTTTTTGTCCCAATAGCGCATTGATGAGCGTCGACTTACCCACATTCGGACGTCCCAGCACCGCTACAAAGCCAGAGCGAAAATTTTCATCAATTGAATTTTCCATGTGGCTAATTATACGTTACAGCAAGCGGTTATCCGCGATATGATGCCCTTCCAGTCGCAGTAACCAGGTCTTGGTTTGCAACCCATTGGGCGCTGAAAAACCATGCAGATGCCCATCATACCCAATGATGCGGTGACACGGCACAATCAGCGCAATGGGGTTCGCCCCCAACGCCTGCCCCACAGCTCTGGCTGCGCCTGGCTTACCCACTACAGTTGCCAATTCGCCATAGGAACACACGTTTCCAAAAGGAATACGCATGGCTGCCTCATAAACAGATCTGTAAAAAGGTGATATCTCCGCCCAATCGATTGGAAGATCAAACTGTTTGAGCTCACCTTGCAGATAGGCATTCACCTGGTTGAGCGCGTCAGCCAAGATAGTTGCTGCCTGCCCTTCGACGCCGTCTCCCTGTTCGAGTAATTGTTGTTCGAATATGCCCAGAGAAGTAAAAGTGCAGCGAGACACGCCCTTACCCGTCGCCAGGATCATGATAGAACCAATGTTGTCATTTTCAATGTAAGCCATACAAATATTTTCAGCGCGCTCTTTCATCATGAAATGATGATCCGAAAGATGTCGTACTGCCCTCCTTCTCTTTTGGATCTGCCCCTTCGTATATAGTATAGCGGAAAGAAGGATGCTTTTTCCTTAAATTTGCCATTTAAGCGTAGGGTAAGCGTAGGGTAGAAGTTGGGCAAACGTCAAGCAAAAAATAGCTTCTTCCACTATTATAGTTTCAAGGGCGACTTCTCTTCTTCTCCTCCTTATAAGAGGGCCAGGGCTGATATCACTGGCTCTCTTTCAATTTGAATGATAGGAATCAATTCCGTGATACACTCTTCTTGCACAGCAATTCTTCAGGAGGAAGCCATGAGCCCATCACCTAAAACCCATCCCATTGAGATCAGCGGTGTAAAAAGAGACTTGCGTCTTTTTGAGGTCAAGCCAGGTTTTAAAATTGCCATCCTTAATATTCTGGGGGATACCGAACTGGTGCAAGCCAGCGCCAGGGAACTGGCCAAGAAAATGGATCCCACAGCTTATGATGTACTGGTGACGGCTGAAAGCAAGAGCATTCCACTGGCTCATCAATTATCGCTTGAAACCCATAAACCTTATGTGGTCTTGCGCAAAGATTACAAGATCTACATGGGAGACGCCATCAAAGCAGAGACACTTTCTATTACAACAGGAAAACCGCAATTGCTCATTCTGGATGAAAAAGACCGTGCTTTGATCAAAGGGAAAAAAATTGCCATCGTGGATGATGTCATCAGCACCGGGTCCACCCTGGAAGGCATGCGCACCATCATCGAAAAAGCGGGGGGAGCCATCACCCTGCAGGCTGCCATCTTCACCGAAGGTGACCCGCAGCACTGGAAAGATATCATCGCACTGGGAAATCTCCCGGTTTTCACGGATTGAACATAAAAGCGCTTAGTCGATCTTTTTTTTATTTTTCTCAGTATAGGCGCCGCGATCTGCCTGGCAAACGTAGGTTTTCAATTCGATGGAGAATTTTTTCTTGTAAGATTCCTCTAATTGCTCACAAAATGCCTGCGTTTTTGATTTGTGTACCAGATTGACCGTGCAACCGCCAAATCCTGCTCCTGTCAAACGTGCACCCACACAACCCGCTAACGTATAAGCCGTTTCAACTAGAAAATTCAATTCCGGGCAGCTCACTTCATACAGATCCCGCAAAGAATGATGACCGGCTCTCATCAGTTCTCCAAGGCGAACGAGATCATCTTTCATCAAGCTAACTGCAGCTTGTTGAACGCGGTCGATCTCTTCCACGACGTGCCGGGCGCGTTTTGCCAGCAGCGGGTCGATCAACGAAGAATACTGGTTGAATTCCGGAAGACTGATATCACGCAAAGAACGAACGTTAGGGTCATATTTCGCAAGTTCCGAGACAACCTGCCGGCATTCCTGCTGGCGTTGGTTATAGGCAGATCTTGCCAATTCCCTTTTCTTACCTGAATTGGCAATCACCAGCATCATCTCAGCCGGTATGGGAATAGGCTGCCATTCCAGAGTGAGGGTATCGAAATACAATGCAAAGCGTGCCACACCATGCAGCACAGCAAACTGGTCCATCAGACCACAATCCACACCAATATAATGATTTTCCGCTTGCTGACAAAGCTGCGCTATTTGCATGCGTTCCATACTCCAACCATTGAGGTTTTGGAATGCCAACGCGAAGGCACACTCGATGGCTGCCGAACTGCTCAACCCGGCACACATGGGCAGATCAGAAGCGATGACCGCCTGTATACCCTTCAATGGATATGCCTGTGCACGCAACACCCAGGCGATCGCTGCCGGATAGAGGCTCCATAACGGGAGTGGATTGCTATGAATGTCTATTTTTGCATCCAGATCATTCAGGGATATTTCTACTGATTCTTCCAGATCGCGAGCGGAGATTTTCAAGAGCGGTTCGGGGATAGATTTGACCGCCAGCCATATTCGTTTATTGATCGCCACCGGCATGACCACACCCTGGTTGTAATCAACATGCTCACCGATCAGATTGACCCGTCCGGGAGCAGTGACCAACAGTTCAGCATCCGGAAGCTCAGAAAGCACTACATCGCGGGGGGAGATCGTGGATACCATCAAACAGTACTCATGGTAATAAATGAACTATGAAGAATAACTTGAAAAACGACGGAACGCCTCTTGTTTTAAAGGAATGCTGCTGGAAAGAGCATAATTCCATTTGCCTTCCTTCCGTTTGTTGAGCCATTCTTTGCGGGTCAACAGGATGTCTATCAAGAAATCGCTCAGCCCTTCGCTGTCTTCTTTTTCCACCAGGTGTTGCAAACGTTGTAGAACCTGGATATATTTCTCGAGCACCGGCAGGAGGTTATGGCGATTTTGCATAATGCTGATACCATAATCCTCCGCCTCATTGACCAGTTCCAGCGGTTTCAGCGCCAGGTTATAGATGCTACCTGCCAGACGTTGGTTATCATCCCAACCCGGCTGCAACATGGTCGAACCGGCCAGGGCAGCAGCGACAATCTGTGGCAACAAAACGACGTTGGCGATTAGACCGTCTACCTCACCAGGATCTGCAAAGTAAGGTGTGCCGCCCAACAACACTGCGAAATCCACTACCACATCGATCACTTCGCGACGGGTCTTAGCATCACCTGCAATGAAGATCAGGCTTTTCTCAAACAAATCAGCACGTGCTTGTTTGGGATCTTTCAGCACATCATCCAAGCTGTCATAATTCAACGCCGGGATCATATTGATAAAATGGATCGTTGCGGGCAGTAATTCCTGTGCCCAACGGGCAGATGCGGAAGCCAACGGGGCAAGGTTGATGATGATGCTATTGTTCTTCATCTTGGGCGCGATGGAAACAAAAACCGTACGCAGACGATCGACCGGAATATCTAGAGCAACGATATCTGCCCGGCTGACCGCTGCATCAATGTTAGTGGCATATTCATCAAATGCTTTGGCTTTCTTGGCAATCTTGATCAATTCCTTATCTTCGTCGAACCCAATACGGGTTATACCTTTTTTCTCACCCGCTAACGACAAACCGATCGAGATACCTGTTTTTCCCAATCCCAATATTGTGATCCTGGTTGTCATGCTACACTCCTAACAAAAATTTTGCAATACCGGTCATGATCGGCTGAAGGATCTGGTTGATGATATTAAAACCGGAAAATTGACCAATCAAAATAAACCCCAACAAAATAAATGAACCATACGGGCGCAGTTTTTCATAGGTCATAGCCGCCTTTGCCGGCAGCAAGAAAGCTAGTACCTCCTCACCATCCAACGGTGGAATGGGAATCAAATTGAAAAGCATCAACCCAAGGTTGATATACATGAAATATAACAAGAACTCAAAAAGGCTGGGGAGCAACGAGCTGGTTGTTCCTATCGGTTGCACCAGTGCGAATCGTAATGGTATGGCAGTGACCACTGCCAGTATAAAGTTAGATAACGGTCCTGAAAGTGCGACCGCCATGAGCGCGGCCGGATGTTTACGTTTAAGCGTATAGGGATTGACCGGAACAGGTTTTGCCCAGCCAAAACCTACCAATAGCAGCATCAAGCTACCGATCGGATCAAGGTGTTTGAGAGGGTTGAGGGTCAATCTGCCCGCCCAACGTGGGGTTTCATCGCCGAATTTTACTGCCATCCAGGCGTGCGAATACTCATGAAACGTGAGCGATATGATCAATGCCAAAAGACGAGGGATCAGAACTGCCGGGGATATATTGAAAATGTTCATGTTGGATTTCTCACTGGTGAGGCGATTATATCATGCGATATAATGCTGGCATGTTGTTTGATCTGGAAAAAGGTGACATCATCCGCATGCGAAAAAATCACCCATGCGGTGGCAATACCTGGGTCGTCACACGGTTGGGCGCAGATATCGGTTTGGAATGTCTGAAATGTGGTCATCGCATTATGCTCACCCGCCGGGAACTTCAAAAAAAGATGAAAGAAAACCTTCGCAAAGCTACTCCTGATCAAGATAACGCGTAAACTGCCTTATCGCAGACAGCAAGGGATCAAGAAATGCCCATACTCGATGAAAGCACGCTCGAATTTCTCAGTCGCAGTCCCGATCAAACCCGCCGGGTGGGAGCACGCCTTGGCACACTCTTAAAGATCGGGCATGTGCTGTGTTTACATGGCGACCTGGGCGCTGGTAAGACCACACTGGTACAGGGCATTGCACAGGGTTGGGGTTCTCCAGATCCGGTAACCAGCCCTACTTTCGTCCTCATCAATAACTACCGCCGCATGGATAGCAATCAGATCTCACATCTAGACGCTTACCGCCTGGCAAACGCGCTGGAAGCCGAAAATCTGGATATCGACTATCTGCTTGAGAATGGACCGTTGATCGTGGAATGGCCTAAACATATTTTAAGTGCCCTTCCCGACACATATCTGTGGATCGAATTGAGCTATCTGACCGAATTACAACGCATGTTGCTGATCAAACCAGTTGGCGCAAAGTATAAAAATATCGTCATACAATTAAGAAAACAAATTTTTACGGACTTAACATGATCCTAGCAATTGATACCTCTACGCAATGGCTGAGCCTGGCTCTATATGATTCTGAAAACGAGGTGTTCCCTTTCGAAAAAACATGGCGTTCAACCCGCCGCCACACCATCGAACTAGCCCCGGCTGTTGCTGAGATCTTGCATGATGGTGGAATAGTTGCGAAAGACCTGCCAGCCATAGCCATCGCAACCGGACCGGGTTCCTTCACCAGCCTACGTATTGGATTGGCATTTGCCAAAGGAATGGCGTTGGCAAATCATGCCGCTTTGATCGGCGTGCCCAGTTTGGACGTTCTGGCTTTTTCAATCCCTGCAGCATCCATGCCCCTGATCTGCGTCTTGCAAGCCGGGCGCAGTAAACTGGCAGCCCGTCGCTATCAATATGATGAAGGTTGGATCACCCATGGTGAGATCTTCGTGACCTCTCCACAACAACTGAGCGAAGAGATCGAAACAGACACATTGATCTGTGGCGAAATGAATGCCGAAGAACGACGTCTGGTAGGGAGAAAGTGGAAAAAAGCACATGTTTATCCTCCATCCTTAAGTGTTCGCCGCGCTTCATACTTGGCTGAGATCGCAGCGCAAAAACTAGCTGGCGGTCACACAGATGACTCAATGACCCTGGCACCCATTTACCTGCACACCGCTGATCCGATCCCTAACCTCGATTGAACCCTGCTGAACAAACCGGCAGAACAAAGTAAAATTACTCTAGCAGAAAGGATTAAACGTGACCGCTGAAAACACATTGGATGAAATTCGAGCTGAAATCGCACAATGCCAGCGCTGCCCGCTGGCAGCAGGTAGAAAAAATACCGTTCCCGGTGAAGGACCGATCAATGCGGAAGTTATGTTCATCGGAGAGGGACCCGGCTATTATGAAAATGAACAGGGTCTTCCTTTTGTCGGTCAGGCTGGCAAATTCCTGGATGAACTGCTGGCGAGTGCAAATTTAAAACGGGAAAATGTTTTCATCACCAATGTGGTCAAATGCCGTCCTCCCGGTAATCGCGATCCGATGCCAGAAGAGCTGGAAGCTTGTGCCTCTTATCTTGACCGGCAAATTGCTGCCATCAAACCCAAGGTGATCGTCACCCTCGGCAGGCATTCCATGGGAAAATACTTTATCAACGCTAAGATCAGCCTGATCCACGGTAAAGCCACTTGGGTGAAAGGTCGTCTGATCGTCGCCATGTACCATCCCGCTGCAGGGCTGCACCAACCCAATTTGAAACCCACCATCATGACTGATTTTAGAAAATTGCCAGATATGATCCTGCAAGCAAAGAAATCGGAAGAGATTCAAAAAACGACCCAACAAAGTGATGAAGAAACCCAGCACGAAGATCCCACTCAATTAAGTTTCTTCTAGAAGAGGAAAAATGAACTACGTTAAAGAACTGGTCACCAAGTTTGAGAATAAAAGCGCGCGTATCGGAGTATTAGGGCTCGGTTATGTGGGCTTACCTCTGGCGGTTGTTTTCGCACAGGCAGGTTTCGAAGTTACCGGCATCGATCCGATCGAATCCAAGATAAAAAGTCTCGAACAGGGAAAAAGTTACGTACTGGATGTGCCGGATGAGACCATCCAGATCCTGACCTCCACCGGGAAGTTGAAAGCCACCAATGATTTTACAGCCCTCAAAAACCTGGATGCAGTTAGCATTTGCGTTCCCACGCCATTGCGCAAAACCGGTGACCCTGACCTTTCTTTTATATTCTCTGTGGCAGATTCATTGAAAAAGTACGTTCACCCCGGCATGGCAGTGGTGTTGGAATCTACCACTTACCCGGGCACCACCCGCGAACTGATCCTCAGCAAACTCACTGAAGATAATGCACTCAAAGTTGGAGAGAACCTATTTCTTGCATTTTCACCGGAAAGGGTCGATCCCGGGCGCATTGATTACACCACCCGTAACACACCCAAGGTTATCGGTGGTATCACCCCTGCCTGCCTGGAAGTCACCAGCAGTTGGTACAGGCAGGCACTAGAAAAGGTTGTGCCAGTTTCATCAGCGGAAGTGGCGGAAATGGCAAAGCTATTGGAAAACACTTTCCGCATGATCAACATCGGACTGGTAAATGAAATGGCGATCATGTGCGATCGTTTGGGCGTGGATATTTGGGAGGTGATCGATGCCGCTTCCACCAAACCTTTCGGGTTCATGAAATTCCAGCCCGGACCAGGCTTGGGAGGGCACTGCATTCCGATCGATCCGCTTTATCTATCCTGGAAATTGAAGACGCTCAATTATTCCACGCGCTTCATCAATCTGGCTTCCGAGATCAACACCACTATGCCGCGTTTTACGGTCACCAAAATACAAGACACTTTAAATACCCATAAAAAACCAATCAACGGCAGTAAGATCCTGGTACTAGGGATAGCTTACAAAGCCGATATCGACGATCTGCGTGAATCACCTGCGCTGGATATCATCCATCTGCTGCAAGAAAAAGGCGCTCAGGTGCAGTATCATGATCCCTTCATCCCCTCCATCAATCATGATGAACTGCGTATGCAATCAGTAGCTGATTTTGACAAAGCAGTGAAGGAAGCTGATTGTGTGGTGATCGTCACCAACCACAGTCTATATGATTACGCCAGCATCATACGCGATGCCAAGCTAGTTTTCGATGCACGCAATGCCACCGGGGATGCCGGTAAAGACAACCCGAAAGTGGTGAAATTGTAATGAGTAATTATTTCGTAACCGGTGCAGCGGGTTTCATCGCCTCCAAGGTATGTGAATTCCTGCTGCGCGATGGTCATTCCGTGATCGGGATCGATAATTTTGATCCGGTCTATGATCTGCGCTTGAAAGACTGGCGGCTGGATAGATTGTTGGATTTTCCCAACTTCAGTTTTCACAAGAAAGATATCTGCGACCTTCAAACGCTCAAAGATATTTTCGCTTCATCTTCCAAAGTGGATGGGATCATCAATCTGGCAGCCAAAGCCGGTGTGCGGGATTCTGTATTGGACCCCTGGGCTTATTACAGCACCAACCTGACCGGCACCCTGAACCTGCTTGAAATCTGCAAGCAACATGCTATTCCTAAATTCATCCTGGCATCCACCTCCAGTATCTATGGAGATGACGCGCCTTACCCCACACCCGAAACAGCTGATTCCAGCCACCCACTGCAGCCCTACGCTGCCAGTAAAAAAGCCGCCGAGACCCTGGCTTATAGCTATCACTATCTCAGCGGGATCGATATCACCGTGGTACGCTATTTCACCGTATACGGACCTGCCGGGCGACCGGGAATGTCCATGTTCCGCTTTACCAGATGGATCGCAGAAGGTGAACCTGTCACCATCTTTGGTGATGGCAACCAGACGCGTGGTTTCACTTATGTGGATGATATCGCGCGGGGAACCATCCAGGCTCTCAAGCCACTGGGATACGAGATCATCAATCTGGGTGGACACCAGACCATTTCCATTAATGACCTGGTTGGAATGATAGAAACCCATCTGGGGAAGAAAGCCGTTGTTAAATACCAACCAGCCCATCCGGCAGACATGAATGCCAGTTGGGCGGATGTAAGCAAAGCCAAACAAGTGCTCAACTGGCAGCCACAAGTATCACTGGAAGAAGGTATCCCACAAATTATTGACTGGTACATGCAGGAACATGCCTGGGCCAGTCAGGTTTCAACAGAATGAAATCACTGAAATCTGTTTGGCAAAATTGGATGCACGACCTTACGATCGTGAAGGTCATCCGTAATTCAGGTTATCTCTTGTTCAGTAACGTCTTCAGTGTCGTTCAAAGTGTATTGACCGGACGGTTACTGGGTATCATGGGGTTTGGTGTCATTGGAACCATCACCACTTTCGCATCCACTCTCAATCGCTTATTCTCATTTCGCATGAACGAGTTAGTGGTGAAATATTACGGGGAAGCGATGGAAACCAACCAGAAAGAGCGTGCGGCGGCTATCGTTAAGGCATCTTTGTTCGCTGAATCAGTGACCGCCCTGCTGTCATTCGGTTTTTGTGCCATCTTTGCACCTTATGCAGCACGCACCATGGCAGATGACCCCAGCCTGGCACCTCAATTCATCCTTTATGGCACCATCATTCTGGCAAATCTGGTGATGGAAACCACCACTGGGGTACTGCAGGTGAACGGGCAATTCCGCGTGCAGGCAGTTATCAATTTTATTAGTAATTTATTCACTGCCACCATCATCGTTTGGGCATATCTCATCCATGGCGGGTTGCTTGAAATTGTGATCGCCTACATGGCTGGTAAATTCGTGCTTGGCATCGGAACTTCCCTGATCGGTTTCAAAGCGCTAAGGAAAACCCTTGGTCGGGGTTGGTTCAAAACCCCCCTGTCATATCTTCCCCCTATTAAAGAGCTGGCACAATTCGCTTTCAGCACCAACATCAGCAGCACCATCATCATGCTGGTGCGTGATAACGAAGTGTTATGGATCGCTTATTT
>JAAZNC010000050.1 GCA_012798455.1 Chloroflexota bacterium | reverse complement strand
AATTCAACATACGGCAGGAACAGGATGTAGTTGTTGTAGTAGCAATCCTCGAAATTGGGGCGGAAGGTGGAGCCGATCGAAACCTTGCCGTTGGCGGTTTTGAAGCGCTGGTTGACATCCTGCAATGGTTGGTGGTTCTCATCGAAGAAATATGCCACCGCGCGTCCCTGAATCCCTTTGCGGTTCTTGATGTTGAAGTTCAGCCTGATCTGCAAACCCGGCTGGTTGGACTGGAACACGTTGTGTGTCACTTCCGTTTCGCGGATAACCGCAGTGGGTGGCTCGGATGGGATCTGTGCATCCGGCTGTTCTTGAGCGCTGGTGTTTGTGCTGGTTTGGGTCGATACTTTTTGTTGCGTGATGACCTGATTCTTCGCTCGCTGTCGACTGCGAGCAAGCACAGCTCTTCCGTCATTGGCGCAGGCTTGTACTGCCCTCCGTTCCGGCCATTGCTCTTCATCTTTTCTGTTTTTTTGCTTGCAGCGATTCAAATAAGCGGGGGTGGCGGCGATAAAACGCCTTTCGATATCGACCAGTTCACCGCGATAGGGAATGTCTGCATCACGGAAGAAGGTGACGGTTAAGCTGGTCTGCACGTCCGTGACCTCCGTATTCATCTGGCTGCCCCAACCATAGTTTCGCGAGTACCCGTAAGTATGCGCACTGTTGGTGTGCGGATGAAAATAGGTACTTGCATTGAAACTGCCACTATTGGTATTGTGCGAGAATCCCATTGAGCGGTTAACTACCCGGTCCACACTTTCCTGCATGTTCTGCACCTGCCAGCCAAAACAAGCCATGAAGCTGCAGTAATATCCTTGTTGATTGAGAGGGATCTTGATTACTTTGTATTCATATTGGGACATGGTAACCTCGCTTGGATTCTTTGACCTGGTATTTCTATTAATTTTACATCCATCCCGGTTGGTGAGGAAAGATGCTATTAAAAGAGGGCAGGGGTATTCCGATGTCGTGATTTTCATGAAATTTCAAATTCCCTCTTGACATTCCTTGCAATATAATTTAGAATAATTATAAATAAAGAAATATTCTAAATATTATGAAAAATGTAGAAGAAGTAGTCGAAAAGTTTCAAGAACAGAGGTACAAGATCACCCCGCAGCGCCGGGAAGTTTTCAGCATTCTTGTCAATAACGAGAACCACCCCAAAGCGGAAGAGATCTATACAGAACTGGAAGCCAGAATGCCGGATGTTTCCCTGGCGACGGTTTATAACACCCTGAACATTCTCGAAGAATTGGGCATGATCGATGCAGTCAGTATTGTGGGGGATGATGCGGTGCATTATGATCCGAATACTGAACCCCACGACCATTTGTACTGCATCTGCTGCCACCGCATTGTGGATATTATCAGAGACCGGCATGATTCGAATTTTTACGAGAAGGAGTTGTTGGGTTTCCGGATCATCAAGCGCCATATTACCTATTATGGTTATTGCCCCGATTGTCAGGAAGGGTTGGAAATTATTTGAGACGAGTGCACGGGATGTTGAATGATGCGATGTCCTATAAGAAGCACGAAGAATGTTGACCAAAATAAACAAAACAAAAAAGGAGAGAAAAATGGAAGAAACAAAGTTTAATATGCCGTTATTGGGAGATGATTTTCCAGAGATGAGCGTACAAACGACACATGGAAAGATGAACATTCCAGGTGATTTCAAGGGAAAATGGTT
>JAAZNC010000049.1 GCA_012798455.1 Chloroflexota bacterium | reverse complement strand
CTGCCAGCGTTCCAATGTGCGCCGATCATACGACGTGACGTAATCACAGCTTTGTACGCGCCGTTCATCATCATAACGATCGATAACATAATAGAGATTGCCTGGTTTATCGGCAATCAAATCTTCAGGAATTGTGACGCTGTAGGTTGAGCAAGCCAAAGCCTTCTTCGTTTCATCTTCAAATATTCCAACGGATGGATCGGTTACAACTTCACCTGCACAAGCGTGAAATTTAGCATCAGATAAAACACTTTGCCCGTCTTCTCCGCTATCATTGGCGAGTAACAGAATAGTGGTTTCTTTTTCTTCATCCGCCTGAGCAAGAAGGGTTGATTCATCGCTGTATTCGGCAATCAGATCAAATTTTTCCAATGCCAGCAAGAAATGATCTTGCGATGCAAGGTTTTTCCCCCAATCGAAAAGCATGGAAGCAACCTGTGTTACTGCCAGCGGATATTCTTCTGAATCCCTGTAATTCTCCAGAACAAGCGAATAATGCTCCCAGGAGAGATCGTATTGCTGCGATTCTTCTAACTCGGTAGCATAATCAAAATGCGACAGGGCTGCCCCCGCATAGGCATCTTCCAGAGATACGGTTTCAACAAACTCTGAAGTGACAATCTCAAATTTTTCAATTGAAATCTCATAATTTTGTTGTTGGTATGCGCTTTCGCCCCAAGCCAGATAATTGGCAGCCAGCACCTCATCAATCTCGGCTTTCCGTTCTTCAGCCTGAACGGGCAGTATCTTTTTAACTGTCTCAATTTTTTCAAGGCTGCCTTCATAATCTGCAGAATCAGTAAGCTGTTTGGCAGCGCCAATATAGGCATCAATCCCTATATTTTTCACCTTCGCGATTTTGGGTGAATCAGGATACAATTCTTCGAATTTTTCTACCATCTCCGAAGCCGCAACATAATCTCCCGCCTGCACTCGATTCTGGCTATCGATAATCAAACTGACTTCTCCCATCACATCCTGCGCATCCAGCACTGAAGAATTCAAGGAATGTCGGTATAAATAGGAAACAGAATAGAAATTCTCAAAAGCCGCTTTCAGATCATTCTTCTGATAAGCCAGTTCACCCTGCTGATAAAGATTTTCCCCCATCCACCTATATAGAAAAAAACCAGCTCCGAAAAGAACATTCACTGCAAGGGTGGCAATGAGTAAAATGGTAATGTTGTTCTTGAATAATCCTGCAAGATTGGTTTCATCCTTCTTTAGGATGAACCATAGATCAACCGCCATTGCGGCAAAATCAAGCAAGAACAGTGTTCCCCATAACCAGGGAAGTTTAGAAGCGTTGAGAAAATATGCCATGACCAAAATTATAAAATTTGCCCCAATCGCAATTTGCCAGCGCCGTTTCTGTTTGGTTAGTAAATACCCCAAACCTAGAAAATTTAGATTCCATAAACAAATACAGATTTTATTCCAGAAGGTTGGATCCTTTGTTTTCATATACCCTCCCAGGTGTGAAAAAGATTTAAGATTTGATAATAAGGTTTAAGAAAAACCAGCGCATTTCCTCTCTAGCAGTGCGCTGCTTACTGATTATACTGAAAAGTTTCGAAAACGCAAGTTCCAGGCATGTTTTTGTGAATCAAGTGTGTTTCCGAAGACCATCATCCGTCCAATATCGAAATGGGTCACTCATCGCCTTGTGAAGGGACAATACATCCATATACTTTAGTGTTGATTACTTTACAAATAAGGAGAATTCGTGCAGTTTTCTGAAATTTTTGTTGCGGGTTTATTTGTGGTTGGAATTATCTTGCTGGGAGTTTTGATTTTTATTGCTGCCAGGAAAGAAAAAAAAGAAGAGCCAACTCAAACGGATTATCGCAGTCTATTCATCCTTGGGATTTGCTTTTTCCCAGTAGGCGTTTCTTTGTGGTTGACACTGGATAATGCCGGCTTTCTGGGGATCGCTGCCATGGGCTTCATCTATCTGATCGCTGGTTTCGCTCATCGGAATGAATGGATGAAATAAATTCTCATGATCATTTATGGTTTCATCAATTTAAGAAAAACTTCCACGATCTCCGGATCGAAATGGCCACCTGCTTGCTCGCGCAAATAATCCAATACTTTCTGCTGGGGCCATGCTTTACGGTAGGGGCGATCCGACGAGAGGGCATCATAAACATCCACGATGGCAAATAATCTGGCAAATAATGGAATCTGTTCGCCTTTCAATCCTTTGGGATAGCCCGATCCATCCCAGTGTTCGTGATGATAGTATGGAACAACCAGGGCGGGTTCTAAATATTCTATCGGGCTTAACCATTCATATGCATATACCGGATGATTTTTAATGATTACCCATTCATCATCATCAAGAGCACCTGCTTTATGCAGGATTTCATCCGGTAAAACCAATTTACCAATATCATGTAGCAATGCTCCTCGCCATAAATGAACTTTTTCCTCTTTTGTTATTCCCAGTTGATCTGCCAGTTCCATCGTCAATTCCGCTACCCGGCGGGTATGACCGGCGGTTTCTTTCTCACGCATTTGCAGTGCTGTGCTCCACCCTTCTAGCGTTTTATCATAAGCTTGTTGAAGTTGCGTATTGCTTACCTGTAATTCCTTATACAACCTGGCATTATTACTGGCAACAGCGATCTGGGCAGCCAGCGCTTGCAGGATATGTAGGTCTTGCTCTCCATATGCATTTCTTTGAAAACTGTATACCTGGATCACACCTACTACGTTATTATTTAGCACGATCGGAACCAGAATTCCCGAATTAGCGAAGTTCTCTTCTTTTTCTGGAATTTCACCCAGTTTATATAAATTGCCGTTTTCATCAAAGTTGTAAGCATGTTCAGCCCTACTGGCTTGAGTTTGTGCATCGTTAATAATGATTGCTTTCCCACTATGGATCACCTGACTTTGTAGCCCTTTTCCTTTTTTCTCTAAAGGAAGTGCTGGAAAATCGGATATGGGAATTTTCTTGTCTTCGAGGCAACAGTACTCGCAATGTATCAATTTTTGAACAGGGTTGAAGGAGGAGATCATCATGCTATCGCATTCCATAATTTCACTGATACGCCTATAGAATGAATCATAGATCTTCTCCAGATCCAAAGAGCTTCCGATTAATTGGTTGATTTCGTAAAGGGTCTCGATTTCTTTGTTCCGTTGTTGGATAGTATGATAATCATCCATTTGTTGGCTGATATCACTGGCAACCATGATGGCGCGTTTTTCATGCTCTTCATCTTCCATATAGCCCAGGCTGACGGCATACCATATTTTCTTTCCTTCCGGAGAAGTTAATAAGAATTGACCAAATTGGTTTTGTGCAGTATTGAACACTTCCAATAACATGCTCTTGAATTGTTCACCATGATCCATCTTTAGAAAATCATAGATGTTGGCGGTTGCGATGCTCGACCCTTTGAACCACTCCGGGATGTGATTGATAAAATAGATGATCCCCTGTGGATCAAGAGTGAGAATGATATCAGGGGCGGTCTCAAGCAAAGTGCGGTATTTTTGAGCATTAATACGTGATTGTTCTTCAGCTATAAAACGCAACTCTTGATTGAAAATAACACTACCCAAGATTGCAGTGGCAATTGGAAATATGGTCAGAAAAGCGATAGCAATTTCTCGCAGAACCTGGAAAAAGATCCCGTCCGGTAACGTGACGAACCATATCATCAAAATCGTGTGGATACAAAGACCAAATAGTAATAATTTCCAAAATTTAAGCGCTTTGATATTCGCTTTAATGTAATGTCGATAAAAAATTCCACCCACCGTAGCGATGACAATGGAACCGACACCGGTTAGCATTCCGCCACCGCCCAGAAAGATCCGATAAACAGTTGCGATCGTAGCCGCTATCGCTGCAACGATAGGGCCGCCAAATAATCCGCCAATACTGAGAATCACTGAGCGTCCGTCAAAGATCACGCCTGGGCTGAAAGTGAATGGATTGAGCATGGCTGCCACTGCCACTACTCCAAACACCCCCCCACGCACTACCTGACCCCAAAAAGAATCACGGATCCATTGATGTTGAATAAAACTCTGCAGGATGCCTAGAATCAATAATAACGCCCCGTTGTTGAAAATATCTACATACAGCATAGAACCTCATCCTGCATAGCTACCTCTAAGTATATTCAATAATTAATGGTCAATATTTTCTGATCCTGGTACCATTTCATGTATTTGAAAAAGTACCGATCTCATGCTGATGTATTTTTTTGAAGTAAAGACGATAAAATTTCTATTTATAAATTCTATTTATTCGGTCTGTTATATCTATATATTATTACTTTAAAATAAATACTTCAATCATGTAAAAAAATAATCAACTTTTTATTGACTTTTACCAACCCTCTCCATTACACTTAACCTATGTTGGCACGTATTTTTGCATGTGCCATCCAAGGGCTGGATGGAGTAATCGTTGAAGTCGAAGTAGACTTAGCGAATGGATTACCAGGGGTAATCATCGTTGGGCTGCCTGATACGGCTGTTCAGGAAAGCCGGGAACGCGTCCAATCAGCCATCAAGAATTCCGGGCTTATTTTTCCCAGAAAACATGTCCGTGTTAACTTGGCACCGGCGTCAGTCCGCAAAGAGGGTCCTTCTTACGATCTACCGATTGCGGTAGGCATCTTGGCGGCATCTGACCAGATTCCGCTTGCCACGCTGACAGATGTGCTGGTGATCGGAGAACTATCGCTGGATGGTTCAGTCCGGCATGTATGTGGTGTGTTACCCATGGCAGCCATGGCGTTGGAAAAAGGGTTTCGACGCGTCTTCGTCCCGCAAGCAGATGCCGCTGAAGCAGCGCTAATCCCGGGGTTGCAGGTCGTTCCCATCCGGGATCTGGCACAGTTATGCTCTTTCCTGAATGGCTCTTCCGACATCCCTTTACAGAAAAAAACGCAGAATACCACTGACCCTGCCTGGCAGTTGACAGATTTTCGAGAGATCAAGGGGCAAGAACATGTTAAACGCGCCCTGGAGATTGCCGCTGCCGGAGGGCATAACATCTTGATGATCGGTCCTCCCGGGGCGGGTAAAACTCTGCTGGCACGTGCCCTGCCTGCCATCCTACCCTCTATGACCATCCGGGAATCTCTGGATGTGACCCGCATCTATTCCGTGGCAGATTTGCTTCCCAGGGATATCCCCCTGATCCAGACACGACCATTCCGTGCTCCCCACCACACCATCTCGCACGCTGGTTTGGTCGGCGGCGGCAATTGGCCACACCCCGGTGAGATATCCCTGGCACATCGCGGTGTGCTCTTCCTGGATGAACTGCCGGAGTTCAGTAAACAAGTGCTGGAGGTGCTTCGCCAGCCACTGGAGGATAAGGTGGTCACCATCAGCCGGGCACGCGGCTCGCTTACCTTCCCGGCTAATTTTCAACTGGTAGCAGCCATGAATCCCTGCCCCTGTGGATATTATGGCGATCCCTCTCATCCCTGCACCTGTTCTCCTTCCAATATCACCAAGTATCAAAAACGTATTTCCGGACCACTGCTCGACCGTATTGATATTCATATTCAGGTTCCCAGAGTGGAATATCAAAAATTGAGCGATGATCGCCTGGGAGAATCATCTATGGTCATCCGCACACGGGTCGAGACTGCCCGCCTGCTTCAGCAGGAGCGTTTTCGTATTCATGACGGAAATGACCATCATGAAAAGATTTTTTCCAATGCGGATATGAAAAATGTCGATACCAGAAGATACTGTGTGCTAGATGAAGAAAGTCGTAAATTGATGGAATCCGCCATGCGCCAGATGCAGCTCACCGCGCGTGCTTACTTCCGCATTCTAAAATTGGCACGCACCATCGCTGATCTGGCGAGCAAAGAACAAATCGACAGTGTTCATCTGGCAGAAGCGCTACAGTACCGCCCGCAGATGCTATACTTATGACTAATAGACCTAGCTGATTAGGTTTCAATCAAACAATGCCGGTTCCCGGCACGAATACTCCAATCCGTTCGGTGTTGTCACAAAGATTTGCCAAGATTCTTCTCTGATATGATAACCTGCTAAATTTTTCTGGATTTTTGCCACAGCTTGGTCAGCACGCCATGTTGATAAATGGAATGACTGCCATGGTTTGATTTGAGAATTATCCATCTCTTTCAGTGCAATATGGCAAACCAGTGCTACGCCGACCTCATCTCGGATCGCAGAAGAGGTTTCTGTAGAAGAGTAAATTCGCACCAACCCTGGTATGGCATCATCTGTTAACGATGCCAGATATGCAACATCCAGTCCCTCACCCTGAACAGCCCGTTTGACATTCTGATGGGCAATAAATGCATCCACATTCATACAATTGAGCGTTGCCGTAAATCCGATCAATACAGCCAGTGCCAGATTGGTAACAAAACGTGGGCGCTCCAATATCTCAAATATCACTACCGCCGCCAACAAAATACCCAACCAGAGCATAAATACGTGGGCGTAGGTGCGCAGTTGTGAGAAGCCATAGGCTGATTCATACAAAAGGAGCCGTTGGAAGGCAGACACCAGTATGACCAATACGGTGATGACCAATCCTGTGATCAATCCCGAGAAGATCTTCTTTTGCTGTTTTGTCTCACGTTTCGTGATCGCGCTCAAACTCTGGAGTAACAGCAGACTGAAAACAGCCACCGCTACCAATTCGCCAAATCCGCGCCGGGCATATTCGGAATAGGTAAATCCGCTAAGGGAGATATTGCTCTGTCCAAAGAACAAGTATTGAAACTGGATGACCACAAAAACACTGAAAAGAGCAATGACACTTCCCAACACTATGGAAGTTTCTGTAAAACCAAGGAATCGTTTTACTAACGGATCTCCCAAACTCGCCCTCTTATCCTGCTGACTCCGAAGCATTACATGGCGAATGAGACCCACAAAGAAATAAGCAATGAGCAGGATATATGACCCTCTAAATAGATATTCCCCGATATTTTCCAACTGGAAATTTGCAAAAAAACTATCCAGTTTTTGAGCAAAAACCAGGTCTGCAGAAGATAAAAGAACAGCAAAGATGAACAAGATTGGCAAAGCCAGTAATATTCCGCGAAAAACAGAAAGGCAGGTTTTGCGTTTTTGTGTGGATTTTGGGGAGGATGGTTGAAATCCCGCACTGATGGATTGATCCTGTGGATGAACAACCATACTAGCCACTAATTGGAATAAGTTCGCGCCATAATCCCTCAAATTGAATGTACTCCATAAGCCACTGCTATAGGTCATGACCAAAACGATCGTAGAGAATATGGATAATCCGATATTCAGAAAAGTGGTCAGTGGTTCTTTACGTAAGAACGACATAACACTAAAGAAAATGATCGAAATAAAAAGAAAGAAATTCTTTCCCGCCGGACTGATCTTCTTTGCACGTAGCAATGAAAAACCAATTAGTATGCTAAAAATCAAGAAAATTGCCCAGGAAATGCCTAAAGGCTTCTTCCAAAATAGGAAGTCAAATGCAAATCCAATACATAGTGCTGCAAACGGTAGAATTCGTTTCATCGTAGCTCCTTCTCAATAGATCAGGTCAAATCCTACATAAGTAAACCTATCAATAACTATCGAAGTAAATCGATGATTCTATCAAGAAACTCACAGTGGAAAAATATAATCTATCATTAAATTCCAAATGACCTGAAATATTCCGATCATGAATCAGGCATTTTCAGATGATCGAATCGGGGGCGATGCTACTGATTCTTGGTTATTGATTTTACCCAGGCTGCGGCACGTTCCAATTCCCCTTCTGCCAATGGACCTTCTGATTCGAGCACAAAGAATCCTTCTGGCTTCCCAACCACTTCAGCACCCTTGGTTTGCAATACCTTCGCCATAGCTGGAGCAGCGTAACCGCCCTTGGATACGATAAAGCGAAAAGCTTTGGATTTGATGGTTTCTAACGGAATGCGTGTATCGAACACCACTGCTCTAATTCCCTTCAAACTGCCCATGGCAAGTTTCTTCAGGAAAGCAGTCATCCCTTCACTGGGACGAAATGCACGTGTGGGAGAACCTGTGATGATCCAATCCACATCTTTCAAATCACTATCCCCAACCTCGGTAACCTTTTTTACTGTTACACTTTTGGTACCCAATGCTTTTCCGATTGCCTGTGCGACTTTCTCGGTGTTGCCAAAGACCGAGTCATAAATTACCAATGCTTTCATAATGCTTCCTCCTGAAATGATTATTTCTTTTCAATATACTTACATTTTCATTATATATATTCTTCTTTAATAGAGAAAGGTTAAGACTCATAAAAAAAGTTTATATAATTAAAAAATGGACACGGTTTTTGATGAAAATTGTCTGGTTTGTCAAAAGCATCGCGGAGAGATCATCACTCCCGGCAGCCCTATTTTTGAGAATGAGCTGATCTTCATCGCTCACGCTCTTCCCTTTGGGAATGAAAAAGATCACTATTTGGGACACATTTTCATTGAAACACTCCGGCATATCCCGGAACTATCTGACTTGACCGAGCAAGAAGCACATGCTATTGGGCTCTACACCAAATATAGTGCTGAAGCGCTGATGCATGTGATGGGAATGGTGCATGTTTATTCTTTCGTGATCGGAGATGGTGTTCCTCATGTGCATGTCCACGTTATCGGCAGGTATCCCGATGCTCCACGAGAATATTGGGGCTGCAAAGTAGATGAATGGCCACTGGCACCGCGTGGATCAGAAAAAGACATCGCTTCTCTAAATCAGCGACTGCGAGAGTATTTCCAGAATCATTTTCAATAAGAACGTCCTGAAATTAGATTAGCAGGTCTCTCATCAGGTCCAGAAATTTCACCACATCCACATCCACCAGTACATCCACCATTCCCAGATGGTTATCGGCATCATAGCGTGCCTGACTGCCGGGGTCTTCATACCATTTTCCACGTGGCACTGCCAGCGACTGCCCCATGCAAGCGCCTTCAGTTTCAATATACAACGGGGTAGATTCGATAGTAAACAGCTCCGGGTTCAACAAATACGCTGCTGCCATAGTATCCGGCAAACTGGCTTCGTCTTTCATGGCAAAAAGTTCCAAGAAATGCCTGAAGAATGGCAGCGCTCCCTTCATATAAGGTGCCAACGGGCTCCTTCCATTTCCAATCTGTTCTAATAGAGCTTGGGGAATACGTCCTTTGTCACATACATCCAATCCTGCTAGCACCACATTCCAGCCGGCGCTTATCACTAGTTGAGCGGCATGCGGATCATGGAAGAAATTTGCCTCTGCCGCAGGAGTGATATTGCCAGAGCAGTGCACCGCCCCACCCATGATCACCACCTCTTTTACCAGGTCCACAATGGAAGGTTCGATCAAGTAAGCCATGGCGATATTCGTCAAAGGACCGATCGGTAAAAGGGTAATCTCATGCGGGTATTTCTGGATAATATCGATAATGGCTTGGGGAGCACGCACGGCCCATTCGGGCATATGCACTTCTGGCAATGGCATATCCCCCAGCCCATTTGCGCCATGCACAAAAGGAGAGGTATCCAGTGGCACATGCAATGGCAGGTTGGCGCCACGAGCCAGTGGTAACTTATTCAGCCCGGCCGCTTCCATTAATACCTTGGCATTATAGGTAGTCTTTTCCACCGTGACATTTCCGAAAACGCTGGAAACACCCACAATATCGATATTTGCATCCGCCAGCAGCATGGCAATGGCATACGTATCATCAATACCCGGATCTGTATCGATCCACACTTTTCTCATGTTCATCGCTCCGTTTATACTGTTAATTTTAAAATGATCTTTGTATTTCATGCGGAACAATCATTCCGTTGAGATAATATCATAGACTGCTTGATCTGCATGGTCTTATTTTGCAAGAATGTGCATTTCACCGAAAAACCCTCTTTGGATCATTTATGCTGTATCATTAATGAAATTTTGGAATTGTTTACTAGTATCGAGGAATTGATGGAACATATTAAAGGTATTGTCACACCTGTCCTGACCCCCTTCCTACCGAATGGGGATATCGCCGAATCCCTTCTCCCCTCATTCTTGAAATTTCTGACTCCACACGTGAATGGTTTTTTTGTTTGTGGCAGTTTCGGTTCCGGTATGATGATGGAGATCCCCCAACGCAAGCAAATGCTGGAATTGGTATCATTTCAAAATACAGAATTGCACAGACTGGTTATCGCGCACGTTGGAACCACCAGCACTGCGTCAACTATCGATTTAGCGCAACATGCACAGCAGCATGGCGCTCATGCCCTGGCAGCCGTGCTTCCTTATTATTATCCGCATACTAATAATGCGATTCTCTATCATTTTAGATCATTGCTTGAAAGTACTGATCTTCCCGTCTATCTATATGACTATCCATCCTACATCCATCATGAGGTCAGCCTGGAACTCTTCGAGAAATTGATCGAACTCGGGGTGTGTGGTGTAAAAGATACCAGCGGTAAACTAGACGCCATGCAGAAACGCATGCAATCTATCCCACCAACTCGTTGTGATTACCTGGTTGGTACGGAAGCAATTCTCGTCCCGGCACATGAGATCGGAATTCGCGGGTGCATTTCCGGTTTATCAAACGTTTTTCCAGAACTGGTCAATGCGCTCTTCAAAGCGCTGGAATCGGATTTTCAGGAGGAGATCTTGCATATCCAAACGATCATCTTTTTCATCCGCCAGTTGATGCGGCAGTATTCCAAGATGGAAGCCAGCTATGCCATCCTTCAAATGCGTGGAGTCAATTGTGGAATACCCAGAACACCCTTCGGTGCCATGAACGAAAGCGACCTGGCACATATCAAGCAGGAATTAATCAGCAAACAGATCATATAAAAAAGGAATAAATCATGTCAACCTACGCGAACGACGAAATCACCATGAAAAAGATCAGGGAGGAGATTATTGCACTTCATAATAAGGGTTACCACTGTTCCGAAACATTGGTGCGGGGGCTCTGGTCTTATCTCTTGCCCCAAAAAGCATTAACCCCCACCATTTTGCGTATGACTGCCACACTGCATGGCGGCATGGCAGAATCCATGAGCAGTCACTGCGGTGGCTTAACCATTGGTTTGCTGTTGATCGGTGCCTTATATGGGCGTACAGAGGTACGTGGGGATGCCCGTTATGATGCCGCCATCGCCAGAGGGTTTTGGCAGCGCTTCCTGAATGAGTTTGGCACGTCCAACTGTACTTCCCTTAAAGACCAGCCTGCAATTGATCCTGATATTTCTCGCTGCACTTACATCATGGTAAGATCAGCGCAATTGCTCTTGCAATATCTTCACGAATTTGAAGCAACGCCCATTGACAAGGAAGTCTTGTACTACTGGCGTGTTGATCGCACCAAGGAACCCTGTCATGAGCAAATCATCCCTCTTAAACCAGCTGAAGAAGTGAAAGCAGAGTTAAAAAAGAAAGAGCACGCTCAACTGTCTTAAGACTACTGCTCTTTTGTTTTTATAATTTTGTTCAACTAATTGGCTTTGGTCAGTCGCACTGGAACTCCCCGCAGTTTGTACTGACCATTGCTGTTTTTAAGAATCTTCTGTACATGATTTTCTGAAATATCAACTAGAGTATGATCATTGAAAATATGGATCTTTCCAATGGTCTTTCCAGGCACACCTGTCTCTCCGGTAATAGTCCCCACCACATCTCCCGGCCGGATACCCTGTTTCTTTCCCAGATTCATCTTCACACACACCATGCCATTTTCCTGTTCATGGATATGGTAATCACTGAATGGATTCTTATAGGTAGCGCGTGAATTCATCTTGACCGGTTCATCAAATTTAGATTCGGAATGACGAGATCGTGAAATACCATCTGTAGCAACATTACTCTCTTTTTGATGCTTGGCTTCCGAGATCGGAGATTCATTGCTGCGCGCCAGACGAATAGCCGCTGCTGCAATATCCATGGCTTCGTGATCCATTTCCATCAATTGCTCAACCAGTATTTGTTCATGTTTCATATCACCGTGTTTTATCTGATCGGTCAATTTTTGCAGAAATGCTGCATCTCTCTTCGCCTGGATCTCTGCCTGCGAAGGAACAGCGAATTCTTGAATTTTTTGATGGCTGAAGGATTCAATTTGGTTGAGCATTCTTCCTTCTTTTTTTGTAAAGAAAGTAACAGCAGAGCCTTTCCTCCCAGCTCTACCGGTTCTACCAATTCGATGAATGTAATCTTCCGGATCTGCAGGCATATCATAATTAAAAACATGGGAGACGTTTTTGATATCCAACCCGCGTGCTGCCACATCCGTGGCTACCATTAAAGTAATCTGATGTTTTCTGAAACTCATCAACGTTACCTCACGCTGTTTCTGACTCAAATCGCCGTGCATCGCACGGGCAGAATATCCATCGGCCAGCAGATCATCTGCCAGATCTTGAGCACGTTGCTTGGTACGCACAAAGATCAAAGCACTTTGGACTTCATCCATTTCAAGCACTTTTAAAAGTGTCGTATATTTTTTTTCATTGCGCACAAAATAACAACGCTGGTCGATCTCATCCAATGTTTCATTGGAAGGATTGATCATGATCTCTTGTGGATGTACCATATATTTGTCAGCCAGCGCGCGCACCGTTTTTGGCATGGTCGCTGAAAATAATGCTTTCTGTTCCACATTAGGTAGATTCTTGAGTATTTCCTCGATATCCTCCACAAAGCCCATTTCAAGCATTTCATCAGCCTCATCCAGTACAAGAAATTGAACCTGGTCCAATTTGATGACCTTTTTGTGGATCAGATCGATCAGCCTGCCTGTAGTTGCTACAACAATATCCGTCCCCTTTTTTAGCTCACGAATTTGAACATCATAAGATTGCCCGCCGTAGACTGTTACAATTTTTATCGGGGAGAATTTCGCAATCCGTTCGATTTCTTTGGCAATTTGAATCGTTAATTCGCGTGTGGGAGCCAGGATCAACGCCTGGATAAATCCTCTACCAGTTCGGATTTGCTGAAGCAACGGCAATACAAACGCAGCCGTTTTACCAGTACCGGTTTGGGCTTGACCAATCACGTCATTTCCATCCAACAAAAGAGGGATAACAGATTGTTGAATAGGTGTGGGTTCCCTAAACCCGAGTTGCTCGACAGCCTGGAGATATTGCCCATCCAGACCAAAATCTTTAAAATGTAATGCCATTATTTTCTCCTATATACAATAAAAAAAGCGCCTTCTGAAACCAGCAAGGCACTTCCAACCAAGCAAGATCTCTATTGTGATGGTATCTCCATCGCGCAACCGATTCTACCACATTTATTATCTAGGATAAATGTAAATGAAGAATTTTTATTCTGCTTGATTTAGGTTTAGAATTATGTTGTATAGTTAATAAGGAACCTTATTGAATTTTTTGACGTTTAACATACAATAAGGATGTATATATTAGGAGGAACACCATGAGAAAGCCCATCAATCTTGCGATCATTTGCATCAGCTGCCTGGCGATCATCTCGATGGCTTGCAGTTTTCCCTTTTTCCAGACTCAACAGGAAGAAATAGTGATCCCCACCCTGCCACCCGCTGCCACCAATACGGAAGCTGCTGCAGCCGAGGAAGAAAAGGCGGTCAGCACCTCCACCATCGCACCGACCACAGTTGTGACCAAGAATGTGGATTGGGACGGCGAATGGAAGATATGGATGGGCAACTCAAGTAAAGCCTATACCATTAATTTCCTGGTACAGGGAGATAAGATCAGCGGAACCACCGTTGTTACTAATCACAATTCCATTTCCTTCATCGGAATGATCCAGGAAGATGGTGGATCCATCATCGGAACATGGGAGAACACTGACGGCACTTCGGGCGATTTCTATATGTACATCGACTCAACTGAAGATGAATTCACCGGACGGCTCAGCAGCAGTTCTGCCTTCTGCGGAAATCGCGCCAGCAGCATCCAACCCTCTCCCTGCTTTGAATAAAATTTCTTCTGGATAGATAAAAATAAAGGGGCGATTTCAAAATGTAAATCGCCTCTTTTCATTTAAATAATTTATTCATGAATGCGATCTTCTTCAGATCATGGTGCGAACCTCCACCATCATGTTCGTTAAACATATAATGGTGTATGGTCTTTTCACCATGATAATGGTTGAAAACTCCATAGATAGTAGAAGGTGGGCAGATTGTATCCATCAGCCCTACACTGAATAATGCCGGAGCATTCGCTCTGGTCACGAAATTCATCCCGTCAAAATAACTCAGCGTTCTAAATACTTGTTCGGTCTTATCACGATGCGTTTTACAGTAACGCCCAATCTCACTATAAGGTGCAGCATCGGTGATCGCCACTGCCCGCTTGAAATGACATAGAAATGGCACATCCGCCATAACAGCTTGTATGTGCTCATCCAGACCACTCACTGCCAGGGTGATGCCTCCGCCCTGGCTTTTCCCGCTTATTACCATCTTCTCAGGATCGACCCCGGGTAAGTTACGGGCAGCTTCCAGTGCTCTTACCGCATCACTAAAGACACGCCGGTAGTAATACTGATCATGCTGTAGTATTCCATCCGTCATAGACCCGGGGATATGCGGGCTCGAACCTGCTTCTGACAGATCGGGAGTATCACCCTGCAGCCAGGTACCTCCCTGCCCACGAGTATCCATCACCAGAGTGGCAAAGCCAGCACTCGGCCAAAGCAGCCAGTCAATAGGGAAACCTCGCCCACCCCCATAACCGATATATTGGACCACACAGGGCAAACCTTTCAAGGTATTCTTTGGTTTGATGAACCAGGCTTTTACTGGTTGCCCCTTATACCCCGCAAATGTTACATCCAATGTTTCAAATAGGTCAATTCCATAGTCAACTATCTCAAGTTCGAGAGCGATAGGAAATCGCTTATTCTCATCCAAAGTGCATTGCCAAAAATCCCAGAAATCAGCCGGTTCATCCCGTTCGGGACGATATCTTTCCAATTCCTCCAATGGCATATCGAAAAACATCGCTAGAATCCTCCTTTATTAGAGAAAAATTAATACCCCAAAATTGGTTGACATAGCTTGTATTGCTCCCCAAAATTAGTTATAATGTGGGAACAAGTGGAGAAAAATGGGTGAAAGTGGAGCGCCGGTAATGTGCCGGCGTTCTGGCTATTCCAAGAGGTAGAACACATGTTCTTCGGGCAGTACGAACACACCATAGATGAAAAAGGGAGATTGACCATCCCTGCCCGTTTTCGTGATGAACTCGCAGAAGGTACTTATATCACCCTCGGATTTGACGATAATTTGATGTGTATGAGCCAACATAATTTCAATATATTATCTCACAATCTTCGTACTAATAACATCATTGATACATCGACACGAGACCTACGCCATCTAATCTACTCGTTCGGAGTTTTAGTCGAGTCTGACAAAGCCGGACGCATCTTAATCCCACAAAACCTGCGCGATATGGTGAATTTAGACACAAACGTGGTTATCACCGGAGCAGGAGATTACTTCGAGATCTGGTCTTCTTCGCAATGGCGTGACAAATCAGATGAAATGCGGAAACCTGATCTTAGGAACAAAAAATTTGAGTGCTTGAATCTTACTTTTGAGGAGTCTTGATGCAACCCGCTCTCTTGTATCCTCATGTTCCAGTACTCAATCGGGAAGTCCTGACGTACCTTAACCCGAAAAACAAGGGACGCTACCTTGATGCTACACTGGGCGCAGGAGGTCATGCCGAAGCAATTTTAAAAGCCTGCCAGCCTGACGGAGAGTTGATCAGTTTTGACCTCGATAAAGAGGCACTCTCCATCGCCAAAGAACGATTGAATTCTTTTTCTGATCATATCCATTTCTTTCATCGTTCCTATACCCAACTTGAGCAGACCTTGCGCGAATTGGGTTGGGATGCACTGGATGGCGCTCTTTTTGACCTGGGAGTATCATCCATGCAGGTAGACGAAGCTATACGTGGTTTTTCTTTTCTTAAAGAGGGACCGTTGGATATGCGTTTCGATATCGCTTCTCCACTGACCGCTCAGGAGGTAGTAAATCAGTGGAAAGAAGCAGATCTGATATCCATACTGCAAAATTATGGTGAAGAACCCAAAGCGTATGCAATTGCCCGAGCCATTTGCGCAGCTCGACCATTTCATACCACCATCCAGTTAGCTGATGTGGTCATGCAGGTTTACCACGGTCAACGTGGCAAGATTCACCCAGCCACCCGCACTTTTCAGGCTGTGCGCATGGCTGTGAATGATGAATTGCATACCATCAAGATTGGCATCCGCTCGGCTGCCAATCGCCTAAAAGACGAAGGGAGGATCGCAGTGATCTCTTTCCACTCACTCGAAGATCGCTTAGTAAAGGAGTTTTTCCGGCAGGAATCCAGAGACTGCATCTGCCCCCCTGAGCAGCCTACCTGCATCTGTGGACATAAAGCAACTTTGAAAGTTCTCACCAAAAAGCCTGTCTTGGCTTCGGAAGATGAGATTAAAATAAACCCCCGATCGCGCAGTGCAAAGTTACGGGTTGCACAGAAAATCGGTTGACATTATGCAAAAGAAACTTGTCCAGGCATACAAAACAACGCCACGTCGCAAACAACTTCAGAAAATGGGGTTGTATGTACTTCCGGTGATTGCTCTGGGCACCGTTCTGGCACTATATCTGGTCTTCAGCGCTCAAGCAGCAGCAGCTGGTTTGGAGATACGTTCCTTTATGGACAAACGTGAAGAACTGCAACGTCAAGTGGCAAATGAGAATACCCAATTAGCCTGGCTGGTTTCCAATGGAAACATGGAAAAAAGAGCAGAAAAACTAGGCTACATCAAAATCACTGGCGATAATATTGCATATATGGTGCTGCCTTCTTATCCCGGGCGTGGTATTGATCTCACTTCCCCTGCTCCTGGCAACAATTCTGAGAGTGATATTCTCTTGAACTCTGCGTATCAGCAATCATTATGGGATTTTATCCAAGAAATGCTCTTCTCTGAACCAGACGAAGAGGTGCAATCATGAGATACAAATCGACAGGTCGTCTCAACCTGATCGGAGCGATTTGTACCTTTATATCGGTCCTGATTATTTTCCAACTGTTCCATATTCAAGCCAGCAACGCATATGTGGCACTCAGTGAATGGGCAGATGAACAATATACCTATGAAAAGAAGATCGTCTACCCTGAACGAGGAAATATCTACGATCGTTGGGGTCATTTACTAGCGGGCAACGAAGAGGTCTACGAGGTCGGAGTACTACTGCAATATGTAAAGAATGCCAAAACCATCGCCGAAACACTATCTGCCATTCCTGAAGTAGATTATGAAAAAGCCTTAGAAACAGCAGCATTGGATTACGACAATGGTAAGAACATTTATGGCATCATCGCCGATTTTCTTCCCAGTGGTGTGATCGATGCTTTGTCCGCGATCAAGAGTGAATATGAAACGCTCAACCCAGGTGGAGAGGATCCAGACCAACCCAGCTTGCGGGGTATGGTCTGGTATCCTCACCTGCAACGCAGCTATCCTGAAAACACACTTGCTTCAAACATCCTGGGGTTCTATAAATTCCGTGATCGAAAAAACGGGGAAGGATTTTACGGTGTGGAAGAATATTACAACGATATCCTCTCTGGTCCTCCGGTAACTGTTGAAATTCCCCTTGATCCTTACATGATCGAAGAGACGCCCAAACTTCCATCTGGTGCCAGTTTGGTACTTACCATCGACCGGGAGATACAGGCGATGGTTGAAGAAAAACTGGATGAGGCGGTAGAACATTTCAAAGCCGAATCAGGTACCGTCATCGTGATGGACCCCCGCAATGGTGAGATCCTTGCCATGGCAACCCAACCTCATATTAATTTGAACCAGTACTGGGTCTATGAAGAGGAATTAAAAGATACCACTCCCTTCAACCGTGCTATTTCGGAAACTTATGAACCAGGTTCTGTTTTCAAGGTACTGACCATGGCAGCTGCACTGGATGCTGGGGAGGTAGATCTGAAATCCAAATTCAACATTGGCACTTATTTCGAATATTACGGCAGTTATATCTACAACTGGAACCGTAAAGCTTGGGGGGAGCAGGATATACTGGGTTGCATGCAAAACTCGCTGAACGTTTGTCTGGCAACCATCGCAACCGAGATGGGATCCGAAAAGTTCTATTCTTATATGCAGGCTTTCGGCATTGGACGCCGCACTAATATTGATTTGGGTGGTGAAGAGATCTGGCCTATGAGCGTTCCTGGTGATGATGATTGGTGGCCCATCAATCTGGCTACCAATTCCTTCGGGCAGGGTGTAGCCGTTACTCCCATTCAAATGGCAACTTCGATTGCTTCCATTGCGAATGGGGGAAAGATGATGAAACCCCACGTGGTAAAAGCTATCATTCAGGATGGGCAGATCTATGAGACCACTCCTCAGGTGCTGGGTGTACCGGTCAGTGAAAAGACCGCTGATATGCTCAATGAATTGCTGGCACAGTCACTGGCAGGTGGAGAAGGCTCTCTGGCACTCATCGATAATTACCGCATTGCAGGCAAAACTGGAACGGCAGAGGTCCCCGATGACGGCAAATATGATTCCGCCTTGTCCAATACCTCCTTCGTGGGTTGGGGTCCGGTGGATGACCCGCAGTTCCTGGTATATGTATGGATCGAAAAACCGGATCCGGAAATTGGCTACTGGGGTTCTTATGTGGCAGCTCCTGTTTTCCATGATATCGCCGAAGAATTGGTGACCATGCTAAATATTCCTCCTGATTCCGTACGCCACACTCTATTTGCGCAAGGAAGTGATAATGATCAAGCTAACTGATCTTTTTGCGGCATTCGATACATCGCTCAGCGCCTCTGCGGATTGGATTCTTTCCGAAGCTACCGTCGATTCACGTCGTGTTCTACCCGGCTCTCTGTTTTTCGCTATCAAAGGTGAAAGGGTAGATGGGCATGCGTATATTTCAAAAGCTTTCGAAAATGGTGCACTGGTTGCGGTGATTGATCAGGATGTCTCCTGTAATTATCCCCTCATTGATCTAGACAAGAATAGTTCCGAACCCATCCACATTCCAGACCAACCTTTCTGTATCAAGGTCAAGGATTCACTGCAAGCCATGCAGACCATTGCCGCCCGCCAGCGGCGCATCATCAACCCTACCGTGATCGGTATCACCGGCAGTGTAGGAAAATCATCCACCAAAGAGCTGGTGGCAGAGGTTCTTGGTCAACATTTTCATACCCATAAGAATCCGGGCAACTACAACAATGAAATTGGGCTGCCCCTTACTCTGATCAATGCTGGTTATGGACATGATTGCATCGTGGCGGAGATGGGTTTTTACTATCCCGGTGAAATTCGTTTCTTGTGCGATATTGCCGTACCACACATTGGCATCGTCACCAATATTGGAACGGTGCATGCTGAACGAGCCGGATCGCAGCAGGTGATTGCTAAAGGCAAAGCAGAATTGGTGCAATCCTTGCCTGAGGATGGTTTTGCCATTCTAAATTACGATGATCCCCTGGTACGCTCCATGAACCAAGAAACCCGTGCCGCGGTGATTTATTATGGTCTTTCATCTGATGCACATCTCTGGGCGGATGACATTCAAGGCAAGGGATTGAATGGTATTACCTTTGACATTCATCATCAGGAACATACTTTCCATGTGCAGGTTCCTATGCTGGGAAAACACTCGGTGCAAACAATTTTACGAGCATCCGCAGCTGGTTTGGCAGCCGGTATGCAATGGGATGAGATTGTCACCGGTTTGCAAAAAGGACATTCTCAGCTGCGTTTGGTGACCGCTCGTGCTGAATCCGGCGCGCTGATCCTCGATGACACCTACAATGCCACTCCCGAATCCATGATCGCTGCTTTGGATCTACTGGATGAATTAAGAGGACACAAGATTGCGGTATTGGGCGATATGTTGGAACTTGGCGAGTATGAACAAATTGGGCATCAGCAGGTTGGAGAACGCGCTGCTGCAGTAGTCAATCACCTCATCACCGTAGGTAATTTGGGTAAGATCATCGCCGCTTCAGCCCATCAACATGGACTTGCAGAAAAAGATATCACCACAGTAGCAGATTCAACACAAGCTGTGCAGGTATTGAAATACAACCTGAACGCTGAAGATGTGGTTCTCATCAAAGGTTCTCATGGTTTGCGCATGGATACCATTGCATCTGCCCTGGAGAAAACATTATGAAAGAGACGAATGTTTCGATAACCATGGTAGCGTTGAGTTTTATCCTCTCCCTTATCTGGGGAGGACCATTGATTAAACTAATGCGCCATTTCAAGATTGGCAAGATCATACGCGAAGATGGACCAGAAAGTCATATCGAGAAACTGGGAACCCCCACCATGGGTGGATTCATCATTATCGTGCCGGTGGTCATTCTTACCATTTTGATGAATGCTGCTACTTTGCTCGGTTTTGATATCTCCGGCTATTCCGTGTTGGTTCCATTGGTTGTAATGGTTATCTACAGTATCTTGGGTGCGATCGACGATTGGGAAGGGATCCGCGGTCCTCGTAAGGGGTTGGGGATGTCAGCCACCGTCAAATTCCTGATGCAAACCATTTTTGCCCTGGTAACCGCTTTTCTATTGAAATATGCTCTGCATGTACCCGAATTATTCTGGCCAGGTTATCCCGATTCCATTCCGCTGGGTATGGCATTCATTCCCATTGCAACTATTATCATCGTGGGTTATTCCAACGCTGTGAATTTCACAGACGGTTTGGATGGATTGGCAAGTTTGATCTCGATCACCGCATTCGCTGCCTTTGGTGTGATCGCTCTGATGCAAGGACAGATTTTTTTAGCAAATTTTTGTTTCACCATCGTGGGTGCTTTATTCGGTTTTCTGTGGTTCAATGTGCATCCCGCCCAGTTGTTCATGGGTGATGCCGGGTCACTGGCATTGGGTGCCACCCTGGGTGTAGTTGCATTGATGACCGGGCAATGGTTGCTGTTGCCCATCATTGCCATCATCCCTACCAGTGAAGTATTGAGTGTCATGTTGCAGATCATCTATTTTCGCTTTTCCGGTGGAAAACGGCTCTTCAAGATGGCGCCCTTGCACCATCATTTTGAGCTTTCCGGTTGGAGTGAAACACAGGTAATGCAGCGTTTCTGGATTGTAAATTTGCTGTCCGTCTTGATCGGTATTGCTATTAGTCGCGTGAGGTAATTGGATGAAGGATTTCAGAGGAAAGAAAGTGTTGGTGATCGGAGCAGCCCGGCAAGGGATTGCTCTGGTGCATTTCCTTTCCACTCAAGGTGCATCGGTCACGCTCAATGATGGCAAACCGCTGGAGCAAATGGCTGAAATTGCCACACAGATGGCACAGCTACACGTGCAAACTTGTTTTGGAGAACATCCTCTTTCCTTGTTAGAGAACTGCGATCTGGTGTGTGTTTCAGGTGGAGTACCGCTTACCCTTCCTATCATCCTGGAAGCACAGAAACGCGCTATTCCCCTGTCCAATGACTCTCAGATCTTTTTCGAAAGGCTCCGCGCCCGTTCGATCGGCATCACCGGTTCTGCCGGTAAGACCACTGCCACTACTTTGGTGGGAGAAATCGCCCGTCAGACTTGCCATTCGGGACAAAAAGCCTGGGTGGGTGGCAATATAGGCACCCCCCTGATCAATGATCTGGATGCTATTCAACCCACCGATATTGTGATATTAGAACTCTCTAGCTTCCAGCTTGAATTAATGACCATCTCACCCGCCATTGCTGCTATTACCAACATCACCCCCAATCATCTCGATCGGCACGGTAGCATGCAAGCTTATGCTCAAGCCAAGGCACATATTCTGGATTACCAGACAGCCGAAAATATTGCGGTTCTCAACCGCGAGAATGCGGGCGCCTGGGATCTGCATACTTCCGTGCATGGGAAATTGATTTCCTTCGGTATACAAGCTTTGGGTTCCTCCTCCATTGGGACATTCCTGCAGGATGACCATCTTTGTATCAATGATCATGGGCAAATCCAGCAACTCTGTAGCATGGATTGCATTCATCTGGCGGGTGCTCATAATATTATGAATGCGCTGGCTGCCAGTGCTATTGCCTTCGCTGCCGGCTTTCCACCTGAAGCGATCCAGGCAGGCATTGACCGGGTCAAGGGCATTCCCCACCGTCTTGAATTCGTGCGTCGCTGGCATGGTGCAGATTGGTATAACGATTCCATTGCAACTGCACCTGAACGCACCATGGCTGCTATCCATGCGTTCGACCAGCCTCTGGTATTGCTGTTAGGTGGGCGCGACAAGAAATTACCATGGACGGAATTGGCCGCTGAAATGCATCAACGTGCACGACATATTGTTTTATTTGGTGAAGCAGCTGACATGATCGAAAAAACGCTGATTGATTATGAACACGGGCAGTTCCCTTATATGCTGGAAAAACACCTATCCATGTCTGAGGCAGTGCGGGCTACCGCAAAAATAGTGAAAGAAGGTGATGTGGTGCTGCTCTCCCCTGGTTGTACCAGTTATGATGCCTATAAAGATTTTGAGGAAAGAGGAGATTTGTTCAAGAAAATCGTGGAGTCATTTGCATGAACCGCACAACAGCCGGAAATAAAAAGAGAGAACGCGGATTACATCTGGAAATTGACGTCCCATTTCTGGCATGCGTGTTAGCGTTACTGGCAATCGGGCTGCTGATGGTCTATTCCGCCGGATGGGAATATTCCATTACCACCTTGGGTGAAAGTCCCTATTATCTTTTCAATCGACAAGTACAGTTCGTCATCATCGGTTGTGTTGGGGCACTGATCATTTATGCAATTGACTACCACCGTTTTAAGAAATTGCTCTTTCCCATGATGTCGGTGGTGATCTTTTTGTTGGTGCTGGTATCTTTCATTTACGGGGAGACCCGCCTGGGTGCACGGCGTGCGCTGTTCCAAGGTTCCATCCAACCCTCTGAATTTGCCAAGCTCGCCGTCGTGATCTATCTGTCTTTCTGGCTATACGCAAAACAAGAAGTGCTGGATTCGTTGAAATTCGGTCTATTCCCTCTCATTGGGATCCTCGCGGTAGTGGCAGGCTTGATTATGGCGCAACCTGACTTCTCTGCCGTACTTACCGTGGTATTGATGGGTGGCATCATGTTCTATATCGGTGGTGGGAATATACGTCAGATCATCATCGTGATGGTGGTCGCTCTGGTACTGGGTTCGTTGTTCATTTTCATCTATCCCACTGGTCACCAGCGCGTTAGCGAATTCGTAAGCGGGTTACAAGACCCGCAAAACGCCTCCTATCACACTCAACGGTCCATTGAAGCTATTGTAAAAGGTGGTTTCTGGGGTGTAGGAATCGGGCATGCCACCACCAAATTCACCGGACTACCGGTAGCTCCCACCGACTCCATTTTTGCTGTCATTGCGGAAGAATTGGGTATTCTTGGTTCATCGGTAGTGGTGTTGCTCTTCTTGTTCTTCTTGTGGAGAGGGTTATACATTGCCAATCAAGCACCCGATCTACTGGGGAAACTGTTAGCTGCCGGGATAACTATCTGGATCTTTTTAGAAGCAGCCATCAACATTAGTGTCATGGCTAATATTTTACCAATGGCAGGCAATGCTTTGCCGTTCATCAGCGCTGGTGGTTCTAACATGGTCACCGTGCTGGCTGGTGTGGGATTTATTCTGAATGTTTCCCGGGCAACGGCAGTGCAAAAAAATACAGAAGAAGGGAGACCCCTGGATGAAGTTGTTGATTTGCGCAGGGATGACGGGCGGCGGAATTTACCCCGCACTCGCCGTTCTTCAGACACTTAAAAAAGACTCGCTGGAAATCCTGTGGATCGGAAGTGAAGGCGGCATGGAAAATGAATTGATCACCCGCCTCGATATTCCCTTTAAAGCCATCCCTGCTGCCGGGCTACATGGTATTGGATTTGTTCGCCTGCCGGGTAATTTACGCCGGTTATGGGCTGGATACCGACAGGCACGCCAGATCATTGCAGATTTCCAACCGGATATCTTCTTTTCAACCGGTGGCTACCTTTCCGTTCCGGTTGCACTGGCAGCCAGACGGGTACCGCAGATCGTCTTCATCCCTGACATCGAACCGGGTTTAGCATTGAAAGTGCTGATTCGTGCTGCTGATCAGGTGCTCACCAGCACCACAGAATCAGAGAAATTCATACCTTCTCACAAAAATATTATTGTGACCGGGTATCCTTTACGCGAAGAAATAACCCGCTGGACAAGAAAAGCGGCGCAGAAAGAATTCAATTTATCTACTGATCTGCCCGTCTTACTGGTATTTGGAGGCAGCAAAGGTGCCCGTTCTATCAACCAGGCGCTCTTCCCCTCTCTGCCCGCTCTGCTGCAAAAAGCACAGGTCGTGCACATCAGTGGAACAGATAATTGGGAAGGAACCAGCACTTTTGCCCATAGACTGGATAGTTCGCTTGGTAAGCGCTATCATCCCTTCCCTTATCTGCACGAGAACATGGGTGCTGCATTGGCAGCGGCTGATCTGGTAGTTTGTCGTGCAGGAGCTTCCACTCTGGGAGAACTGCCCTATTTCAATTTACCTGCCATCCTGGTGCCCTATCCATATGCCTGGCGTTACCAGAAGACCAACGCAGAATACCTGGTTAAAGCAGGCGGTGCCCTGATGTTACGCGATGAAGATCTGCCTAGCATGCTATGCGAGACCATCTCCAACCTGCTCGAACATCCTGAACGACTTGAGAAGATGAGCGCAGCCATGCGAGCGCAGGCTGCTCCCGATGCAGCACAAATCATTGCCAATATCATTCGTAATTTACATGAGATCATGCAGCAGAAAGGAGCACAAATTCATGATTAGTCTCGGCGTTCTTTTCTGGGTATTTATCATCCTGTTTGCCTTGATCGGCGCCATTCGGGGCTGGACCAAGGAGATCCTGGTTACCTTCAGCGCGGTGATGGGCATCTTTGCCATAACGGTACTAGAGGAGTATGTTCCATTCGTCCAAAGCTACCTGGCTGCCAATCCGGTCACTTCACAGATTTGGATGCGTATCATCATTTTCATTATTTTGATCTTTTTTGGTTATCAAACTCCCAATATTCCCCGTTTTTCGGGTGATGAGCGTTTCGCGCGCGGTCGCTTGCAAGATATTCTCTTAGGATTGATCATCGGCGGCATAAACGGTTATTTGATCTACGGCAGCATCTGGTATTTCCTGGCAGATGGCAATTATCCTTTTGCCATCCTCATTCCACCTATCGCAGGTACACCTGCCGGAGACGCCGCCATCAGTTTGATCCCCTACCTGCCACCCACCTGGTTAGTATCTCCTACCATCTATTACGCAGTGGCAATTGCATTTGTATTTGTACTGGTGTTATTTATATGAAAAGACATTATCACTTTATCGGTATTGGCGGTACAGGGCTTTCAGCCATTGCGCGGGTATTGCTGGAACAGGGTAATACCGTCAGTGGTTCTGACATAGTCCTCTCCTCGCTTGCCATGGAAATCCAGCAATTGGGTGCTGTGGTTTATGAAGGGCATCATGCCGAACAGGTTGCTGGCGCCAATATAGTGATCCGTTCTTCCGCGATCGGGGATGATAATGTCGAAGTTATCGAAGCCCGGGCTCAGGGCATTCCGGTCTTTAAACGCATCGATTTCCTGCAGCAGCTCACATCCGGGTTTCAGTTGATCGCTGTTGCCGGCACCCATGGCAAGACCACTACAACAGCAATGACCGCCTGGGTTCTCGATCAATTAGGACTGGATCCTTCGTACATTATCGGTGGTACTTCCAAGGATCTTCACAGCAATGCACATGCCGGGCGCGGAAAGTATTTTGTTATTGAAGCTGATGAATATGATTATATGTTCCTAGGACTCACACCTAACTATCTGATAATCACGAACGTGGAGCATGACCATCCTGATTGTTATCCTACGCGAGAAGAGTATCAAGAAACATTTCGAAAATTAGTTCGACGTATGCCCGTTGATGGATTCTTGCTGGTTTGTGCCGATAATCCATCCGCTTACGCCATAGGAAACTGGGCGGAGAGATATGTGACAGTGAAATATTACGGCACCAATCCCAATGCCCAATATCAAATAGCCAATGTCCACCATGAACCTTATAGTGGGGTTTGCTTCGATATGTATTTTCCAAACGGCTCAGCCATCTATGAAAAGTTGAGCATTCCTGGCAATCACAATGCATTGAATGCAGGTGCGGTTTTGGCTCTCCTGTCGAACATGAGCTTATCCCTTAAACTAGCTTCACAAGCTTTGATGCACTTTTCCGGAACTGGTCGCCGCTTTGATATTATGGGAGCTTTCCAGGGGATCACATTGATCGATGATTATGGACATCATCCCACGGAAATTCACTCCACAGTCCAGGCTGCGCGTGCTCGTTTTCCACATCACCGGCTAATCACCATATGGCAGCCCCACACCTACAGCCGTACCCGTCAATTATTCAATGATTATCTGGATATTTTTACAGAGAGCGACATGGTCATTGTCACTGAGATCTATGCCTCAAGGGAAAAACAACAGGATTATTCCTCAAAACTGATCGCTTCTCACATTCATCATCCTGACGTGCACTTTATCGCTTCTTTATCTGAGGTCACTGCTTATCTGCTTGGGGAATTGAAAAGCGGGGATGTGGTTTTGATATTATCAGCAGGGGATGCCAATCAGATCAATCAGGATTTAGCGGCAGCATTGTCAAGTTCTCCCCAACCAAGGAGGAAGAATGCTTGATTTTCAGTTGAAAGTGCTGCGAGAAAAATTCACTACTCGTCTGCAAGAGAACGTGCAGTTGAAGAATTACACCACCATTCGAGCCGGTGGGATTGCTGATGCCCTGCTTATTGTTTATGATGCTGATGAATTGGAAAGATTCACCAGCATTGTCTGGGAATTGGACATCCCTACCCTTGTATTGGGCAGTGGTTCCAATATTCTGGTCAGTGATCAAGGAGTGCGCGGGGTTGTCATTATCAACCATGCTCACAATATCAGTATCCACAGGAGGGATGATGCTTACCATGTGCATGCCGAAGCTGGAGCACTGATGAGCAAGGTTGCTCGCTTAGCCATCAACCGTCATCTAGCTGGACTGGAATGGGCAGCCACTCTACCCGGTACCGTAGGTGGGGCAGTCTTTGGTAACGCCGGTTGCTTCGGGAAAGAGACTTCTCACAATTTCATCCAGGCAGAGATCTTGCACCGTTACAAAGGAAAAAATAAATATACGAATCAAGATATGGTATTCGAATATCGCTCCAGCATCCTGAAACGCACAGAAGAACGATGCGTTGTCCTTACTGCTGATTTCTCAGTTTGCCCTGGTGATCGCGAGGAAAGCGAAACAAAAGTAGAAACATACCGGCAGCGCAGATTGAAGAATCAGCCACCTGGTCCCAGCATGGGTTCCATTTTCCGCAATCCTCCAGAAGAAAAGGCTGGTAGATTGATCGAAGCTGTTGGGTTGAAGGGTGCTACTCATGGCGGGGCTGAAATCAGTTCTCAACATGGCAATTTCATCATTAATTCTTCCAACGGCAGCGCCCAGGATATCTGGTATCTGATTCAGGTCATTGAGGATAAAATCCATCAGAAATACGGTATTTTCCTGCATCCAGAAATTGAGCTCATCGGAGATTGGGATGCACAGACCATGCAGAAATTTGCACAATACCAAACAATACAGGAGAACGCATGAACAAAATTCGCATCGGTATATTGTTTGGGGGACGCTCTGGGGAACATGAGGTTTCGCTCATGTCCTCCAAATCGGTACTATCCGTGCTCGATCCAAACAAATACCAAATCACTGAGATCGGCATTACCCATGAAGGGCAATGGTGGAGTGGTGAGCATACCTGGCAAAAATTCCAGGACGGTACGCTGAATGATCTCTATCGCGTTTTGTTGGTGCCTGAACCCGGTCAAAATATTCTTTATATGCACCAAGACGAAAAGATCAAAGCCCTTACTGAATTAGATGTAATCTTCCCTGTTCTTCATGGCACATTTGGAGAAGATGGTACCTTGCAGGGTTTCTTGGAAATGGCAGATATCGCTTATGTGGGTGCCGGAGTGCTCGGCTCATCGGTGGGTATGGATAAAGCTCTTTTCAAAGATGTCATGCGCGCCAACGGCATTCCGGTGGTCGATTGGATCATCACCAGTCGCCAGCATGCAGAACAAGATCTGGAAAGTCTGATTGAGGATGCGGAAAAATTAGGCACTTATCCATTTTTCATTAAACCCGCCAATTTGGGTTCATCCGTAGGTATCACCAAATGTAAGAACCGCTCTGATCTGATGGAAGGTATTTTGGAAGCTTGCCGTTATGACCGCCGTGTTCTCATCGAGCGCGGTGTGGAAAATGCCCGTGAGATCGAGATCAGTGTGTTGGGCAATGAATTCCCACGCGCTTCCATTCCTGGTGAGATCAGACCTGCAGATGAGTTCTACAGCTACAATGCCAAATACTTTGACGATCGCTCTGAGCTGATCATCCCTGCTCTACTGCCACAGGAGACAATCATAGAGATGCAGGAGATCGCCATTCGTACTTACAAAGCCATCGATTGTGCTGGTATGGCTCGTGTTGATTTCTTGGTAGATGGCAAGACCAACCAGATATTCATGAACGAAGTAAATACCATTCCCGGTTTTACCAAGATCAGCATGTATCCCAAATTATGGGAAGCCAGCGGACTGAAATATGCCGATTTGGTAGATAAATTGATCAACTTGGCTTTTGAACGCAAAGCCGAACGGGATCGTAGTGAAAGGAAATTTTCAAAAGGATAATGAAAAAGTACAACCGCGCCGGACAAGGTAGACGGTCAGATCAGATCCGTCGCCAACGCCTCGAAAAACAGAGTGAGTGGCTCCATTCGGTGGATGAACGTGCCGAACATATGGCTACGCATTCAGCTGCTGAGAGCTTTGTTCAAAACCAGCGCGATTTTCATACTCCTGCCAGCGAACAAAATCCCCTGGCACATATCGCTTATGACCAGAAAGATTACACTGCTCCAAAAATACGGCTGAGCTGGCGCTATCTGAGTGCAGTTGTAGCAATCCTGAGTGGCATCTTCCTTTTCAGTGCTTGGCGTTCACCCGATTACCACGTGTCTGATTTCGAGATTGAGGGTATTCAACGTGTCACCAAAGAAGAAGTAGCACAGGTGCTAGATCTCAACCAGCGATGCATCTTCTTGCTTTCACCTCAGGAATTCGAGCAAGCCATCAGTAATAATTTCCCGGAGCTGTATCAGGTTCAGATTTCGCTCGCCATTCCAGCCAAAATGATCATCCAGGTGCGGGAAAGAGAGCCTTCCCTGGTCTGGAATTATCAGGGTAAGCAGTTATGGGTTGACCCGCAGGGATATCTGTTACCCATGCGTGGTGAAGCACAGATATCGGTGCAGATTGATGCAGATGATCAACCCCCATTTTATATCCCTGAAGATCGTATCATCTTGCAGGGTGAAAAAAGACTGCGTAAAACCGTCGTAATGAAAGGAGAGAACGATACATTAGCTTTATTCAAGGTTTACCAGCGTATTGATCCGGTTACTTACCAGGCTATTCATGAGCTCAATCAACTGCTTCCAGAACAGGGTGTCATCCTTTATGATACCCGCAGGGGATTGGGCTGGAATGATCCGCGCGGATTCCAGGTCTTTGTGGGATCCGATCTAAAAGATATCGCCGCCAAGATGAAAATGCTAGATGAGATCGTGAAAACGATGATCCATGAGCAAATCATCCCTACCCTGATCAGCATTGAACACATCAATGCACCTTATTACCGGCAGGATTAACACTATGGATGAAGAAATTATTGTAGGTATCGATATCGGCACAACCAAGATCTGCACCCTCATCGCTCATATGGAGCAAGATGGGACCTTTCGTATTCTGGGCGTGGGTATTGAACCTAATCAGGGCATGCGTAAGGGTATGATCAACGATCTCCAAAAAACCATCAATGCCATCGCGAAATCTATTGAGAAAGCCCAGCGCTCCTCAGGATATGAGATCACGTCCGCTCTGGTCAGCATTGCCGGATCGCATGTTTCATCCATCAACAGTCGTGGGGCAGTCGGTATCACCAATGGAGTGGTTTCTCAGGTAGATATCAATCGTGCGTTGGAAGCAGCCCAGGTAGTCGCCATCCCGCACAACCGTGAGGTGCTGCATGTCATTCAGCGCGGTTTCACTGTGGATGGTCAGGACGGCATCAGTCAACCTATCGGCATGCACGGATATCGCCTGGAAGTTGAAACCCACATCATCACCGCTTCTGCGGCGTCCGTAGAAAACATTCGCAAATGTGCCGAAACTGCCGGGGTTAAGGTCAAAGCTTTTGTGCTCAATCCGCTCGCTTCAGCTGAAGTAGTGCTGACCGAAACGGAAAGACAATTGGGGGTGATGGTTTGCGATATCGGTGGAGGTACCACCGATTTGGCGGTCTATATCAACAACAACGTCTGGCATACCACCGTCATTTCAGTGGGTGGAGATCTGATCACCTCCGATGTTGCGCATGGACTGCGTCTTTCCCTGCCGGATGCGGAAAAGATCAAGATCAACTATGGGCATGCCAAAGAATCGGAGGTCAGCGCGCAGGAGACCTTTAGTATCCGCTCTTTCGGCGAAGAAGTGCCTACGGAATTCAGAAGAGCAGATCTGGCTTATATTGTCGAGGCTCGTGCAGAAGAGATCTTCCAGTTCGTGCTGCAGGAGATCAAGCGCTCAGGATATGATGGGCTGTTACCTGCCGGTGTGGTGCTCACCGGTGGTTCTAGTTTATTACCCGGTATTCGTGAACTGGCAAGCGATGTTCTGGGTTTACCAGTTCGGGTAGCACAACCTGATGATCTGGAAGGATTGGTGGATCAGTTGTACTCACCGGCTTATTCCACCAGTGTGGGGCTGCTCGAATGGGCAGGCATCCTCACACACAGCACCAAAAAATCAACCCGCACGCGTGGCTTGCCACCCCTTGGAATATGGGAGCGCGTGAAAGAATTTGTGAAGCGGTTCTTACAGCAATAGGAATATAAAGCAAGGAGAAAAGATGCAGATCGGAGGAGAAAAAATGGAAGCAAATTCATATCCACAGGGAGAATCATTTGCTCGCATCAAAGTAATAGGAGTAGGTGGCGGTGGTTGCAACGCTGTGAACCGCATGATCACCGAAGGAATGCAGGGGATCGAATTCATTGCAGTCAATACCGATGGACAGGCATTGGTCTATTCCCAAGCTGCTACCCGTGTACGCATTGGTGAAAAGGTCACCCGCGGCAGAGGAGCCGGTGGCGTTCCCGAAATGGGTCGCAAGGCAGCTGAAGAGTCATCTGAAGATCTCTATCAAGTGCTTAAGGGCAGTGACATGGTCTTCGTGACTGCCGGCATGGGCGGTGGTACGGGTACTGGTGCAGCACCTATCATTGCCCAGATCGCCAAAGAGGTCGGCGCACTGACCATTGGTGTGGTCACCAAACCATTTACCTTTGAGGGCGCTCACCGTATGCAGTCGGCTGAGATGGGTATTTCCAAACTCAAGGAACAAGCTGATACGCTGATCGTCATCCCCAACGACCGTCTGTTGCAGATCGTCGACAAGCGCGCTTCCTTGCAGGATGCTTTTTCTGCAGCAGATGATGTCTTACGCCAGGGTATTCAAGGTATTTCAGAACTCATCACAGTACCTGGGCTGATCAATCTCGATTTCGCGGATGTGCGCACCATCATGTCAGAAGGTGGCGCCGCTTTGATGGCAGTCGGACGCGGCAGTGGTGAAAACCGCGCGCGGGAGGCGGCTGAAAAAGCCATTTCCAGCAACCTGCTCGATATCACCATTGACGGTGCTCGCGGTATCCTCTTTAATGTCACTGGTGGTTCGGATTTGACTCTCTTTGAGGTCAATGAAGCGGCTGCTATCATTCGTGAGACCGCCCATCCCGATGTGAACCTGATCTTCGGCGCTGTTATCGACCCGAATATGGGCGATGAAATTCGTATCACCGTTATTGCCACTGGTTTCGATCAGGCGGGTATGCGCTCACGCATGCGCCCTATTCATACCACCCCAGAGAAAAAGTTTAACCACAATGTCTATGAGGAACGTTCGGTTAGAGAAAATCCCGAACCCCCACAGCATAACTACGATTTTCAACCACGTGTCTATAACACCGATGAAATAGATGTTCCTGCCTTTATCAGGAACCGCAACAACGATTAACCCGCACTAACGGGAATCCTTTTTCTCCTTTGTAAGGGGTATGGGCTTTCACCCGGTCCATACCCCACTCTCAAAATCTTTCTGTACTCCTGCCTGGGTTCCGTTTGGATTCTCTCAAAGTTAAAAATCTTCATTCTTTAAGATTTCTTGGATACAGCTTACTTGTTTCTCTTTTTTTTTTATGCTAGAATGACCCCACTGATAACCATTCCCCTTCAATGATCCCCTACATATAGGGGATTCTTCATTGAAGTTCTCATCCGCCGTAGTGAACATAGGGGTCTTATTTATTAACAGAAGGAGCAGCCTATGCGTTGTCCTCATTGCGAGAGTGAAAACACAAGAGTTATTGACACAACCCACGACGCTAAGGGGGGCATCCGTAGAAGAAGAGTTTGTGAAGATTGCAACCAACGCTTTAGCACTTATGAACGCCCCGTCCTTTCCACACCCCTGATCATCAAACGCGATAACACCCGTGAAGAGTTCGACAAAGAAAAACTGATCGAGGGTATTCGCCTAGCATGCACCAAACGTCCCGTACCCGCCGAAGAGATTGATCGTTTGGCTGGCGAGATCGAAGCCGAGTTGCAACACATTACCAAACTTGAAATCCCTTCCAAGGTCATTGGCGATATGGTCATCAATGGTTTGCGAGACCTAGATGATGTCGCCTATATTCGTTTTGCCAGCGTTTACCTTCCATTAGGAAATTTGAATGCTTTGCGTGATGAGATCGATCGTTTATTAGAAAAAAAAGGAGAATAAAGATGTCCACCTCTTCCACCAATCAGCCGCCTCATGAATTCCAGCCTGCTGTTGAAATGCCACTCGGGCTGCCAAAAGTGGAATTAAGTGATAATAGTTATCAAGTTTTCAGTAAACGTTATGTGCGCAAGGGAGAAGATGGTCAATTGATTGAAACTCCCGAAGAGACCTTTTGGCGGGTGGCATACAGCATCGCTTCCGTTGAAGAGAAAGATGCACAGTCCATCCGTGAAACTGCTATCAAGTTTTACAAAATGCTGGTCAGCCTGAAATTTCTGCCCAATTCTCCCACTTTCACCGGCGCGGGCACACCCTTGGGGCAACTAGCCGCCTGCTTTGTTCTCCCCATTAGCGACGACATGGGTAAAAAATCCAGTGGTATCTTCCAAACCCTGCGCGATGCCGCCCTTATCCAGCAGACTGGGGGTGGCAATGGCTTTTCTTTCTCAACCTTGCGCCCCTCTGGTGCCCTGGTGAATTCTTCTGCCGGAAAAGCTACCGGACCGATCGGGTTCATGCGCGTTTTTGATCATGCTTTTGGCGAGGTAGCCCAGGGAGGTACTCGACGCGGAGCCAACATGGCAGTTCTACGGGTGGATCATCCTGATGTGGAGAGTTTTGTTACTTGTAAGATCCGTGAAAACGCCATCACTAATTTCAATATTTCAGTCGGTATCACCGATAAGTTCATGCATGCAGTCGAAAATGATGAAGCATGGGAACTGCGGTTCCCGGATGTCCATCACCCGCTCTATCATGATTTTGATGGTACCCTGGAAGAAGCGGAAGCAGCCGGCATTCCGATCATCACCCACAAAGTAGTACGCGCTCGCTCATTATTTGATTTGATCGTACACCAGGCTCATCACAACGGTGAACCGGGTATGCTGTTTCTGGATGCTGCCAACCGTACCAATCCCGTTCCACATCTCTACAGTTTGCAAGCCACTAACCCTTGTGGGGAACAATGGTTGGGACCATACGAAAACTGCTGCCTGGGTTCCATCAACCTCTCCCGCCATCTCGGACCGGACGGTACGGTGGATTGGGAGGGTATCCGCCAGAGTGTGGTGCTGGCAATTCGTTTTCTGGATGATGTGGTGGATGCCAACAAGTACGTTCCCGCTGTGCCTCAACTACGCGAGAATGCTCTACGTGCTCGCCGTCTTGGGTTGGGCTTTATGGGGTTGGCGGACCTCATGTATCATTGTGGTATCCGCTATGGTTCCGAAGAAGGGCAAGAATTTGCCTCTCAGATCATGGAGTTCATTCGTTACCATGCCATGCTTACTAGCATTGAACTGGCTGCTGAATTCTCCCCCTTCCCTGCTATCAAAGGCAGTATTTATGACCCCAAGAATGTAACCTGGGAACCACCCCAATCGCTGGTGGAATATGCTCATGATTGGGGACGTCCAACGCTGGATTGGGAAAATGTCCTTTCCGGCATTCGCACCCATGGCATCCGCAATGCAGCACTCACCACCATTGCCCCCACTGGTACCATCTCTACCGTAGCGGGTTGTGAAGGATATGGCTGTGAACCGGTCTTCGCCCTGGCATATATCCGTCATGTGGATGATGGTGGCAACGATCTGGAACTCACCTATCTCAGTCCCTTTATGCAGAAAGCACTTGAAGAAAGCGATTTGAGCAAACAAGAACGTCAACAGGTCGTTGACCAGATCCTTGCAGAAGGGACCTGCCAGCATATTTCCCTATTGCCTGAACCTATCCGCAATGTGTTCGTGGTCTCGCAGGATATCAGTGGTGAGGAGCATGTGCGCATGCAAGCTGCCCTGCAGGCATTTGTGGATAATAGTATTTCCAAGACCATTAATTTTCCCAGTAGCGCACGGGAGGATGAAATTGCCGCTGCCTTTGCGCTGGCTTGGGAGCTGGGCTGCAAAGGGATGACAGTCTATGTCACCGGTTCGCGTGAACGGGTAGTGCTTGAGACCGCTGCTACCCGCAGTCAGAAGCAAGCGGATGTGCGCGAAATGGTGGAACCCACCAGTGACCCCTTCACACCCATCTGGCTCTCCGAAAATGATTATGATCAACCTAACCTGTGGAGTGAGCCCAAAAAACCACGTCCACGCTACCTTTCTGGTATGACATACGGCATTAAAACTCCAGTCGGCAAGACCTTTGTCACCATTAATGAGAATGGCTACAATCAGCCATTTGAAGTCTTCATCAACACTGCCAAGGCTGGATCAGACGTAGCGGCTGATTCGGAAGCTATGGCACGTCTCATCTCGTATGTGCTGCGCCTTTCATCTCCCATTGAACCCAATCAGCGCCTGCAAGAGATCTGGCGCCAATTATCCGGATTGGGCGGCGGTCGCCCGCTCGGTTTTGGTCCTAATCGTGTGCGCTCCTTGCCAGATGGGGTCGCCCAGGTGTTGGCTGAATATATGGAGCAGCGCACCGAACGCAACGCACTGGAAGAACCCATGCGTCTGGATGATTTGCTACGTAATACCAAAACACCTGGTAAGAAAACGACAGAGAATAGTGAAAAGTCCCACGAAGACCAGTTCGCACTCAAGATCGGCGATCTGTGCCCCGAATGCGGGCAGGCTGCCCTGGTGAATGAGGAGGGCTGCCGGAAATGCTATGCCTGTGGATATAGTGAATGCTGATACATATGTTTTAAAATCCAATTTTTCGGAGTTATTCTATGGCAAAGAAATTGATCCTGGTGGCAGGCAACATCGGTTCGGGCAAGACCTCTCTCACCGAACGTATTGGGCAGCAATTGGGCTGGCGCACTGCTTATGAATCGGTCGTCAATAATCCCTACCTGCCCAATTTCTACAAGGATATGCGCACCTGGTCCTTTCATCTGCAGGTTTATTTCTTAGGGCACCGTGCCAAGCAGCATCAGGAGATGGCAGATGATCCTCGTTCTGCTATCATCGATCGTAGTATCTACGAAGATGCTTATATCTTCTGCCGTGCTCTCAACCGCATGGGGAATCTGACCGAGCTCGACTACCAGACCTACCTGCAGCTTTTCGACCTGGTGGTTGATACCTTACCGGTGCCGGACCTGCTCATCTATTTGCATTGCCCTGGCACGGTATTAATGGAGCGCATTCATCAACGCGGTCGCGATATGGAAAGCAGTATCACTGCTGACTATCTTGCCCTGCTGGAATCTTTTTATACTGAGTGGATGCAGTCCTTCGATTTATGTCCAGTGCTTACCATCCACACCAATGACCTCGATTTTGTGCACAAGAAAAAACATCTTGATACCGTCATCGCCCGCATTCAGGATAAACTGGCGGGCAAGGAAGAAATGATCTTTTGATATACTGTATTAATAAAAATCCTTATGGAAGATACAGCGTTCCGTCTGGTCAAACCACATCTGCGTTTTCAAACGCAGTATCTTGAAATGCTGCACACTTGGGAAGCCAGTGAGGAACAACCTGCTCCCTGGATCTTTGAACAGGATTATTCGGATTTTGCAGCCCTGGTATGCAAGCTCAATGATCTCTCCCGAGGGGTCAATGTCCCAACTGAATTCGTTCCCTGCACCACTTATTGGGCTTATTTGCCTGGCAGAGACCGGCTGGTTGGTGGGGTAAATATCCGCCATTACTTGAATGATTTTCTTGCCCAAGGATGGGGGCACATCGGGTATGGGGTGCACCCGGATGAGCGACATAAAGGCTATGCCACTTTAATCTTGAAGATGACCCTGCAGAAATGTCGCACAATGGGGTTGCAGGAGGTGCTGTTGGGCTGTTTCAAGGAGAACATCGCTTCCGCCAGAACTATTTTAAATAACGGCGGTGTGCTCGAAAATGAGATTATAGACAACGAAAGCGGTAAATTGTTGCAGCGTTATTGGATAAAGTTGGCATAAGCAAACAAAGTGTCAATTATAGGAGGAGAACATGCAGAACAATTCCATCCGGCAAGCTTGGCAGGCGCTCAATAAACAAGGACGTTTGATGATCGTGCGGGAATATATTTCGCGTATCGTTATGGCTTTGATCCTCTTCCTCATTTCAGGGAATTGGAGGTGGGGGAATGCCTGGCTTTATCTCTTCTTTGCCTTGATATCCATTGTCTTGATACATCTCATAGTGGTCAGGAAGGATCCCCAGCTTTACAATGAACGGGGTACCCGTCACAGTGATACCAAATCCTGGGATAATGTCATCCTCCCACTGTATGCTTTAGGTGGTTACTTGGTTTTGGTCATGGCAGCTCTGGATGAACGTTTCGGCTGGAGTGATCTTTCACCGGTTTGGTTGCTGCTCGGCATTATACTAATGATCTTCATGGAGTTCTTGGTCATTGCAACCATGCGCGCCAATCCCTTCTTTTCTTCTACCGTGCGCATTCAACCCGAACGCGGGCAACAGGTTGTGCAGTGCGGCCCCTATGCTATCATCCGCCACCCAGGTTATACCGGCGGTATTTTATACTATCTTGCATCTTTCTGTTTGCTTGATTCCCGCTGGGTATTGCTCCCCACTCTGTTGACTATCCTATTGGTCATCGTTCGCACTAGCCTGGAAGATAGAACCCTTCAAAATGAGTTGGATGGTTATCAGAATTATGCCAAAAAAGTACGCTTTCGCTTATTTCCGGGAATCTGGTGATTGTTCGTTACCCTAAAAAAGATTTTAACATGCGACAAACCGCATAGCTCACCAACAGATCTGCATCCCCTGTTTTCCCTTCATAACTCGAGCGCCAGGTACCATCAGGGCGTTGGTTATCTCTGAACCATTTCAAACCCTCTTTTACTTTCTTGTGATCAGTGGAAAAACCCAACACCGCCAGGCAATCCAGAACCGACAGCAGGTTGGTCCACCAGAACGGGTACTGTAATTTGAACCAGTAGTCAGTAGCCTGGCGAAAGCTGTGTTGGTCCTTTTGGAACAGGCGCTCTGCCAGCAGAGCACCAGCTCTTTTTACTTCCGGTAGGGGACGGTAAGTTGGGTGAATACAAAAGGGTCGTATCGCCATGCCGGTTGCCATATGCGATGAAGGTAGATTTCGGTCAGGGTTAATTGGTTTGCCCATTGCCAGATTGTAATACTCACTTTGTTTGAACATATTAAGTGGGATGATCCACCCTCCATCAGATTGCCGCATGGAAAGTAACCAATCCATAGCACGTTTTAACCGCCTGTCATCCTCATATCCCGCCTTGATCAATAGCTCCAGCAGCATGCCATTGTAATAGGGGGTGTACTGGTTGCTCAATATCCCTCGTATATCCCCCTCCTCACTCTGACAGGAAAACAAGAAATCTACCGCCCGTTGCATGGCAGGATGCTCGCGATGAAACCCATATTTTCCGATCAAAATGCGCAGCATCTTCCAGGTTTCCACCAGTTCATAGTTCTCTCCGAATTCTTCTCCTGGTCGTCTCCCTGTATAGAGCCAGTATCCTTTTTCTGATTGCTTTTCAATGATCTTGGTAACCGCCCGGCTGCCCCAGATATCCGTTAAGGTTTGTATTCTCTCTCCCAGCAGATCATTTTCGACATGAAATCGCAAACCAACATCCTCAGCACTCAATAAAGCAGGTAGTGGGTCATTTCGTAAAAATCTTTTCCACATTCATCCGTCCTTAAAGAAACTTTTCTTTTTGAATAGTACAATAGTACTGACTAAATTTCAACGCGTTACCATCCACATGGATTATTTACAAGGACAATAGGCAATTTAGAATTTGCGTGCAACCTTTCTCACGGGAAATCGTATATTCTTATGAAAAAAGAAAATCTGGAGCAACCCTTGGAAACCAGCTTCGTGGAAGCAGATTGCATTCAGCAGGTTCTGGATGGCAATGAGGATGCCTTTACGGACATCGTGGATCATTACCAGAATCATGTATTTAATCTTTGCTACCGTATGCTGGGAACCCCTCAGGAGGCAGAGGACGCCGCGCAAGAATCTTTTATCCGCGCTTACCAATACATCCGTCGTTATGACCAAAGTCGCCCTTTTGCCACCTGGCTGTTATCCATTGCCGCACATTATTGCATTGATCAGCAGCGCAAACGGCGTCTGATTGCCATTGACCTGGATGAGATCATGGAATTTGGGATCACCGACGATGCTCCGGACCCTGAAAGTGCGGTAGCTATCAATGAACAGTCCGAATTGGTACAAAAACACCTTGCACAATTGCCAATGAAGGATAGGATGGCGTTAATCCTGCGATACTGGTATGATTTTTCGGAAGAAGAGATCAGTGAAGCTCTTGATATTTCGAAAAGTGCCGTCAAAAGCAGGCTTCACCGCGCCAGACAACATATGGCTGAACAGTGGAATTCAGACAATATTTCAATTTCCCCCAAAGAAGGGAGGCAGCATGAACCACAAGCAATTTGAAAAGTGGATTCTGGATGATTCACCCTTGAGTGAAGGTGAAAGAAAAGTTCTGGTTGCCCATCTTGAATCCTGTGAGCAATGCCGCAAGCTGAAAAACGGCTGGGAGAACAGCTTGCAATGGATGCATTCCGCTCAAACGATCCAGCCTGCCACTGGTTTTACGGCACGCTGGCAGATTAAATTACAACAAGAACAGCGCAGTAAGCGGATTGTGCGTATGCGAGTAATTGTTATGAGCAGCATATTTCTGGTGCTTATTTCACTCTTTGCCTACGTGCTTCTTTCCGGCTCCTTGAACGAATTTCTGGCAAACGTCATCACTTTCAGTACACAAGCCTTACTCGTTATGACCAGGGGCATTTCCACCATCACCACACTCATCGATGAGATTCCCGCCTTATTACGCTGGTCGTTGGGTGTCTTCATGGTAGGAATCGCCAACATGTTCGTGATTCTGCTTGGCTTCATTCTATGGAAAGCTAAACAAAATCAAAAAGAATGGCGGAGAGCTGAGATCTATGCCGAAGACTAGGATTCTGGTACTTTTATTATTGCCTCTGTTGTTGGTAGGCTGCACCCAGATTTCCAACAACGACGGTTCATTGGTTGTTGGGGAGGTCTATACCCTGGCAAGCGGCAAGACCATCAACAGTGATCTGGCAGTGATTGGATCGAGCATCACCATTGAAGAGGGAGCCACTATCAATGGCGATGTAAGTTTGATCGGCAGCACCGCTACCATCGCCGGTACTGTCAATGGCAACACCTTTGCTTTTGGTGGTTCTTCCACCCTAACAGCCAATGCATTGATCAACGGAGATTTCAACCAGATCTTCCACCAATTGACCGTTGATCCACAGGCAACCATCACCGGCGCCATCAATACTTATACCAATCCGGGCGCTTTTAAACCTGCTTGGTCCGGCTTGAGCTATCTCTTTCCATACTTTTCAAATGCCGAACGCATCGTCACTACACGCTTGATCCTGACTGCAGTTTTCTGTTTTCTAGCTTGCCTGATCGCATTCCTGCTTCCCCAACCCACCCACAAATTGATGGGAACTATCCAGGCACAACCGGCAGTTAGTTGGGGTATCGGGCTGCTGATCTTGTTTGCAGTTCCTCTGGTAGGGCTGGTGTTTCTCATCACCATTTGTCTTTCTCCCCTGGCACTGATCTTATTGGTCATCTATTTGCTGGCAACCTTGCTGGGTTGGATCGCGCTGGCAGCCTTGTTGGGAGAAAAAGTAAATCAATGGTTGTATCTGCACATACCGTTTATTTTGCAGGTGTTGATCGGTTCATTGCTTGTTTCATTGTTGGTCAGCCTGATCACACTCATTCCCTGTTTAGGATTGTTTATCACCAACACAGTCGGATGTTATGGGGTGGGTGGGGTTGTCATCAGTCGTTTTGGTAAGATCTTGGATGAGGGCAACAAAAAAAGAAAGAAAACGGATATCAAACCACCTGCGCCACCGGTTGGATAAAGAAAGCGATAATTTGAAGGAGCTGTTTTCCTAATCAGCTCCTTTTTTATTATTTTTTATTATTCGCTAGAAGTAGTTATAATTTCTTAAACCATAAATGTTGAAGAGGACCCCATGAAACAGGTTTTACAGTTTATGAACAGTGGCGAAACGAAGGTGGTAGAGGTACCTACTCCCCAGGTAAAGGCAAAAACCGCTTTGGTCAGAACCGTCACATCCCTGGTTTCGGCTGGTACCGAGCGCTCTTTGGTGGAATTTGCTGAGAAGAATCTGGTTCAAAAAGCATCTTCGCGCCCTGATCTGGTTAAGCAGGTACTCGACAAGGCAAAACGAGAAGGTGTGCTCACTACCCTCGATGCTACTTTCAACCGCCTCGACCAGCCCATGGCACTTGGTTATTCTTCTGCTGGCACTATTGTGGAAGTGGGCGAAGGATTGCAGGATTTCAAAGTGGGTGACCGCGTGGTTTGCGCTGGTGGTAATCATGCTGTTCATGCGGAATACGCAGTCGTCCCGCAAAACCTACTAGCACATCTGCCTGATGATATCTCTTTTGAATCTGCTTGCTTTGCTACTTTAGGAGCCATTGCCTTGAACGGCATTCGCCTGGCACACCTGCAGTTAGGAGAGCGCGTTGCAGTAATAGGGTTGGGTCTGTTAGGGTTATTGACCGCCCGCTTGGTGGCAGCCAATGGCTGTCTGATCACCGGCATCGATAACAATCCTCAACGCGTGAAATTCGCAAAAAAAGCAGGTATCGCAGCCTATGCTCGCGATCAGATCGTGGAAAAAACTTCTGCTCTCACCAGTGGTTTCGGTTTTGATGCGGTCCTCATCTGTGCTGCTACCAGTAGTGATGATACCGTTCATCTAGCAGGTGAGATTGCGCGTGACCGCGGCTTTATTATCTCTTTGGGTGTGGTAGGACTCAACATTCCCCGCAAACCCTACTATGAAAAAGAGCTACATTTTCAGGTATCTCGCTCCTCCGGACCCGGTCGTTATGATCCGCTTTATGAGGAAGAAGGGTACGATTACCCGCTTGGTTATGTACGTTGGACGGAGGGCAGGAATCTGCAAGCATTCATCACATTACTGCAAAGTGAAAAATTTCAGGTGAACGATTTGATCACTCACCGTTTCTCAATCAAGGAAGCTGCCCAAGCCTATGAACTTATCACTGGCAAGACCGCTGAGCCCTATTTGGGAGTGGTGCTGACCTATCCACAAACCAGACAGAAAACCACACTACGCGTCTCAGTCAATCCCACAATAGCGCTGGCAGAGAAAGTAAATGTAGGTGTGATCGGCGCTGGTAATTATGCCAAAGCCACATTTTTACCGGCTATGCGCAAGAATCCCGCTACCAACCTGATAGGGATTGCCTCGATCAATGGTGTCAATGCACAGCATGCCGCTTCTAAATTCACTTTTAGCTATGCCACCTCTTCGGCACAGGAGCTCCTCAAAGATAGATCGATCAATAGTATCATGATTATGACCCGCCACGATGACCATGCTGCTTTAACCCTACAAGCTTTACAGAGTGGGAAGCATGTTTATTGTGAGAAACCGCTGGCACTCACCGTGCAAGAACTGGCAGATATCGAAACCTTGCTTTCCAAACCTAAGACACCTCTGCTGATGGTCGGTTTTAATCGCCGTTTTGCGCCATTATCGGTCCATTTGAAAGATTTTCTTTCCAATCACTCCGAGGCATTGTATGCTCACTACACCGTCAATGCCGGTTTCCTGCCCGCCAACCACTGGCTGCACGACCTGGCACAGGGCGGTGGCAGGATCATCGGGGAAGCCTGCCATTTTATCGATTACCTGACCTTTTTGGTTGGGCAAGCTCCCTGCACCATACAGGCTCTTGCTCTGCCGGATCAGGGGAAATACCATCAGGATAACATGCAACTCACCCTGGAATTTCCGGATGGGTCCATCGGGTCCATCGCTTATCTTGCCAACGGCGATAAAACTTTCCCCAAGGAACGTGTGGAGGTTTTCTGTGGTGGCAAAGTGGCAGTGCTGGATGATTTCCGTAGCCTGTCAATGACCACCAATGGCAACAAAAAGAAAATCCATTCACCATTCCGTCAGGATAAGGGACATGTTGCCTCGTGGGCTGCTTTCGTGGATGCGATCCGCTCGACAGGAAAAGCTCCTATTCCTTACGATCAAATACTGGCAGTCAGCCGTATTGCCATCCTGGCTGGTCAAGCCGCAACACAAAAAAACGTATTGAATTAACCTAAGCATATGAGCAAAATCTCCCGGCTGCATAGATTACTAAGCACCACCTCTCACCTGGGTTGCAAAGCCGTCAGCCAGTATGCTATTTATCAGCTTGGGCTACGCACCGGTTTTTTCAGAACCCGTACCAGTGCGCCGCATTTGGAAAACTTGCAGCAGCGCCTTTCCATGCAGGGTCAATCACTCTTCCCGCTCCCTTCTACACAGGAAATGGAATTCTCCTCATCCAAAACACTACCTGCACTTTTAGATTCAGCAAATGCCCTGCTGGCAGGTCATATTACCCTGTTCGACGGATACCCTACCCAACTGGATCTTTCCCCCCATACACCTCTACTGCATTGGAGTGACCTGGAGCGCGCTAAAGCCTATCCACCCGAGGATATCAAATTGGTGTGGGAACCCGCCCGTTTTTCCTGGGCATTCACCCTCGCCAGAGCCTATTACATCACCAACAATCCGCGCTACCAGATCACCCTCCAGCACTATCTGGCTGAGTTCGATCGGTTGAACCCTCCTTATCTGGGTATCAACTGGACCTCCGGGCAAGAAGCGGCTCTGCGTATCATTGCCCTGTGTTTTGCTCATCAGATGTTTTCGCAGGGTCATGAGTCTTCTGCAGAATTGCTGCAAAACATCCGCCTGGCAGTAGCGCTCAATGCTGCTCGCATCCTTCCCACCCTATGCTATGCACACTCTCAGCGTAATAACCATCTCATCTCCGAAGCGGTGGGACTATACAGCGCCGGATTGCTGCTCAAAGGACATCCATCCGCTCTCAAATGGAAACGTTTGGGCTGGAAGACTTTCAGTCAGGCTATCAAAGATCAGATCGAAGCAGATGGCACCTATATCCAGCACAGCGCCAATTACCAGCGGTTGATGCTGGATGAAGCTATATGGCTGACAGTGCTTGCCAGAAATGCGGGTGAAGAACTCTCCCGTCCACTTCAGAAAAAATTGGCAGCATCTACCACTTTCCTGTATAACCAGCTTGACCTCATTTCAGGGCATTCCCCCAACCTGGGGCATCAAGATGGCTCCAATGTATTGCCGCTGACCGAGGCTGACCACCTGGACTATCGCTCCACCTTGCAGGCTGCCGGTAGATTATTCCTGCAGCAAGATCTCTTCCCTGCCGGTGCGTGGGATGAAAAATCATGCTGGTTGGGTATTCATCCGCAACCTGCTGGCGCTCAAAGCTCTGGTGGTCCATTGAGATTGGGAGATGATCATGATTGGGCGAGCATGCGGGCAGTATCGTATCATTCCCGCCCCGCTCACGCGGATCAACTGCATGTGGAGATCTGGCATGCCGGTCGAAATCTGGCGTTGGATGCCGGAACCTATCTTTACAATGCTCCTGAGCCCTGGTGTAACGCCTTGCGCAGCACGCGCGTGCATAACACCATCACTGTGGATGGCTTGGATCAAATGCTGCCCACCAGTCGTTTCATGTGGCTGGATTGGGCGAATGCGCAGATCCTTTCAAGCGATGCATTCTCCATCACGGCTCATCATGACGGATACCGTAAACTGGGAATCATTCACCAGCGTACTCTGCGGCGCATTCCGCCTGCTAACTGGGAAATCAATGATCTCTTACAATCCGAAACTTCCCAACCACACCGCATTTACCTGCACTGGTTGTTGCCCGATCTGTCTTTCACGCTCACAGACGATAGCATCCGCTTTGAGGATCCTGCCTTCAGGTTGAAGTTTAGCAATAGTATGAAAGGGGATGCTCAGTGTAGTATCATTCGTGCCGGTACCTGGTTGGCAGGTCAGATCGATCTGGATGTCACCCATTACGGATGGTTCTCCTCCACTTATGCAGTGAAACAACCAGCTTTATCGATCCTATATGTGATGGAGACCAAATTGCCGCTCACCATCCACACTTCATGGCAGTTTACATCCTTATCGGAAAGTTCAGAGTAAAATCGGGATATGCATATTCTGCTCATTCACCAGGCTTTCGCAGCCATTGATGAACCAGGCGGCACCCGTCATCATGAATTGGCGCGCGCGTTGGTACAGCAGGGACACCAGGTTACCATCATCGCCAGCCCCATCAGTTACCTGACCGGCAAAGCTACTAGCGAACAGAAAAAGACCATGCATGAAAATGGGATCACCATTTACCGCACGTATACGTATTCGGCACTGCACCGCAGTTTTTTCCACCGCTTGATCAGTTTTTTCTCTTTCATGGCTTCTTCCTTTTTTCGAGCAGTACAGGTACACAGGGTAGATGTGGTATGGGGCACATCCCCTCCCATCTTTCAGGGCGTGACTGCCTGGCTGGTAGCTCGCTTGAAACGGGTTCCCTTTGTTTTTGAGGTTCGTGACCTGTGGCCGGCTTTCGCGATCGCAGTGGGTGTGTTGAACAACCGGGTCATCATCCGCCTATCGCACTGGCTTGAAAAGTTCCTGTATCGACATGCAGATGCAGTAGTGGTCAATTCCCCCGGCTATGTCGAACATGTCCGTCAACGCGGTGCCCGACAGGTGGTACTGGTACCAAATGGGGTAGATGTCAGCATGTTCCCGCTGGAAGGTAATGGGGATGCGTTCCGCTCCACCCATCATCTGGAAGGAAAATTCCTGGTCTTTTACACCGGCGCACATGGCATGTCCAACGATCTGCCGCTCTTGATCGAAAGCGCTCAAATTTTACAATCCATCGAAGCCATCCATTTCATCTTCATTGGGGACGGCAAGGAAAAAACAGCGCTCATACAACTGGCACAGCAAAAAGGGCTGCACAATATTTCCTTCCTCCCACCAGTTGAAAAAAAAGAGATGGGAAAAGTCATGCAGGCAGCCAATTGTTGCGTGGCAATTTTAAAACCGGTGGAAATGTACAAGACCACTTATCCCAACAAGGTATTTGATTACATGGCAGCTGCCAAAGCTATTGTCCTGGTCATTGATGGGGTCATCCGCCGGGTGGTGGAACAGGCGCAATGCGGCATCTTTGCACAACCCGGTGATCCGACTGCGGTTGCCGATGCCATCCGAACTCTTTACCACGATCCTGTCCAGTGTAATACAATGGGACTTAATGGTAGAGTATATGTGGAAAGCCATTTCAATCGGCAGGAAACTGCTCGTCAGCTTATGGATGTCTTTCAGAAAGTGAAAAAATATGGCAGAAAAGATTCTGATCGTAGAAGATGACCTCACCCTCCAGGAAACCCTGGTTTACAACCTGACACACCAGGGCTACAGCGTTGAAACCGCTTCAGATGGCAACAGCGCGGTGGAGATCGCACGTAACAACCCACCTGACCTGATCCTGTTGGATATCATGTTGCCCGGGATAGATGGTTTTGAGGTCTGCCGCATCATCCGCAAAGATATGACCACTCCGATTTTGATGCTCACTGCCCGTGATGATGAGATCGACCGGGTGGTTGGACTCGAAGTGGGAGCTGATGATTATCTCACCAAACCCTTCAGCATGCGTGAACTGATCGCCCGTGTTAAGGCGTTGCTGCGCCGTGCCCGCATCATTCAAGAAAACCAAGAAACTCCCAATGACCAGAAGAAAAGATTCATGTTGGGCAATCTTACTATCGACCAGGTAAGGCGGGAGGTACTAGTCAATGAAAGTATTGTGGAAATCAAACCCAAGGAATATGAGTTGCTGATCTATTTTGCAGAGAATAAAGGACGCGTCCTCAGTCGTGAGCAGATTCTTGAAAAAGTATGGGGCTGGGATTACTTCGGAGACAGTCGCACAGTAGATGTGCATGTACGCTGGCTGCGCGAGAAGATCGAACAAAATCCTGCCGAACCAACCCGCATTGTAACGGTGCGTAGCGCGGGTTACCGTTTCGATGGATAGGTTGTTCATGCTTTCCCTATTTTGGCAATTTTATTTAGTATTTTTTCTTATAACCATCCTCATTTTATTTTCCATGCCACTGCTGGGGGTGATAGATATCTCTCTGCCCGATGTGATGTTAACCTATTATCCCCATTTATTGATTCTTCTCTTTCTTGAAGGTGTTTTAGCCTTTGTCTTTCAAGCGTTGGTACAAAAACCACTCAGTTATATCAGACACTTTTTGACAGGAAAGGATTCAGCTTCGCTCAAGATTGAAAAATATGCACTTCGTCCAGATGAAATCGGTGCTCTGGCTGCGACTGCTAAAAAAAATGCAACTCAAGCGGATGAAATCATTGCCGACCTGATCTCGCAACAGCGCTACCTTGCCAGCATTCTCGAGAATCTGAATGACGGCATCTGCATCGTCGATCGCCATGGCGTTGTACGCATCGTAAATCAGGCTACCAAACGCATGTTCAACATTCCAGAAAGAGCAGTCAGCGGGCAGACCCTGGTCGAGACCATCCGCCACTATAAGGTGCAGGAATTATGGCAGGAATGCCAGCAAAAAAAGATCCAGCTCATCATGCAACTTGAGACCAGTATGAATCGTAATTATTTACAGTGTATTGCCACCCCACTCGAGCCATATAGTGAAGGGAATATCCTTTTCCTTTTTCAGGATATCACCCGCCTGCACCAGCTCGAGGTCGTACGGCGCGACTTTGTCAGCAATGTATCGCATGAACTGCGCACTCCCCTCACCTCTCTAAAACTCATCACAGAAACATTGAGCGATGGTGCCATGGACGATCCACCCGCCCAACAGCGCTTTCTAGCACAAATGGAGAAGGAGATCGATAACCTGACCCAGTTGGTACAAGAACTACTCGAGCTGTCACGCATCGAATCTGGGTTGGTACCTTTGCAGAAAAAAATTATCGATCCATGTACATTACTGGAAAGTGCTGCTAATCGCATGCAGGTACAGGCTGAACGGGCCGGTTTACATTTTTCCTGGGATTGCTCTGAAAAACTGCCTTCAATCATGATCGATGAAGCTCGCTTGGAGCAGGTGCTCATCAACCTGATTCACAATGCCATCAAATTCACACTCCCCGGTGGCAATATCCATGTGTCAGCGGTGCAACAAGCCGGTACGATCGTCTTCGCAGTACAGGATACCGGTATCGGCATTCCTCAAAAAGATATAGATCGCATCTTCGAACGCTTCTACAAGACCGATCGTTCCCGTTCCAAAAGTGGCACGGGGTTGGGGCTTTCCATTGCACGACATCTGGTTCAGGCGCATCAAGGGAAGATATGGGTAGAGAGCGTGGTCAATCAGGGTAGCACTTTCTATTTCTCTATCCCCATTTCCCACTAAATAGAAATTCTTTTCACAAAATCCTTAATCAAATCTTAACCTTTCTCTCATTCGGTGTTAAAAGCTGCCATGTATGATTCAAGGCATCAACTAAACAAGGAGAAAAGAAAGAATGTCTCGTAAGTATTTTGGTTTGTTAAGTGTCATGCTCGTAAGTGCCCTGCTTTTAGGTGCTTGCAGCACCGCAGCAGCTGAACCAGCTGCCCCTACTGCAGCAGTAGCCGCTCCCGCCGAAGAGGTAATCGCCCCGGAAGCAGAAGCCCTTTCCGGTCAATTGCAGATCGCCGGTTCCACAACCGTACAGCCGCTTGCCGAAACATTGGCTGAGGCTTTTATGGAAGGCAATCCTGATGTCATCATCGAGATTCAGGGTGGTGGCTCAAGCGTTGGTGTCACCTCTGCCGGAGAAGGAACTGTAAATATTGGTGCAGCCTCCCGCGAGATCAAATCCAGTGAAATGGAGACCTTCCCCAATTTGAATATCTACACAATTGCTTATGACGGCATCGCTATCATTATCAATCCCGAACTTGATATCCCCACTCTTTCTCTCGAGCAGGTCCGTGGAATTTTCTCTGGCACCATCACCAATTTCTCCGAAGTTAGCGGTCCTGATGCAGCTATCGTGGTTGTCTCCCGTGAAGAGGGTTCCGGCACCCGTGCGGCTTTCGAAGAACTGGTCATGACTTACAAAGATGCCAATGGCGAATCCGTCACCGATCCAATTACTGAAAGTGCCATTTTGCAGCAATCCAATGGACAGGTTTCCACCGTGGTTTCCACCACTCCCAACACCATAGCCTACCTCTCATTCGGTTATCTGAGTGATGCAGTCAAAGGTGTCGCCATTGACAACGTTGCTCCCACCGTTGAGAACGTGAAGAATGGTTCCTATGGTATTTTCCGCCCCCTGAACCTACTCACCAATGGTCCTGCCGATGGCTTAGCCAAGGCATTCATTGACTACATTCTCTCCGATGCTGGACAGGAATTCGTTGCCGAAGATTACATTACTGTAAAGTAAATATCGGCATCACCCAAAATAATGGGGTGCATGAAAGTGCGCCCCATTTTCATTCTTTTTTGCGTGATAAAGACTATGGACATGCTCAAAAATACTTTCAGTACCGTCTCAAAAAAACCATTTAAGGTTCTTTTCTTTATTTTTTTATCTACAGTTATTGCAGTATCTTCTTTGATTACTGGAGTATTAGCTTACTTCGCGGTGATCGAATTCCCAATCAACGGATCAACCTCACTAATAACTGGGGGGGGCTTGTGTTTTTTATTCTTGCTGCTCTCCAGGGGGTTTTACACACTGCAAAATTGGGCACGCACCAGTTTTATTTCCATATTGATTCTGATTCTATTGATCATTCTAGTAAATGAAACTTTTAAGTTCTCATCAGCGGTTTTTGCTGGGAAACAGGTTCTCTCCATCTTTGAGATTCTCAAGTATCTGGGGCAATTCTTATTCAAACTAATTCTTTCTGGTGTTATTCCGAGTGCCCTCCTCTATTTTCTATACAAAGCGGAAGAAGATTTTTCCGAGACTCCCCAACAACGGCATTTATTTGATCGCACTATTAAAAACTTTCTTCTGTCTACGGCACTAAGTTCCATCCTTATCGTTATTTTTATTTTTGCATTCACTCTACAAGAATCACAACTTGCCATAAAAGACATAGGATTAGAAGAACTACTGACCGGCACTATCTGGCGTCCCGGTTCGATCATCAGCAACGATATCGCCCAGTTTGGGTTGGTTCCCATGATTGTCGGTTCAATCTACAGCACCATCGGCGCTATCCTGATTGGCATTCCTCTATCATTCGGCACTGCTATCTTACTGGCAGAGATCGCCCCAGATTTCCTCCGCACTATATTCCGAACTGCCATTGAACTGCTTTCAGGCATTCCTTCCGTGGTTTATGGGTTATTTGGCATGGTGGTGATCGCACCCCTCATCCGGCAGATCCCCGCCGAAGGGAACACCACTGGTTTCGGAATTTTGAATGCTTCCATTATCCTTTCCATTATGATCTTGCCCACCATTACCAATATCACCGAAGATGCCATTCGTGCCGTGCCTGCCAGTTACCGCGAAGCTTCTTATGCCCTGGGTGCCACCCACTGGCAAACCATCAAAGATGTGGTTATCCCGGCTGCCAACTCCGGTATCATTGCTGCTGTCATCCTGGGAATCAGCAGAGCACTTGGCGAGACCATGGCACTGATCATGGTCATTGGGAACTCCATCGCCATTCCCACCCCCGTCAATGACAATCCGCTCTCGATCATTTTTTCCACTGCTCGTACCCTCACCGGCAACATTGCAGTTGAGATCAACTATGCTGCCGGCGCGCATCGCTCTGCTCTGTTCTTCACCGGCGTGTTGTTATTCTTATTCCTATTGATCATCAACCGCCTGGCAAATCGCATCATGAAGGGAACCAAAAAAATATGAATCACACACTTACCAATCAAGAGAAAATGATGCTCGCCAGAGAAAAAGCAGCTCGCAAACCCAATCTCAAACGACGCAAAATATCTCAAAGTATTGCTTTTACCTTGATGTGGCTGATGGGGTTCATTTCCATTGGAGCATTGATTTGGATTGTCGGGTATGTGCTTGCCAGAGGTTTTCCCACTATCAATATGGAGTTCCTCACAACCCGTCCAGCAGGTGGATTTGAAGGTGAAGGGGGCATTTCTACTACTATCGTAACCACACTCTACCTGGTCGTATTAACCATCGCCATTGCTGCTCCTCTTGGCATTGGTGCTGCTATCTATTTTGTGGAATATGCCAACGAAGCCCAGAATCGTAGCAAGTTCGTCCGTTGGCTGGTCAGAACGGCTCGCACCGGAGTAGAGATCTTGGCTGGTGTTCCTTCCATTATTTTTGGACTGTTTGGTTTTGCGGTGTTCGTATCTTTTCTTAAATTCAAATTCTCTTTGTTGTCTGCCGGGTTAAGTGGAGCCTGTATGGTACTACCGGTCATCATCCGCACCACAGAAGAAGCGCTCCTGGCTGTCCCTGATTCCTTGCGCGAAGGCTCTCTGGGGTTGGGAGCAACCAAATGGCAGACGATCACCGGCGTGGTGCTGCCAGCCGCAATTCCGGGAATTGTCACCGGAATAGTGTTGAGTGTTGGTAGAATCATATCTGAGACAGCCATTTTTTGGGTTACACTTGGTGGCAGCTACCGCCTTCCCCAAAATTTATTATCATCAGGAAGAACGCTAGCACTGCACGTTTACATGCTCGCCACGGAAACGAGAGCTTTTGACAAAGCTCTTGGTACCGCTGCAATTTTGATCATAATCATCATGCTGTTGAATTTAGCGATCAATCTTTCATCAAAATACTTTCAGAAACGTTTGAGTGGAAAGTAGGAAGGAAAAATGCAACCATCACAATTTGACGAAAATCCAAAGATCATTGCCCATAATTTCAATCTCTTTTATGGCGATTTCCAAGCACTAAAAGAGATAAACGTCGATATCCCCGAAAATGCCATCACGTCCATCATTGGACCGTCTGGCTGTGGAAAGAGTACTTTCTTACGTTCCATTAACCGCATGAACGAATTGATTCCCAGTGTAAAGACCACTGGTCAGATCAAAATGGACGATAAAGATATTTACAAGCAAGACGTGGTTGAACTTCGTAAACACGTTGGGATGGTATTTCAGCGCCCCAACCCTTTTCCTAAATCCATTTTTGACAACGTTGCTTATGGTCCGCGTGCCCATGGCTTGAAGAACAAAGCCATTCTGGAAGAGATTGTTGAAAAAAGCCTCACCGATGCAGCATTATGGGATGAGGTAAAAGATGATTTGCATAAATCGGGATTGGCTTTATCCGGTGGGCAGCAACAACGCCTTTGCATAGCGCGCGCGCTGGCGGTGGAACCGGAAGTTATCCTGATGGATGAGCCTGCCTCCGCTCTGGATCCGATTGCAACTCTCAAAATCGAGGAATTGATCCAAAATCTGAAAAAAGATTATACAATAGTGATAGTGACACATAATATGCAGCAGGCTGCTCGTGCATCTGACTATACGATGGTGTTCAATATGAATCCCGACCGCTCTGGTTACATCGTTGAATATGGAAGTACCAGTCAGATTTTCACAAATCCACATGAAAAGATCACCGAAGATTACATTTCCGGTCGATTCGGATAGACTACATAGAGGTGAAGAATGCCGCGTGAAACACTTGATTCGAAACTTGCACAAATAAAAAATGAGATCTACCTCTTGGGCAGCATGGTGGAGCAAGCAGTCCTGGATTCAGTGGATACGCTACGCACACGTGATTTGAAAGAAGCCAAGCGTATTTATGACGAAGATAACATCATCAATGAAAAACGCTATGCGCTTGAAAACGCAATTATCATCCTGCTTGCCACACAGCAGCCTTTTGCCCGTGACCTGCGGTTGCTGGCAGCCATGTTGCTGGTGGTGAACGAACTGGAAAGAATGGCAGATTACGCCAAAGGGATCGCCAAGATCAATATCAAGATTGGCAAAGCAGATATAGCTATCCCGGTCAGGGATTTTCAGCAGATGGCTGAACAAGGAGTCAGCATGCTGCACCGTGGTTTGGGTGCCTTTATCGAGCAAAATCCCAATCTGGCTGCTGCTATCCCTCAGGAAGATGATATCGTTGACCAGCTTTACAATAAGGTCTACCGCACAGCCATCGAAGATGCCGTTGCACATCTGGAAAATATCGATCAGGCAAACAACATTCTATGGATCGGGCACAACCTGGAACGTTTTGCCGACCGCGTCACTAATATTTGTGAGCGTACCCTCTTTATTACTACTGGTGAGCTAATGGAAATGGACAGCAGTGACGATGAAAACGACGCAGGTGGTGATTAAAAATCCAAACGAACCACCCATCTCAATCAGACAATTATTCCATGCTTTCAAGCATGGAATTTCTTTTAAATAACATATACAATACAATAAAATCAAACTAGAAGAACGGATCGGATCATGTTAAAACCAAACCCCACTAAAGGAAAGTTGATAATTGTTGAGGGTATCGATGGGAGCGGTAAATCAACTCAGATTGACCTCATACACAAATGGTTGCAAGATAAGGGGAAATCCGTTTATTTCAGCGAATGGAATTCATCCCCTCTGGTAAAAAGTACGACCAAACTCGGAAAAAAACAGCGCCTTTTCACCCCTACCACCTTCAGCCTGATCCAGGCAACCGATTTTGCCGATCGCTGGGAAAATCACCTGCTACCCATGCTGGAAGCTGGTGTGATTGTCATTGCTGATCGTTATGCATTTACCGGATTCGCGCGTGACGTTGCCCGTGGCGTTGATCGAAAATGGGTGCGCAACCTGTATTCCTTTGCTTTCCAACCCGACCTTGCACTTTACTTTCAGGTGGATATCGATACTGCTGTTGAGCGTATTCTGGCATCCCGATCCAGGATAAAATTTTACGAAGCTGGCATGGATCTGGGTTTATCCGATAAAAAGATCACCAGTTTTCGCCTCTTTCAGGGTCGAGTATTGGAAGAGTATGAAAAAATGGCAGGGGAATTCAATTTCAAGATCATTGATGCCAAGCTGCCCGTTGAAAAACAGCAAAAAGAGATCCGTGGTCAGGTAAATGCCATGCTGCGTGGTTGGGAAGGATTACCAAATCCTGTTCTTTCCGCCCGTAATTATGAAAAGAAGCAACGCTTGAATGGAAGTAGCCAGGAGTGATCATGACTAAAATGAAATTTTATGGCAATGGTTTCCCCTATATGGGGAAGGAACAATCCAAGGGCAAATTGATCGTTCTGGAAGGAACCGATGGAGTTGGTCGTTCGACTCAGGTTACCATGTTGAAAAAATGGCTGGAAAAGAACAGCTTTGCGGTTTCCAATACCGGGTTGCGCCGCTCTCCGCTCACCCAACCCGGTCTGGATAAAGCCAAAGAAGGCAACACCTTGACAGCCACAACCCTAAGCCTTTTTTATGCGACTGATTTTGCCGACCGGCTCGAAAACCAGATCATTCCAGCATTACGTGCTGGTTTCTATGTTCTTTCTGATCGTTATTTCTATTCCATCATCGCCCGCGATATGGTACGCGGGCTTGATCCTCAATGGGCACGTGCAGTGTATGGTTTTGCCCTGATCCCAGATTTGGTCATTTATCTGAAAGCAGATATTCCCACCCTGATCACCCGAATTGTGCACGGACGGGGATTCAACTACTGGGAATCCGGGATGGATCTCATCAAGGAACAGAACTTATATGATAGTTTCTTACAATACCAAACTTGCATGATTGAACAATTCGATGCCATGGCAGCCGAGTACAAATTCAAGGTTGTGGATGCGAATCGTTCGACCAAAGTGGTATTTGAGGATGTTCGTACCTTGGTTGAAGAGCTAATCAATTCATCCAATAAACCCGCTGAACCAAAGTGAGGATAATCCATGAAAGAGGATAAAGATACCCGCATTCAATGCTATGCGGCAAAAATTATCCTTAATAATCTTGAGAGCCTGCAAAAATCTGTGAAAGGTATTATTACACACGATGATATTGAAGATATTCATGATTTGCGTGTGGCAACACGTCGCATCCGAACGGCATTGGATATCTTCTCCACCCTTTTTTCAAAAAAGAAAACCAAAACATGGCAGGATGGAATGCGTACCATCACCCGCCAGTTCGGTAAAAGCCGTGATTTGGATGTCCAGATCGATTTCCTTGAACATTTTCTGGATACCATTCAAGACAGACATCATCTGGCTGGTATCCGTCGCATCTATTTACGCCTGATTCAAAAACGGAATGCTATTGAAAGCTCACTTGGAAAACACACAGCAGATATTCTAAAGGACAAAGCGTTTGATGATTTGTGTACCTCCATGCAAAAAGCTGTGATCGAAGATGAACAGAGCTGTTTTCCTCAAGAGTTATTTCAACTGGCTTTCAACACCATCCTCACCACTCTGGACCAGTTCCTTTACTATGAAATTTTCATTCAGTATCCAGAGAAGGTGCATGAACTGCATTTGATGCGCATTGCCGCCAAAAAGCTGCGTTACACTCTGGAGATCTTTCTCCCACTATATGAAGGGAAGATGGATATTTTCCTTGATGTGATGAGGTCAGTTCAACAACAGCTTGGCGAGATCCGTGATTGCGATGTGTGGTTATCTTTCATCCCCGCTTTTCTGGAAAAGGAAAAACAACGCACTGCCCGTTACTATGGTAATACAGCTGTTATGCGTCGCCTAAACCCGGGGATTAAATACCTCTATGAAAATCGCCATGCGGAAAGGCAATCCAAATATTATCATTTCATACAACAATGGCGCACCTGGCGTTCTCAGGACATCTGGCCACACCTGCGCGATTTGATTTTTCAAGCTACCCTGCGGGACGAGAATGAACGAACAAATTCTTCTCCTGATCCCACCACATCAAATACGAATACCTGATTAACTCCATGACTGATTCTGACAGATTTCCTTCTTTTCAACGAATTGCTCTGATAAGTGATATTCATGGTAATCTACCCGCTCTAGAGGCGGTTTATCACCATGCCATTCAATTTGGGGTAATCATCTTTCTTAACGCTGGTGACACACTTGGTTACGGTCCGTTTCCCAATGAGTGTCTCAATTTTCTACGTTCCCATCATATTATTTCGGTCATCGGGGACTATGATCTGAAAGTGCTCCATTACCCAGAAAAAGAAGATAAGTTTAAAATGCAGAAAAACGCATTGCGCGTCCTATCGTTTCAATGGGCACATGACAGGTTATCAGAAGAAAATTTACAGTATTTACAGCAGTTGCCCCTTTTCCGAGAAGTGGATTTCGCAGGAAAAACCCTCTACCTCACTCATGGCGCCCCGTTGAATATAAAGACACATCTTGGTTCTTTAACTACCCGGCAGGAATGGCTAGATAACCAGCGCGAAGCTGGCACTGATTTCATTATTACTGGCAACTCTCATCGTTTTTGGAAAGAAAAGATTGAGAATTCCAACTTCATTAACCCTGGCAGTGTGGGACGCCAAGACGATGGAGATCCGCGTGCTTCCTATGCCATTCTTTCGATCGGTAAGTTTATCCAGATTAATCATTTTCGTATCGCGTATGATCTTCCACCGCTCATCAACAAGCTCCAAGCATATAATCTACCCGCACAATTTATCTATATGTTTAAAAATGGAGTAAATTTAGAGCAGGCATTAGAGGAGCTTTCACAGGATCATTGATGATAAATCGAACAAAGCATCATAATTAACCGAATTCCTATATGATCATTTCAACGAAATTCTCGATCTGGCACAAATCTACGTCTATGAACAAGAGCATACTCACCAAGTCACCGGATTGGCACTGCAGATTTTTGATCACTCAGAGATTTAACCAGTTTCAGACTGAATAAAAATTTCTTTCTGCTTTATGTTGCTTTTTTGTATGATGTCGGGGCAGTACTGAGAACAAAAAAGGACATCTCAGGACCGCCCAACATATCATCCTTTCAACACTCCTGCTTCATTTCAGTTCGAAAGAGCGCTTGATCATCGTCAATATCGCACACTATCATCGCAAAGCATTACCCTCTGAACAACACAGCCATCATCGGGCTTTGAATATACGTGAGCAGCATGTGGTAAGTATTCTGTCAGGCATCCTGCATATTGCAGAGGGACTGGATTACCACCACGCTAACAGAGCGGGACAGATCAAGCTTGTCATCGATGGTTGTGCCATCGCTCTTAAATGTGATGGATACCACAAAAAGAATAAACTTGAGATCGCATCGGCAATAGAAAAATCGGAATTCCTAACAACCGTACTTGATCGTTCCATTCAAATTTCTTAGAAACCATCAATTGAATCCAGATCATAGAATAGATCATGGTGTTTTTTCTTGGATTGCGGCACCGGATAATACTGCATGTATTCCTCGCTGGAGGTAAATAGCCGCTGCAACCAGCTAATGATATATCCACTTTGATGATCTCCACCCTGGCTCTTGTAACAGGCAGAAGCTTTTTCTCGCTGTCCTGCATATTTTGTATATCGAATGCTTAAATGAATGGGAAAATCAACTCTCATGATCTCCACAAAGTTGATATCACCGTTCTTGCCAAATTGGGTGGGATCTTTTCCGAATAAGGGCATCAGTTTGACCATCAGGCGCATGAATTTGCGTGGAAAAGTATGCAAATATACTCTTTGAGGTATGAACGGTTCGAGTCCTTCTATTTCCACCGTAGGGTCTGCAGATATTTCCAGCGCTTTTTCGACTGTTCTATAGGCATGGATATGATCGGGGTGTCCATAGCCACCCATTGGATCAAAAGTGAGCACCACTTCTGGCTTCAACTTGCGTAGAAAGTAAGCTACTTCCTCACCAGTTTTTTCCAATGGTGCCTGAATGAAAGCTTGAACATGTTTATTATCTTTACTTCCGGGCATACCAGAATCACGATATCCTAGAAAATGCACATCGGTCACACCTAATACTTGCATGGCACAATCCATTTCAGCTTCCCTTAATGCCGCCATGGAGGGATATTGTGCCAACAGTTCCGCATCCGCTTCACCTACTTCTCCTTTGGTGGCACATATCACCGTCACTTGATTGCCTTCCGCAATATATTTGGCAATCGTACCACCCATTCCGAAGGTCTCATCGTCTGGATGAGCGGTGACTACCAGAATTCGCTTTTGTCTGTCCAATCTTTACCTCATTGTTTGCTGCAAATAGGGCAATCTGCCCGCTTGCGAATTTGTATTTCGCGGAAATCCATGGCTACACCATCCAGCAAGATCATACGCCCATATAGAGGATTTCCAATACCGCTCAATATCTTGATACACTCCAGTGCTTCGATCGAACCTATAATACCTGGAACGGCACCGACCACCCCTACCCCGCTACTCAATACGATCATCTCATCAGGCGGCATCTCTGGATATAGACAACGAAAACAAGGTCCTTTCCGTGCATCAAAAACGCTCACCTGCCCGTGGAACTGGTTGATCGCACCGTAAATATAGATCTTCCTATTCCGGACACAAGCATCATTGATCACAAAACGCGTCTCAAAATTATCCGTGCCATCCATCACGATCGTATAGTCCTGGATTAATTCATCCCCGTTATCCTTGTTGAAACGCATGGGATAGAGGTTTATTTTGATATCCGGGTTCAATGCACGCAGACGTATAAAAGCCGAATCAGTTTTCTTCATTCCCAAATGTTCACTATCATGTAGGATCTGCCGTTGTAAGTTTGAAAGCTCGATCACATCCGCATCCATGATTCCCAAACGTCCTACTCCGGCTGCTGCTAGATAATACAACACCGCCGATCCAAGCCCTCCTGCTCCTACCACCAGAACTGCTGCTTTCTTCAGTTTCTGCTGTCCCATCTCACCAAATTCAGGGATGCATAAATGGCGCTGATATCGTTTTATTTCTTCAGGATTCAAACTTCGCATTTTTTCCTCTGAAATATTGTATTGCGTGCATTATACAGGTACAAGCCTCTTAATTTCTAAGAAAAGGATTAGAATAGACATATGGATATCATTATGACCCATGAACAGGCAGATTTCGATGGGTTTGCTTCCATATTAGGGGCTTACCTGCTAGAAGACCGTGCCTATCCCATTTTACCCAATACATTGAACCGTAATGTCCAACAATTCTATAATAGTTACCGCTTTGAACTGCCTTTCATTCTTCCCCAAGCGCTCCCTAAACAAAATATTCAAACCATCACCTTGGTGGATACACAGTCACTGGTTACCATAAAAGGTACAGGAAAAGATACCCATATCTGCATATTTGATCACCACAAGATCAGAGACGATCTTGATCCCAATTGGGAATTCAACGCCATACAGACCGGTGCCTGTACCACTTACTTTGTGGAACACTTGATGGAGCATAACAGCAATCTAAGCATGATCCAGGCTACGCTGTTATTGTTGGGAATTTATGAGGATACTGGCTCGCTTACCTATACCAGTACCACCGCACGTGATGCTCAGGCTGTCGCATTTTTATTGGCCCAGGGTGCCAGTTTGAAAATCGCAGCCAATTTTCTTAATCCTTCTCTTTCTGCCAACCAACAGAAAGTCCTGGATATGCTGATCAAGAACAACCAGGTGCTAGAACTGAAGAAACAACGCATCATGGTATCCAGCGTTGATGCGGAGTTCCTGGAAGATGAGGTTTCCAGTATCGCGCATAAATTATGTGATCTTTATGATCCCGACGGGTTATTTATCTTTGTAAAAACCAAAGAAGGTATCCGTTTTGTCGCTCGCTCGGTGAGTGATCAGATCAACGTAGCAGCCATTGCAGAGAAATTCGGTGGCGGAGGACATCCGCGAGCTGCAGCCGCCTTGATTCGCAAAAATGGTTCCCATAAAAAAGACCTCCCTGAACTCGAAAAGGACTTCGTCGCATCGCTTGATGAATACATCTACCCCTCAATTACGGTAAAACAGATCATGTCCAAGAACCCCCTGCTGCTCAATCCAGTCACCAAATCGCAGGAAGCCATGCAATTAATGCAACGCTTTGGTTATGAAGGATTTCCGGTTGTCGATCATGATAAAGTGCTTGGTTTATTAACCCGCCGTGCGGTCGATCGAGCTTTGGCACACAAAATGGATCTGCCTGCTGGCAGTTTGATGGAAGCTGGTAATTATTCCGTTCACCCTGAAACCTCTCTTGACGAACTGCATCAGATCATGGCTAAATCGAATTGGGGACAGATTCCGGTAGTAGATAGCCAGAGTGAGAAGATCATCGGTATCGTCACGCGCACCGACTTGCTCAAGGCATATTCCGGCACACCTTCAACGAACATTGAAAAAATGAATCTTTCCCTTCAATTGGAGGAGCACCTCAGTTCCAACCAGTTGAAACTGCTGAAATCGATCGCTGAGATAGCTCATGCTATGCACATGCATGTCTATCTGGTTGGGGGCGTGGTCAGGGATATTCTCCTGAAATCTCCTATTCTTGATCTTGATCTGGTCGTTGAAGGGAATGCCATTGACCTCTCGCAGCATCTCACCCAAACCCTCGGAGGGAGAATTACTTTCCACCGTCAATTTGGTACTGCCAAATGGTTTATTGATGGGGAAAAGCTTAATACCAAACTGGGTACCTCTTCTAAAGGCGATCTTCCCAGGTCCGTTGATCTGATCAGCGCCCGCACTGAATTCTATAAGAATCCCAGTGCTCTGCCAATTATTAAATTGAGCAGCATCAAGCTCGACTTGTTGCGCCGTGATTTTTCCATCAATACACTGGCACTACGCTTGGATGGAAGACATTATGGGGAACTCTACAATTACTGGGGTGGATTGGATGATCTGCAAAATGGCATCATTCGTGTTCTTCATTCTCTATCATTTGTAGATGATCCAACTCGCATACTGCGTGCCGTACGGTTCGAACAGCGCTTTGGTTTCACTATCGAAGAACGCACCCTGCAATTGCTGCAAGAAGCCAAACCACTGCTGAAACAGGTTTCTGGCGATCGCTTGCGCCATGAGTTCGACCAAATTCTGCAGGAAAGACTTGCAGTGGATATTTTCAGACGCTTACAGCAGCTTGGGTTGCTTGAAGCCATCGACCCTGGTTTCTCTTTTTCGAAAAAGATTGCCATACTGCTGCAATCTGCTTTAAGAAAAGAAGCTGGTGAAAAATGGCATTTACCCCAAAAAGTGGGAAACACTCCTGTTGAAATGATCATCCGTTATACCATTCTTCTAAGCATGCAGGCTAGAGAAGGCGTTCAACATATCATGAAACGCTTAAAGCTGCCCCGAGTCATTCAGAAAAGTGTCAATCAAACACAGCATTTGTTGCAAGAATTACCTCAGATAATGGATAAAAAAAACAGTGATATTTATTTCCTGCTCAAAGGCATCCCCACTTATACTCTGGTTGCACTTCAAACTCTTTTCTACGATAACGATAAAATCGTGAGCCTATTAGACCTCTTCCAAGATGAATGGATCAAACTAAAACCATACACTAGTGGTAATGATTTAAAAAAAATGGGAATTTTGCCCGGACCAGTATACAAACTCATCAACCAATTACTCCAAGCAGCCTGGATCGACAATAACGTAATCTCACGTGATGAAGAACAGCAATTGCTGCAAACTATCTTGGGAAACCTGCACAAACAGGGGCTACTCCCGTCTGAATAACATCCAGATAGAAGGGCGTTCGTGCAACCCGGTTCCCCTCTCTGCAAAATCCATACGAAATCGTGTTGATAGCAATTCGATATCTTTCTGTGTGATCCCTCGCCGTGGTGAATCGGATTTTAGATATCCATGCATCAGCAAATAGCCCTGCCGCGCCAGCAAATTCGTGATCTTTTTTTCATAACTACGTTTATCTTCATCCGGAAGGCTGTGATAACAACCAATGTCCAGAATCAAATCATAGTAACCCTGCAACCTGGTCGAGGTCAAGAAATCACCGTAATATACAGATAGTACAAGTTTTTTATCCTGTAATTTTCGTCTGGCTTTTCGAACTGCTTCACGGATATAGTCGATCCCTTCCGCTTGCCAGCCATGTTCCGCCAAACATATTAAATTTGTGCCGGTCCCGCAACCAATGTCCAATGCTCTGCCTGGGAGGCGATAAGTTAGAAAATTAATCAGTTCAGGAGGCGATACATTGGTATCCCAGGGAGGATCTGCATGATAACTGCGAAAAAAATGATATTTCCTTTTTATTGATTTCATCTTCTACCATTTTCCAAAGACATTGTCTTATTCCAATTCTATTATTAAAAATATGAAAACTTTAAGTTTCGGCAGTTATTTTCTTGGGTTACTATGCTAGTATTATCCCAACAAAATAAAAATGGTGAAATCCGGTGAAAATCCGGTACTGTCGCGCAACGGTATAGTCCGATCCCATTCAATTTTATTGGCTCGCGTCAAGCCGACTTAAATTAGCACTTGGCATTGACGCCAGGTGTTTTTATTTGTTAGTAGGAGGAAGTATGTTCACTACCATCATCAAACGCAACGGAAGCATCGTACCATTTGACCAGCAGAAAATCATCAATGCCATTTGTAAAGCCGGATCAGTGACTGGAGAATTTGGGGAGAAAGAATCAGAAAGATTAGGGAAAAAAGTAATCAGATTGGCTTCTCAAAAAAAAATCGCGTCCATTCCCAATGTCGAATTGATCCAAGACATTGTGGAAAATGTTCTAATAGATTCACGCTATAAAAAAACAGCCAAAGCATATATTATTTATCGCGACCAGCACAAAAAAATAAGAGAGATTGCGAACAAGATCAATAACGGATTGGTTGACAATTATCTTCAAAGATCCGATTGGCTGGTAAAAGAAAACAGCAATATGGCTTTTTCTCTTCAAGGATTAAACTATTATGTTTCATCCGAGGTAACAAAAAATTATTGGCTTAATGTTATTTATCCGGAGAAAATATGTTTAGCACATATGAATGGAGATTTTCATATTCATGACCTTAACCTCTTATCTGCTTATTGTGTAGGATGGGATCTATATGATCTGATTACCGTTGGATTCACAGGAGTCGAAGGAAAAATCTCCAGTAGAGCACCTAAACATTTAAGAACTGCATTAGGGCAAATTGTGAACTTCTTCTATACTTTGCAGGGCGAAGCTGCCGGAGCACAAGCATTCAGTAATTTTGACACCTTGCTTGCACCATTTATATACTACGACCATTTATCCTATCAAGAAGTAAAACAATCTTTACAAGAATTTATTTACAATATCAACATTCCTACCAGGGTGGGTTTCCAAACTCCATTCACAAATATTACGCTGGATCTAACAGTTCCATCTTATTATGCCAACCAAGCAGCAGTGATCGGGGGAAACCTGATGAATAAACCATATAGTAGTTTCCAGCAGGAGATGGATATCCTGAATAAAGCATTGTTGGAAGTCATGGTTGAAGGAGATGCCAAAGGTCGAGTATTTACTTTCCCCATTCCCACCTATTGCATTACAAAAGATTTTGATTGGGATAGAAATTCGATCCATCAATTGTGGGAAGTCACTGCAAAATATGGGTTACCGTACTTTTCAAATTTCATCAATTCTGATATGAATCCTGAAGATGCACGCTCCATGTGCTGCCGATTGAGAATCGACAATCGCATGTTAAAGAGACGTGGTGGTGGCCTGTTTGGTTCAAATCCATTAACCGGTTCAATTGGTGTGGTAACTATAAATCTAGCCCGTATTGGTTTCACCCAGAAAAACGAAAATGGTTTTTTAAAAAAACTTCATGAGCTTATGAAGTTAGCCAAAGATAGCCTTGAAATTAAAAGAAAAGTCCTGGAAAAATATACGGATGGGAACTTATATCCATATTCTAAATATTACCTGCGGGCGATTAAATCTCAAACTGGCTTCTACTGGAAAAATCATTTTTCTACCATTGGTGTTGTAGGTATGAATGAAGCATTGCTCAATCTACTCGGTCAGGATATTTCATCTCCTGAAGGCGAAAAATTAGCGGAAAGAATTCTTGATTATATGCGTGAGCAGTTGCTTCGATTTCAGGAGGAAACCGGAAATAATTACAATCTTGAAGCGACTCCTGCTGAAAGTACCTCCTATCGACTTGCTCTTCTTGATAAAAAAATCTTTGATGGTTGTAATTTTGCCAATGGGATTGGGAAGGATGTAAAAGAACCATTCTACACAAATTCGACACAATTACCTGTCAATTTTAGTGATGACATTTTTGAGGTACTGGAATTACAAGATGCCCTTCAATCGAAATATACAGGCGGTACTGTTTTGCATTTCTATCTCGGAGAGAAAATATCAGACCCTGCCATTGTAAAAATCTTGGTTAAAAAGATATGTGAAACATATCACCTACCCTATTTTACGATCACACCCAGCTTCAGTATTTGTCCCAATCACGGTTACTTGCCTGGGGAAGTAACCGTATGTAGTGAATGTGGTGAATTTTGCGAAGTTTATTCACGTGTGGTCGGCTATTTACGACCGGTCAAACAATGGAACAATGGGAAAAAAGCAGAATTCAAGATGAGAAGGAAATTCAAAGTTCAATCATGAAAATTGGTGGTTTTCAAAAGGTTTCTCTAGTTGATTATCCCGGAAAGATATGCGCTGTTGTTTTTCTTCAGGGATGCAATTTTCGCTGCCCATATTGTCACAATCCTGAATTAGTACAACCCGAAAGATTTTCAGAACGAATTCCATCTTCCATCGTTATTAATTTCTTGAGAAAAAGACAAAAACTCTTAGATGCTGTCACTATCAGCGGAGGTGAACCGACCATACACCCAGACATCATCGATTTAATAACTGACATTAAAGCACTGGGTTATTGTATAAAATTAGACACCAATGGAAGCAATCCCGATATTCTGGAAAAGCTCATTCTGAATAAATGGATTGATTATATAGCAATGGATATCAAAGCACCAATAAACAAATATGACTTTGTTGTAGGACAAACAGTTTCCATTAAACTAATTCAAAGAAGTGTTCATCTGGTCATTAACTCAAAAGTTGATTACGAATTTCGAACCACAATTGATTGGGACCTATTAAATAAAGCGGATTTGCTCTCTATTGCAATAATGGTTAAAGGGGCAAAGAGATTGTTCTTGCAGAAATTAAATCAAAATTTCTCTCAACGTGTTATTACGACGGATTTAGAACAGAAAAATGCGGAATTACCAGAAATTGCAGAAGAATTATCAAAATATGTACAAACCTGTGTTATTCGATGAATGATTTAACTAAGCAACCGCAAATCAATAATCTTTCATGGTTCTCATTCAGAAATTTAAAGAATTCATAATAACAGTGAAAGATATGCGAGGGTGTGGAAAAAGTCATATTTTTCGGATTTTCCGGTAGTTTTTCTTCTGTAAACCACCATATTTGGCTAAAAACCGAGTGGTTTTACAATTTTTAACATGTTTTTCAACACCCTCAATATGCATGCTTTGACATTTGAAGCGATTCATCTTAAAATAAGCAAGTTGTTATCATATCTCTCATAAAGGGTAATATTAATGAAAGAATACAGTACTGGCAACATAAGAAATATCGCTTTAGTTTCACATAGCAGTGCAGGCAAAACCATTCTTACCGAAGCATTTTTACATATCACTGGCGCAACCACCCGCATGGGCAACATCAACGAAGGTACCACTGCCAGCGATTTTGACGAAGAAGAAGTTCGTCGCAGCATTTCACTCTATTCCTCCGTTATTCCCATCGAACACAAAGACACCAAGATCAATTTCCTCGATACCCCGGGGTATACCGATTTCGTCGGTGAGATGATCTCCGCCTTGAGCGTGGTGGAAGGCGCTGTGGTAGTTGTGGATGCCGTCTCCGGATACGAGGTCGGCACTGAAATTGCGTGGAATTATTGTGACAAGTTCAGTCTACCTCGTTTTGTGCTCATCAATAAAATGGATCGCGAGAATGCCGATTTCAATAAAGCACTCGCTAGCGTTGAGGAACGTTCTTCCACCCGCCTCATCAAGATTCAGCTCCCCTGGGGAGAAAAACAGGATTTCCAAGGGGTCATTGACCTGCTTTCCATGAAAGCATACAAAGGCGATGGCAAAACTCCCGAAGTCATTCCTGCCGATCTGCAAAGTGCTGCAGAAGAAGCCCATATGGAATTGGTGGAAGCTGCTGCTGAAGGGGATGATTCCTTACTGGAAAAATATCTTGAATCAGGTGAACTTTCTGCTGAAGAAATCGTAAAAGGGTTAACCGCAGTAGTAAGAAAAGGGGAATTCATCCCCGTTCTTGTCAGTGCCGGAGAAAAAGAAATCGGCGTTCTTCCTTTACTTAATACAATCATCGATATGTTCCCCTCCCCCGATCTGGTGGCTGGAGAGGTCAAAGTCGATGGAGTAGCAGGTGAGGAAATTCTTTCTGCCAATGATGGCGGTCCTCTAGCCGCTTATGTATGGAAAACCACTGCGGATCCCTTCGTCGGAAAACAAACTTATTTCCGCGTTTTTTCAGGGATGATCAGCGCCGATAGTCGTATCTGGAACTCCAGCAAAGATACTGAAGAACGTATTGGGAATGTCTATATTCCTCGTGGTAAAGAGAATATTCAGGTAAAACTGATCCATAGTGGTGATATTGGTGTCTGTCCCAAACTAACCGTTACTGCCACCGGCAATACCCTGTGCGATAAAGGACATCCTGTAAAGGTCCACATTCCTGAATATCCTACTTCATTATTTCAGGTCGCCATCTTCCCCAAGACCCAGGCAGATTCTACCAAGATCAGCCCTGCTCTGACCCGCCTGTGCGAAGAAGATATGACCTTATCCTGGCATCAAGAACCTTCCACCAACCAGACCATTCTGCAGGGTATGGGTGACCAGCACATCGATGTTGCTATCCGCCGGGCAGAATCCAAATTTCAGGTTGGTTTGGATATCACCATTCCTAAAGTGCCATACAAGGAAACCATCACCAAGAAAGCCAGCGCCATGCATCGCCATAAGAAACAATCCGGTGGTGCCGGTCAATTCGGTGAGGTCCATTTACGGGTAGAACCGCTGGAAGGCGATGCTTTTGAATTTGTCAACGCCATCTTCGGTGGCTCCATTTCATCCAGCTATATGCCCGCCATCGAAAAAGGAATCCGCAACGTGATGAAAGAAGGTATCATTGCTGGATATACCGTTACCGGTATCAAAGTCGAAGTTTTCGATGGGAAAGAACATCCGGTTGATTCAAAACCGATCGCTTTTGAAATTGCAGGTCGCGAAGCCTTCAAACTTGCCTTTAAAGATGCAACCCCGGTGCTATTGGAACCCATCATGCAGGTTAAAGTGATCGTTCCTGAAGAAAACATGGGCGATATTCTGGGTGACATGAATACCCGCCGTGCCCGTGTTCAGGGTATGGACACCGAAAAAGGTCAATCCACCGTAACCGCAAATGTTCCGCTGTCTGAAATGCAGCGCTATACGACCGATCTTCGTTCCATCACGGGTGGGCGTGGCATTTTCAACATGGAATTCTCCCATTATGAAACAGTCCCATCCCACATCACCAATGAGATCATTGAGAAGAAAGCCAAAGAAGACGCAGCAAAAGAAAGTTGATCATGTTGTAGCGATGCTGAAAAGGAGTTGGTTTTTCCCAACTCCTTTTTTTTTCAATAAAATGAAATCTAGTAAAATATCTCAATTGGTCCGAGCCAGATCATTGTAAAATGACTAGTATTGATGAAAACAAAAAAGGACTTATAGAATGAAAGTTTCAGTTTTTGGCAGTGCCCATCCTAAAGTTGGGGATGCGGATTATGAACAAGCTTACACGCTTGGTAGGCTGCTGGCACAAAACGGTCACGTTGTTCTCAATGGAGGGTATGTTGGCACCATGGAAGCAGTTTCCAAAGGCTGCTCGGAAGCAGGTGGACATGTTATCGGTGTCACCTGCGATGATATCGAAAGATGGCGCAATGCTAAACCTAATCCATGGATATCCGAGGTCATGCACAATTCCGATCTCATCGGTCGTATCAGTGGGCTGATCAAGAATTGCGATGCTGCCATCGCACTACCCGGGGGAGTGGGTACACTGGCAGAGATATCCCTCACTTGGAATATGATCATCCTCGATTCCATTCCAGTACCTTACTTGGTCTTGGTAGGAGATAGCTGGCGCAACGTCATCAATTCTCTTTACGTTGAAATGTCCGATTTTGTGCCTGATAAAGTGAGGGGTTACATTCGCTTCTGCGATAGTGTAGAAGCTGCCGCAGAAAACTTGAATAACTTGATAAACTAAACCATATACGATTGAAGAGGTTTCATTTATGAGCAACAATACTTTAACTGCACGGGACGAAAATTTTTCAGAATGGTATAACCAGATCATCCAGAAAGCAGAGCTTGCCGACTATGCTCCTGTGCGCGGTTGTATGGTCGTACGACCCTATGGTTGGGCACTATGGGAGAATATTCAAAAAGCATTAGATAAACGCTTCAAAGATACCGGACATCAAAATGCAGCATTTCCGCTCTTTATCCCGATGTCATTTCTGGAAAAAGAAAAGGAACACGTTGAGGGTTTTTCCCCTGAGTTGGCAGTTGTTACCCATGGTGGGGGCCAGCAGTTGGAAGAACCGCTGGTAGTACGCCCTACTTCCGAAACCATCATCGGATATATGTACTCAAAATGGATCAAATCTTATCGTGATCTGCCGGTTTTGATCAATCAATGGGCAAATGTAGTGCGCTGGGAAATGCGTACTCGCTTGTTCCTTCGCACACTGGAATTCTACTGGCAGGAAGGGCATACCGCTCATGCCACTGCACTGGAAGCGCAGGAAGAAACACTACGAATGCTGCATGTTTATGAGGATTTTGCCATCAACGAGGCAGCCATCCCTGTGATTACCGGTATGAAGAGCGAAACAGAAAAATTCGCCGGTGCTATTAATTCCTATACAATTGAAGCCATGATGGGAGATACCAAAGCCCTGCAATCCGGCACATCCCATTATCTGGGGCAGAATTTTGCCAAAGCCTTCGATATCCAATACCTGGATGCCCAGAATCAACTGCAGCACTGTTGGACTACTTCTTGGGGTCTCTCCACTCGTTTCATCGGTGCCATTATCATGACCCATGGAGATGATAATGGTTTGATCATGCCCCCTCGTTTGGCTCCCATTCAGATCGTGATCGTTCCCATTTTCCGCACTGAGGAAGAAAAAGCCCTGGTCATAGAATATGCACAAAAAGTGCTGGGAGAGTTATCCGCTCTCCGTGTGAAGTTCGACGATCGCTTTGAGCAAACTCCCGGCTTCAAATTCAACGATTGGGAAATGCGTGGTGTGCCCCTGCGCATCGAGATCGGACCGCGCGATGTAGCATCCAATAAAGTGGTCATCGCTCGCCGCGATCTACCCGGAAAAGAAGGAAAAAGCTTTGTGGAATTCGACCAACTGCACATATCCGTCACCACCTTGCTAAATGACATCCACCAGTCACTTTTAGCCCGCGCCACTCAGTTCCGGGATGCCCACATTATGGATGCCCTTAACTATGATGACCTGAAACAGGTAGTTCAAAATGGATGGGCTTACAGTTACTGGTGCGAGAGCAGGGAATGTGAAGCCAAGATCAAGGAAGATACCAAAGCCACTACCCGCTGTATCCCCCTCCAACAGGATCAGGTAGCGGGGAAGTGTGTGGTATGTGGAAAAGACACCCGCACGAGAGCCTATTTTGCAAAGGCATATTAGGAAGAGCCATGCCGGCT
>JAAZNC010000048.1 GCA_012798455.1 Chloroflexota bacterium | reverse complement strand
TTTGTAGCGAAGAAAAGAATCTTTCCGCTATTCGTGCGGCGACCGATAAAAAACAGGTGCGTGATTTATTGATTAAATTCTTCAATTAAAATAGAATACTCGAATCAAAAATAATGAGAAGGAGGAGGAAATTTTGAGGTTCCATATTCACTGACGAACTATTATGCAGTAACATAATTCTCATTATATAAACATGGTGTTTGTATATAGAGAAAGGAATAGAAATGAGTAAAGATAATCTTACACAGACATTGGTAAAAGGGCTTAATGTTCTTGAATGTATTGCTTCTTCTAATACTTATTTATCAGCAATGCAAGTAGCAGAAAGATGTAACCTTTCGAGATCAACAGCTTACCGTTTATTAGTAACACTAGAAGATATGAATTATGTTATTAGAGTTAACGAAAGTGCCTTCAAAATTGGTCCGTCTGTTTACTTACTTGGTCAAAAAGAATTAGATAGGGATGAACTTCCTGTAATAGCGAAACCATATTTAATAAAACTCAGTGAAAAAATTGGAGAAACAGCATTACTAACGACCCTAATAGGTTCTGAAGTTGTCAGCATAGCGAGAATAGAGAGCAAGAAGTCTCTAAAAATTGGCTCTAAGGTCGGCTCAATTTACCCTTTGTATTGTACTGCTATGGGCAAAGCAATATTAGCTTATTTAGATAAAGATAGGCAAAATGAATTGATATCCAAGATTGATTTTATCCGTAGAACGAAAAATACAATAACCGATAAAAATGAATTTATCCAGCATCTTGATCGAGTTCATTCACAAGGTTATGCGATTGATAATAGAGAAAGCGATGAAGATGTTAAGTGTATGTGTGCCCCAGTATTTAACATGAAAGGAGTAGTAATTGCAGCAATAGGTTTTTCTGGTGTGGCTTTCAGAGTAGATAACTTAGACCAACATGAAATAATACACTATGTAATGCAAATCGCCAACGATCTGTCGAAAAGAATCGGATATATCCCCAAAATAACAGATAAACAAAATAATTATTATTAATTGAGGTATGTGAAGGGAGAAGTAAAATGGAATATAAATATTTTAATGAATCTCAAATTGAGTATGCAAGTAAGCGAGTTCTTGATCTGCATTTACAGCATTATCACTGTTCAGAAAGTCTTATTAGGGCGTTATGGTCAGTTGTTCTTCCTGATGAGGAATTAACAACCAATATTAAAAGAATGGTTATGCCATTGCGAGGTGGAATGGCATCTACAATGAGTAGCCATTGTGGTGGGTTGACAATCGGAATTTTACTTATTGGTGTTGTATATGGTCGTGATAATGTTGAAACTGGAGACGCAAGACTTGCTCCTGCTCTTAGTCGACGATTTTGGAAAATGTTTCTCGAAGAATTTGGAACTTCAAATTGCACATTATTGCGAAGCGGAGAGCCAGGTACTGAAGCTCCGTCACGGTGTGGGTGTATTATGGTGCGGTCGGTACGTTTATTATTGAATTTGTTTAATAATATTTACAATGAGCATCCAGATTTAGAGACAATTTATGCTTATGAGGTAGATAGAAGTAAAGAACCCTGTCATGAAGAAGTATCACCACTGAAAGCAAAAGAATTCTAAGAAAAATAATTGGATATGATGAAAGAAGACGTGCTCCCAAAAGTGATCATTTGTGGGCAAAGATATCAATGATTTGTTAGTCTCTCGATATAAAACAAAGGGTGTAACAAGGTTCAAACTGCAACTTATTAGTTACGCCCTTTGTAGCAAAATATAACATTAATAAAATGCCATTACAAGACGGTTATTAAAAATTTGTAAAATGGCTAGATTGTGAAAATAAGCCAAGTTTGATAAATCCAAAAACAATTGAATACACAGAATAATTAATGTGGGAATAACCTTTTTACTTATAATAAGACAAGTTGTCTTTATATTTATAAATGGAAAGATATAGTATAGTTTTTTGATTTGCAAAATTGTTAAAAACCACCGCTTTTTTTATGCCTATAAATGAGGCTTATGATTTTCCTTTCCACTTTTTTAAATAATCTAAGTTTCATGGCTGAATACAACTGCTCATACTTGGTTTTTTCCCTTGCTCCTACACATATTTTCTGATTGAACTTCCTCACTCCTCTTCTGTCCACTGTACTCACATAGTAACAGTCTGTCCAGATGAACTTCCCCAGAAAAAATGGACAACCAGTTAAGGGAAACCTATAATCAAAACTGGAGGAAGTTCATGACCGCGATACGGAAGAAGTACAGCAAAGAGTTCAAATTGGAAGCCATTCGGATGTATGAGAATGGTGATCGGACAATCACCGAGGTTGAACAAGCATTAGGAATCACAGCAGGTCTGTTGTGGAAATGGAAAGAAAACCTCAAGAATCAGCCCCAAAAAGAAGAAGCCTTTCCGGGAAACGGGAGATTAACAGACACTGAAGCTCGCATCCGGCAGTTGGAACGAGAAAATGCCTTATTGAAAGAGGATAAAGAGATCCTAAAAAAAGTACTCACGATGTACTCGAAGGACGGAAGATGAAATTTCATTTCATCGAGAAGCACAAGAATAAGTACTCAGTAGGACGAATCTGTCGGATACACAGGCTGAGCCGCAAGGCTTATGGCAGCCCAAGAGTGTATGCGCAATTGAAAAAGCAGGGAGTAGCATGCAATCAGAAGACAGTGGCTCGTTTGATGCGTCAGGAAGGGCTTAAAGGACAACGGAAATACATGAAAGTGATCACCACGAACAGCAACCACAAGTTTCCTATAGCCTCCAATGTGCTCAATCGTGAATTCACTGCTGACAGGCCCGATCAAAAATGGGTGGCGGATATCACCTATGTTCCGACTGAAGAAGGCTGGTTGTATGTGGCTGGAGTATTGGACTTGTTCTCACGTAAAATTGTTGGCTGGGACATGTCGAGTCAGATTGATGCCACTTTAGTTGAGCGCGCCTTGAGAATGGCCTTATACCAACGCCATCCGGGAAAAGGACTGCTATATCACTCAGATCGAGGTGTTCAATACGCAAGCCACCGGATTCGAGATATTCTTGCTGCAAACCAAATTCAGGTCAGCATGAGTGGAAAAGGGAACTGTTATGATAATGCGGTAATGGAAAGTTTTTTCGGAACCTTGAAAAATGAATGGGTTCATCACCAGAAATACAAGACCCGTTCACAAGCACGAACTGATATTTTCGAATACATTGAAGGGTTTTATAATACTGTCAGGCTTCATTCAACATTGGGTTACCTGTCCCCATCGGAATTCGAAGCCACATATCAAAAATCTCCTTAACTATATGTCCATTTTATGGGGTGAAGTTCAAGAATTCTCAATCCCATAATTCTATCTTCACCTCAGGCTTCAGTTTAGATATCTCTCGCGTTGTAATGCTTTTCACTATCTAGGTTACTTTCTTTGTACTATAAACTAGCACTGTTGAATCAACAGATGTACATGTCTATCCCTATCTCTAAGAATTTTATCTCGTACCTTCTCTTAATCTCCAGATAAGTTGGTTTTAGAACCTTATCTATTTCCTTATCACAAACCACTCTTGGATATTTAGAAGGATTATACATAATGGTATATAAGTGTGGACACGTCATGACTTTTCTTGCATATCTCGCTCATTTCTCTGACTTATGCTTTTCGCAGGTAAGTTGCGGGGAAATGCTCTCTTTTTGATTAGATTTCCGTCTTTAATTAAAATGGATGCGTCATTAGTATTGACAGAATCTATTTTCAGTATTAATATGTTTATATAGTAAACCGTATGTTCAAATAATGAGACAACAATAAAAGGAGAAAAGATGAACAATAAATTCAAGGGGATTATTCCCCCATTAATAACGAGTTTTGATGAAGATGGAAAGTTCAACGAAACGGCACAACGCGAAGTGATCCAATTTCTATTAACGAAGGTTAATGGTTTTTACCCTATTGGTACCTATGGTTCCGGCCCATTATTAGATGTAGAAGAAAGAAAGACCATTGCGAAATTTATTGTGAATGAAGTAAATGGAAAAGTACCTGTTATTATACACATTGGTGCTGTGAACACAAAACAAGCTGTAGATCTAGCTAAACATGCTGAATCTATTGGTGCAGATGCTATTGGTGCTATTCCCCCATACTACTATTCATATACGGATTATGATTTGTTGGAGTACTATCGTGCAATTCTTTCCGCTACAAAACTCCCCTTCTTTGCATATAATAATCCAGGGCTCTCAAACAATCCCCTCTCACCGAAAATCGTTAATACGTTGGCAAAAGAAGGATTATATGGAATAAAAGATAGTTCATTTGACTTGATCACCTTCAGTAATTTTGTCAACAATGTCGAAAAAGAAAACTTTCATTTCATCATTGGCACTGAAGCTTTTGCTACTGCGGCAGTCAATGCCGGTGCTGAAGCTGTAATTTCAGGGTTGGCGAATGCATGGCCAGAGATCATGGGTGAGCTTTGGAAGGCACTTGAAGTGGGTGAGATGCACCAAGCAGGCAAACTCCAACTGAAGGTGCTGAAAGCAAGGACTGTTATGAAATCTGCTCCCACCTTAGTGGTTTGCTATGAGATTTTGCGTATGCGTGGAATCAATGCTGGATATCCAAGATTACCATTTCACCTTGTTGATTTGGAAACACGAATGAATATTAGTAAATCATTAAAGGAACTCGGTTTATCCATATAGAGATTGTAAAGTAAACGAATGTTTAATATTATTAGCAAGAAGTTTGAAGAGTTAATTGATAGTTCATCTAAGCTGGAATTGCTAGCAAACAATTTCGAGTTTACAGAAGGTCCAGTATGGCATAAAGAAAAGAAATGCTTGTATTTTTCTGATATTCCTTCTAATACGCTTTTTTGCTATAACGATAAGAGAGGAGTGTCCATTTTTAGGCAACCTAGTAATTTCTCAAATGGTCTTACTTTGAATAAACAGGGTATGCTAATAGTTTGTGAACATAGATCTAGATCGGTTACTATCCAAACGGATGATGGTTTTGAAACAATCTCCGATCAATTCAACGGGAAAAAATTAAATTCTCCCAACGATATCATTATTTCAAGAGATGGGACGATTTTCTTTTCAGATCCGATTTATGGACTGCAAGAAGGAATGGGTGGGCCGGCAATCCAAGAACTAGACTTTCAGGGAGTTTATATGCTTAAACCGGGGGAAAATGAACCCGTATTGCTGTTTGATGATTTTGAACGTCCTAATGGTCTGGCATTGAGTGATGATGAAAACACTTTATTTGTTAATGACACTGTATGTCAACACATTCGTGTTTTTACAAAAAATTCCAAAGGGGAATATTCTAACGGAACTGTTTTTACTGAATTATTTGGCGAAGGATTGGGCAGACCCGATGGAATGAAGTTAGATAATTGGGGGAACGTGTTCTGCACAGGACCTGGTGGAATTTGGGTTATTTCATCAACGGGTGAATTATTAGGGAAGATACTATTGGAACAAAAAACTGCTAACCTTGCATGGGGAGATGATGATTGTCGATCTCTCTATATCACTTCAGGTACAAATTTATATCGATTGAGATGCAAGACCGCAGGTAAAAGCCCAATGGAAATTTGAAATTGATGCTCATTTTTAGAGATGTTGTTTATACGTTGGAGAGTAAATTGAATATTGGAAGTGAATAAGAAGGTATTTAAGAGAATGATATAAGGAGAATTAGTAATGGAAGCGAAGTACTTGTTTTATCAGTTGAACCGTTGTACTGGATGCCAATTATGCATAATGGCATGTTCATTGGCTCGAGCAGAAGTTTGTGGTGAAGAAGAGTCTCTTATATCAATTCTAACACATCCGAATTTTGGTACATCCCAACCAATCGTCGATCAAACCTGTATGTGGGAAGAGTGTGACGAACGCTGTACGCAAGTATGTGCTCCAGGTGTCTTGTATGTGTCAGAACAAAAGGAATGGGGTAAGTTGATGGAAAACCCTGATTGGAACCCTGTACCCGTGTATGTGAAGGAGAAAATATAATGAGCGGTGGTTATTGTAATAAAGTAGCATGGATAAACCTAACTGATAAGACTATCTATAACGAACCATTAGATGAAAAATTAAAAGAAAGATATGTGGGTGGGCGTGGATTTATTACTCGTTGGCTGGTAAATATGGTGCCAACTGAAGTAAAACCATTAGATCCAGAAAATGTTCTAGTTTTTGCTACTGGTCCTCTTACTGGAACAAATGCACCTACATCATCTCGTATTGAAATTGGAGCGATCGCTCCCGAAACGGGAATTATTTCAACTGGAAGCGCGGGGGGTAGTTTTGGAACTAAGTTGAAACGGGCAGGGTTGGATGCTCTTGTCATTTCTGGGTGCTCTGAAAGCCCTGTTTATATTCTTGTAAAAGATGGAAGTATAGAGATAAAAGATGCTGGTCAATATTGGGGAAAGGATGTATTTGAAACCGATTATGCGATTAAAGTCGACAATCGTGAATCACGTTTATCAATTGCCTCTATTGGACAGGCAGGTGAAAATGAAGTATTTGTGACAACGATTATGATAGATCGCGTACGATCTGCAGGAAGAGGTGGATTGGGTGCTGTTATGGGTAGCAAGAATCTCAAAGCGATTGCCGTATTAGGTTCGGGCAGCATACCCATTCATGATCCACTTGCTTTTTGGAAAGAATGTGAAGATATTCAGAAAGCCGCAGTGAAAAAGTTTTTTGTCAATCGTTGGAAATTTGGAACGTATGCAGCATTAGCACGTTACAATAAAGTTGGTGCCCTGGCTACTTATAATTCACAAAAATCGGCATATGAATATATCGATCAGATCGCAGGTGATTACTATAATGAAAACTTCAAGATCGGAATGCGTGCTTGTGTGGGTTGCCCTATGCCTTGTTGGACTACCTATACTATCAAATCCGGGGAATTCAAGGGTTATTATGGAGAAGAAGTAACTGCTTCTACTTTCAAAGAGTTAGGAGCCCGGTGTGGATTGCACGAGATGGATGCAATTGTAAAAGCACATGATGATCTTAATCGATTTGGAATGGATACAATCTCTGCTCCGGCTACTATTGCCTTCGCTATGGAATGTTTTCAGCATGGAATAATAACGAAAGTCGATACCGATGGATTAGATTTAACTTGGGGTAACAGAGATACTATTATTCGACTCATAGAACAAATGGCAACAAAAACAGGTTTTGGTGCAAAGCTTGGTAGAGGTGTGCGTGTTTGCGCTCGTGAATGGGGAAATGAAGCAGAGAATTATGCACTCCACGTGAAAGGAATGGAAACAGTTGGTACTGATCCTCGCGGTCAACCTTCCTGGGGTTTGGCTTATGCAACCTCAAGCAGGGGTGCTTGTCATATGCGCGCATACGGCAACTTTGAATATGGCGGTATGGATGATGCCAGCATGATCCGTATATCGGGTACAACAGAGATCGGTAAACGCTTTGGTACCACCGGAAAAGGATATGCCAACGCGTTTTTGGAAGATATACATTCTTTTGGTGATTCGCTGGGACTTTGCAAATTGATGACCAGGGCAGAGCTTGGTTTTCCAGAGGCATTAATAGGAATATTGAATGCAGCCACAGGAGCAAATTACACTGCGGATTCTTTGTACAATGCGGGGGAAAGGATTTCTAACCTCGAAAGAATTTCAAATCTACAACGTGGTATAACCCCTGAAGATGATACGTTACCAGAACGATATTTGAAGGAACCAGTGCCCGAAGGACCTGCAGAAGGAAAAGTGTGCGAATTAGAACCTATGCTGAATGAATATTATGAAAGACGAGATTGGAGCTGGCAAGATGGTTATCCTTCAAAAACGAAGTTAGAGCAGGTTGGACTAGATCGAGAAGGATATGATATTAAGTAGACTTATATGCGAATTGATTTAAAAAATATATAAAAAATGGCTGTCTATTTTTGGGACAGCCATTTTTTCATCTCTCATCATTTCATGTCTAAAAAACTAGACTTTGGGGATAGCCCTTTATATATTTGTGATTTAAAACGAGACATTTGAAACAAAATAGCACTTACTTAGTAAGTAGAAGGAAAAGCTTGTTTTAAAGGAAATCACTCCCAGTAAAATAAGGAAGTTTCAGTTATGAAAACATAAGGGTAAGATCCATGAACAAAGGTTTGGCACACTTGAAATGAGAGAAAAATGTTATGTTGCCTTGCTGCCAGAGTATTGTGGAGAATAATCAACAAAGAGAAAAATCTCCTTGGCGGGAATGAGGTAAATGTGTGAACAAAGAGAATGAAGCGTTTTTGATGCTGATAGTAACAAGCCCATATAGGGTTGAGCTGTGATTATTGAACATATTGATTTTTAGTTGGATTATTATACGAACCAACAAATTGTGAACTTTCGTGCATATATTATTTATGATTAATTGAGTAAGGTAAAATATGTTACGAAGTTCATATTACATGAATTATTTCAGGAATCAGAAGATGGTGATGAAAACCAGCTATTGTTTCCAGGAATGAGTGAAGAGAATAGTGACCAATTTTGATAATTGTTGAGAATCACCTATATTTCCGAGGAATCTGTCTATTTGCTGATGGAAGATGATTTAATCTAAATAGCGAGAATATTGGTGATCGTAAGTCTAATGGAAGATTTTTATTATTTTAACTCAAGTAACTTGCAACGGTGAAGCTGAGGATTCGATGGACAGTTATGAGATCATGATGCGCAACATTCAATTTGACTCTCCAGAGCGGATAGGGCTGCGATTTAATAGCCTGGGAGTGAGCGACGTGTTCCGCATTTATGTCCAACCGCCTCTCGATTATCGCCCCTCCGATAATAAAAATGTCCGCATGGATAAAAAGATCCGTGCTGCTTCGGGTTCAGTAGATGAGTGGGGTTGTATGTGGGAATCACTGGAAGAAGAGGGTAGTGGGGATATGGGGCAGGTATTGCATCCCCCCATCAGTGACCTCGATCAAGTTTCCTCCTACCCTTTTCCTGACTCGTATGACACTCACCATTTCGACGGGCTCGAAGACGCCTTGCAGCTTTCAAAGGGCAAATTTGTGCAACTTAACAGCCCCTTCTGCCTTTTTGAACGCCTCCATTTTCTGTACGGCTTTAGTGAAACCCTGCGTGATCTAGCACTCCAACGTGAGAAAATGGAAGCGTTGATTGATAAGGTCATTGCCTACCAGATCGGAATTGTTGAAATGGCAGGTCAGCTTGGCAAGGGACGTATCCATTGCTTTGATACCACCGATGATTGGGGCACCCAGACCAACATGTTCATCAGCCCCAAAATGTGGCGAGAAATCTTCAAACCACGTTATAAGAAACTGATCGATACAATTCATGCTAATGGTATGCTGCTGCGCTTCCACACGGATGGACGTATTAATGCTATTTTCCCCGATTTACTAGAATTGGGTGTAGATATACTCAATGTTCACCAGCCCCTGTTGCTGGGGATCGATGATGTGGCACAGCAATTATCCGGCAAAATTTGTCTGGAAGTCTCTTGTGATGTACAGCAAACTCTGCCTTCATGCGATGAGCAACGCATCAAAAATGAAGTAAAAGAGATCGTTCAAAAATGGTGCACTCCGCAGGGTGGATTGATCGGGGTAGAATATCGATATGGGAAGGTGCTGGGTATTTCAGAGCAATCCCTGCGCTGGGAGCTGGAAGCTTTCCAGCAGTATGGAAAAATTTATTAGAAGAGGTGAAAAATGATTAATGGTATGGAAGTACTTGAAACCGAGGGTTCGAGCTATGAACGCCGCAGCCAACGTTTTCAGAGCTGGTACGAGAATGTCTTTAAATGGCATCCCAATTTTGAGTATACCCCTAATCAGACCATCAATTGGACAAAAATCGAAAAACCTATGTCGGAATGGAAGGTGGGGCTGGTGTCATCCAGCGGTACCCACCTGCGCACCCAAAAACCCTTTGATATTGTCGGCGATGACGGCGATTGGTCTTACCGTGAAATTCCGGCAGATACGGATCCCAAAGATCTCATGTTGTCTGATTCCCACTACGACCATAGTGATGCAGATTCAGATCCAAACTGTATGTTTCCCATCGTGACCTTGCGCGAACTGGTCAAGGATGGAGTGATCGGTTCAACTTCCTCCACTTATTATGGTTTCATGGGATTTGTGCCGATGCCGCAGGATCTTATTGCCCATAATGCCCCAGAAGTTGCCCAAAAATTAGCCGACGAAAAAGTGGATGTGGTCATTTTTACCCCCGGTTGTGCGGTTTGCCATCAAACCCTGGGGATCATCCAGAACATCGTTGAGGGTAAGGGCATGGCGACCATCACTACTACCCTCAAACCAGAACTGACCGAGCAGGTTCATGTACCCCGGGCAGCTTATCTGAAATATCCTTATGGCTATTCCGCTGGACCAGCCAATGATCTGGAAATGCAGAAAGAGGTCATTACGGATGTATTGAATTTGGTACCAGCCATCACTGAGCCGGGAACCATCGTGAAATTGCCCTATCGTTGGCATGGAAGAATAGATTAAGAAAAAGGAGATCCCCATGGCTGTAGATAAACGAACTGATCAATTGATGGGGCATGTGGAAGCCATGCTTCAAATCATCGATGAGATAAACCACGATATGCAGTCTAGAATTGATACCGAAAAAGCAAACGAGAATCCCAGCGAACCGCGTATCAATTTCTACCTGTCGCAGCAAAAACGCCTTGTAAAACTAGCAGACTTATTGGAAGAAGAGATATTGGAGATATTAATCGGTATCCGCAATCTTTCAGGACCAATCGAATACATGGAAGATTAGCATCATGAATATGAACCTGTTTGAAAGCAGTCCCAAAGATGTGACTCGCTTGATTTTAGTGCGTCATGGACGCACCAGCGCCAATCAAGCCGGGCGTATCGGTGCGATTAAAGATTATCCCCTGGATGAAACTGGCAAAGAGCAGGCTGCCAGAGTTGCCAGGCGGTTAAAAAGGGATTTCCCTATCGCGGTGATCTATGCCAGTCCCATTCTGCGCACGAAACAAACTGCGCAGGCTGTTGCAGATGAATTTGGGTTAGGTGATATACAATTTCGCGATGAGCTGAAAGAATACTATTTTGGAATGGCTGCCGATCACACCATGGAAGAAATAAAAGA
>JAAZNC010000047.1 GCA_012798455.1 Chloroflexota bacterium | reverse complement strand
CCCCAGTATGTGCAGTGGATGACGGAAAAAGGCATCCCCAGTTATTTCAGTTGCAATCCTGCCAACATCAATATGAAGCGCACCATTGAAACTTTCGAAAATGGGCTGGATTATATCAAGTACTCGATCGAAAGTGTGGATGATGAACGCCATAAGGAAATCCGCGGATATCTTTCCAATTTTTCGGAGAGTTACAAACAGATCGTGGAACTTTTAAATGTCAAAGCCCAGAAAAACCTTTCTACTACCATCGTTATTACCATGTTGAATTTGAATAAACCTGAACAGCAAGATGAATTCGAACGCTTGAAAGAAAAATTTGCCGGAATGGACGTTTACATCTATTTGAAGAGCCAGGATCAGCAATGGTATGAGGATAATAAGGCGGGCACCAATTCCATCCACTGGATCGAGTTTTGCCAGTTCCCCTGGTCCTCCATGACCATCAAATCGAACGGGGAATCTTGTGAGTGTGTAGAAGATTTCAACAACGAGATCGTGCTGGGCAATGCCAACACGGAAAGCCTGCATGATATCTGGAATGGGGAGAAATATAGATCTTTCCGCATGGATCATTTCAACCTGACCCCCGGCATTAAATGTACCGAACAGTGTGACATGCAGTTGATCGGCAGTTTTTTAGCCTCATAAGAATTGAGATAGGAGATTCCAATGAAACGAGAAATAAAGATTGGCGATAGACTGGTGGGGGATGGACACCCTACTTATGTGGTGGCAGAAATAGGCATCAATCATAATGGTGATCTGAACATTGCCAAAGAATTGATCCTGGCAGCTAAGGATGCCGGTGTGGACGCGGTCAAATTCCAGAAACGTACTCCGGAAGTTTGCGTTCCGAAAGAGCAGCAAAGTCAAATGCGGGAGACGCCCTGGGGTTATATCACCTATCTGGAATATCGGTATAAAGTAGAGTTTAGTAAAGAAGATTATCAAGAGATCGACAAATTGTGCAAGGAGGTCGGTATTGATTGGTTTGTCTCGGTGTGGGATACCGATTCGGTGGATTTCATTGAGCAATTCTCCCCTGTTTGTTACAAGCTGCCATCTGCTTCGCTTACCGACCATGAGCTGCTTCTGAAAGTGCGCGAAACCGGACGCCCTCTCATTCTCTCTACCGGTATGTCGACGGCTGAACAGATCGATGACGCGATCAAGGTGGTGGGATTGGATGATCTGCTGGTTACCCATGCTACCAGCGCTTATCCATGTGATCCCCATGAATTGAACTTGAAGATGATCCAGACCCTGCGCGATAAATATACCTGCCCGATCGGTTATTCGGGACATGAAGTTGGATTGGTAACTTCGGTAGTAGCGGTGGCAATGGGTGCTTGCCTGGTGGAGCGTCATTTCACCTTGGATCGGGCGATGTGGGGTAACGATCAGGCTGCTTCAGTAGAACCAGGCGGATTCCGGAAACTGGTGAAATATATCCGTGTTACTGAACAAGCTATGGGCGATGGTATTAAGAGAGTATATGATAGTGAACTATCTTCTTTGAGCAAGCTTCGTCGAGTAAAATGACTCAAATAATCTTCCACGCAGAGTACTATATTCATAATACAATTGACCTGTGGAAAATCCTATTCAACGCATAACGGCAAAAATTAAGCGTGAGTATTTGCATCGCTTAAACCGAAGACACATCAGCCAAATTTCAAAGCAAATTCCGGATAACAATCCGGAAGATCCTAACCAGTCACCCATCATCATCTTTAATGCCTCGGCACGCCTGGAAGGGATCAGTTTGAATGCTGGTTTTTCGTTGATCACAGCCTGGGCATTGCGTATGGCGGGTTATGCGGTAGTTCATTTTGTCTGTGCCCGCGGGATGAGTCGTTGCGTGCTGGGCACCAATCGTGATGATCCCATTCAGGCTCCTCCCTGCACAGCCTGCATCCGTACTTCCAAGGATATGTATGTCAACAGCAGTGTCCGGGCATTCGAATTTGAAATGGATGTAGAAATGAAACAGGAAATTCAAGACCTGCCGCTTGATAAACTCCTGATCTATAAATTAGGGGATGTGCCGCTGGGGGAATTGATCCTTCCCTCTATGCGCTGGATATTGCGGCGACATCACTTGGTGAATGATGAAAACACACGCCAGTTAGCGCGTCATTATTTATTGTCGGCAGAAACCATTGTACGTGAATTTAATCACTTGCTGGATCAGGCGCAACCGCAGGCGGTGATTGTCTTCAATGGTATGTTCTATCCCGAGGCAGTGGCTCGTTTTCTGGCGCTGCAACGGGATATTCCGGTGTATACCCATGAAGTGGGTATGCTGCCCCTCTCCACTTTTTTTACCAGTGGAGAGGCTACGGCGTATCCGATTGATCTTCCTGAGACTTTTACGCTGACAAAGGAGCAGGATCAATTACTGGATGATTATCTGGCACAGCGCCGGGCAGGGAAATTTACCATGGCTGGCGTGAAATTCTGGCCGGAAATGCGTGATCTAAAAACAGCGTTTCAGGGTGAGATGGGGAATTTCAAAGCCATCGTGCCCATTTTTACCAATGTGGTGTTCGATACCAGCCAATCCCATGCCAATGTGATCTTTCCGCATATGTTCGCCTGGTTGGAATCTGTACTAAAGGCAATCAAAACGCATCCTGAGATCCTGTTTGTCATCCGAGCCCACCCTGATGAACTGCGGGTTGGTAAAGAGAGTGCTGAAACGGTGGCGGATTGGATGGTGAAGCAGAATGTGCTGGACCTCCCCAATGTGCGTTTCATCAATGCCAATGAATACATCAGCTCCTATGACCTGATCGATGTTGCCAAGTTCGTGATGGTCTATAATTCCACCATTGGTCTAGAAGCATCCATCATGGGCAAACCAGTTTTGTGTGCGGGTAAAGCTCGTTATACGCAGGTGCCCACAGTGTTCTTCCCCAAGTCGAAAGAAGAATTCTGTAAGACCCTGGAAGAATTTTTAACGAATGAAAAAATCGAAGTTCCGGCGGAGTTTATCTCTAACTCGCGCAAGGTGTTGTTCAGCCAGCTCTTCCTGGCTTCTTTATCTTTCAGCGATTTTCTGGAAGATGAAAATCTTTGGCAGGGTTATGTCAAGATCAAGAATTTCAACCCGCAGGCGCTAAAGGCACAAAATTCCCCGGCGATCGCTACGATCCTGCGCGGCATTCAACAGAAGGAGCAGTTCTTACATAGATCATGAAACCGCTTTGTTCACTTGTCATTCGGGCTTATAACGAAGAAAAGCACATTGGAAAATTGCTGCAGGGGATTGCTTCGCAGAGCATTAAAGCGGTGCAGGTGATCCTGGTTGATTCTGGTTCCACCGATAAAACGGTGGCGATCGCGCAGGCTGCCGGTGCGGAAATTGTGCATATCAAACCGGGGCAGTTTACTTTTGGACGCTCTTTGAACCTGGGG
>JAAZNC010000046.1 GCA_012798455.1 Chloroflexota bacterium | reverse complement strand
TTCGAGCAATCCTGCCGGCTGGCGCTAGCACTGGAAAAGGTCACTCGTGATGGCAAATTTGATGCGGTGGCATCCTTTGACCAGGTATGGCTAACCGATCCGCGCGTAGGGATCATTCCCTCCTATGGCACAGGTCGCCTATGCGAATTGGGCATTCCCTGCTCTACTGAAGCCGATATCACCACCGTAACCGCCATGTTGATCCTGCAGGGTTTCACTGGAAAAGCCACCTTCCTGGAAAACTATGTCATCGATTTCAAGCATGAGTCCATCATCCTCTCACACGACGGGCACGGCAACCCAGCCATGGCTGCCAGCCCAGCAGATGTGACGCTGAAACATAGCATCTATTACGAAGGAGTAAAGGGCTTTGGTGCAGGGTTTGAATTCGCTTACGCAGCCGGTCCGGTGACCAATCTATCATTGGTACCGGTGCAGGGGCACTGGCGTTTGATCATCTCCGAAGGGGAATCCATCGCTATCAAGCCACGACCGGTAGCTGCTCCTCAGATGCTGTTCAAACCCAAATCTCTGCCGATCGCGGATTGGTGCACCCGTTGGGTTGAAGCAGGTGCGCCACACCATCAAGCACTAGCATTTGGACACCTTGCCGACAAAATTAAAATCTACGCTAAAATGCAGGGATTGAATTTTATTGAAATCTAGCTATAACAATAAAAGGATTTTTGGTGATGGTCATGAATGAAACAAGTGCAGCCGAACGAAGGTCGTTGATCGCCCAGATGGTCATAGAGAAGGGACAGGTACTCGTGTCCGATCTGGTGGAGATGTTCAACGTGTCGGAAGTATCCATCCGCCGTGATCTGACCCTGTTGGAAGAATCGCGCCGCTTGAAACGGGTGCATGGCGGAGCTATTCCGATCCCGGGTAATTTCCGCACAGACTCATTCGAGGAAAAAGAAAAGCTACACAACAGCGCCAAGGAACGCATCGGGCAGGTGGCTGCCAGTTTGATCCAGCAGGGCAACATCCTCCTGCTGGATTCCGGTACCACCACGCTGCAGATCGTGCGCAACACTCCGGTTTCTCTGCGGGTGAGTAACATGATCAATATGGTGACGAATTCCATGCCGCTTGCGCAGGAAGTGCTCACCTGGCCATCCCCCAACCTGACCATCCTGGGTGGTATCTACCTACCGGATTACCAAGCTACGGTTGGACCGCAGACCTTGAACCAATTACAGGAACTGACCGCCGACATTGCCTTTCTGGGAACCGATGGATTGACCATGGAAGGTGGAGCGACCACTGCCAATGTATTGATGGCGGAAGTGGATCGCATGATGGCTGATCACGCCCGCAAGACTGTACTGGTTACCGATAGTTCGAAATTCGGAAGAAAAGGTTTCGTACCAGTGAAAGCCGTTTCTGCTTACCATACCATCATCACCGATAATGGCGCTCCTGCCGAGATAGTCCAGGCTATCCGTGACATGGGTGTGGAAGTACTGCTGGTTTAGCAGTTCTCGAAGATCAGAAAGGATTTCCAACAGATAATGTATACTGGCATTCAGATCAAACCACCCTTCTTCGAGATCGGTCCCAAAGCTTATCTTTATGGAAAGAAAGCATTAGGGTTAGCCCAGCACGCGGATATAATGAGCATAAAATATGATGTGAGCATCATCTTCACCCCGCAATGCGTGGATATTCCCCTGCTCGCCAGCCATACCAGACACATTCACATCTTCGCCCAACACATGGACGTCATTAAAGCCGGCAGGGGCATCGGTACAGTGCTGCCGGAGGCTATCAAAGAAGCAGGAGCACAGGGCTTCCTTTTGAACCATTCCGAAAAGCGGGTAACCTTACCGGAGATCGGAAAAGCCATCCGTCGAGGGGACGAGGTAGGTCTGATATCAATGATATGCGCCGATACACCCGAACAGGCGGTGGAGATCGCCCGGTTCAATCCCAACATCATCCTGGCTGAATCACCCGATTTGATCGGGGTAGGCCAACGTGAAGAAAGCGACCAGCAGCAGATCCAGCGAATCAACCAGTTAGTGTGGCATATCAACCCGGATATCCTGGTCCTACACGGAGCAGGCATCAAGTGCGGTCAGGATATCTATGAGGTGGTCAAGAATGGAGCACAAGGCAGCGGTTCAACTAGCGGAATTCTGCTGGCAGACGATCCCTTTGCCATGCTGGAAGAAATGATCAAAGCCATGCGTACTGCATGGGACGAAACTCACCAAGTGAATAGTTAATAAGGAAAAGACCATGTCCGTTTATCACGAATCCATCCAGGTACAATCCGAAAGAATGCCAACCTTCCATGATGTCACCTCTCAGGCAAAAACAGCTCTGGAAAAATCAGGCATCCAGAATGGCATCCTGGTGGTGTACTCGCAGCATACCACCTGCAGTGTCATGATCCAAGAAGAGTCACACGACGAGAATTTTTGGGGCATTAAATCGATCATGCAAGATCTGCTGAATGTTTTCGAAAAGATCGTTCCTACCTGCCGCACAGAGGGGCAGTACTTGCACCCCGGACCGGCGCACATCGCTGATGCCACCAGTCGAAAGGAACTGCCATCCTGGAGCCTGAACACCGATGCCCATTTACGTTCGATCATCATGGGGCGCTCTGAATCGATCCCCATTATCAATGGAAAGTTGGAATTGGGTGAATTTGGCAAGATCTATTTTACAGATTTCGACCAGGTAAGAGCACGCGAACGCACAGTACATTTTCAGATCGTCGGAGAAAAGTAAAGAACCAATACCGCACAGAACCAGTTTCTTGCATTCAATCAGAGGGTGCTGGTGATTTGAGATGGGTTTTCAGCCCTGATCATTTCATCATTTCTTATGTTTGATACCGTCACTGAAATCAATTCGTACTATTATTGATATATTGTTAATCGCCCTCGTGCTCATTAAGGTTGATAATGAGAGTATTGAAAGAAGGAAGCGAGAGATTCTATGGAATTCATACTTAATCCAAATGTTGCTTATGTTCTACTGGCACTGGCGTTTCTGATCACCATCTTTGCGCTGGTTGCACCAGGAACCGGTGTGCTGGAGGTCTTATCCCTGGCTTCATTAATGCTGGTAGGGTATTCGATCGCCAACATGGCGGTGAATACCTGGGCGATCATACTACTGCTGGTGGGTGTGATCTTGGTGATTCTATCTTTGAAGCGTACCGGGAAATGGTATTTCCTGGCGATTTCGATCACAACCCTCATTGTAGGAATGTTGTTCGTTTACCGATCCCACAATGGCCGTTTTTTAGCAGTTGATCCTGCGTTGGCGGTGATTGTTTCAGCGACCATGGGGGCATTCATTTGGATTGTCGGTCGCAATACCTATGCCGCATACAAACTGGCACCAGCGCGTGACCCCGACAGAGTGATAGGTATGACCGGTAGAGCCATCACCGACATCCTGAATGATGGCAGTGTTTATGTAGATGGAGAAAACTGGTCCGCCACCAGTGACAGCAAGATCGCCAAAGGCAACGCGGTGGTCGTGAAAGAGCGTTCCGGGTTAGTTTTGAAAGTTTCTCTCCCGGAAGTAGAAAAAACGAAGAAGAAATAATCGTTAGTCAATCTAGAAACTGGAGGTAATATGTTTAGTCTTGTTCCAATTTTAACGGCATTGATTGCCATCCTGGTCATCATCCTGTTGGCATCATCCATCCGGGTGGTACCGGAATATCAGCGCCTGATTGTCTTCCGACTGGGTCGCTGCGTGGGTGAACGCGGTCCTGGTTTGGTAATGCTCATCCCGATCATCGATCGCGCAGTGATGGTAGACCTGCGTGAACAAGTGCGTGAGATTCCCACCCAGACCTCCATCACTAAAGATAACGCACCCATCGCCATCGATTTTTTGTGGTTTTACAAAGTGATGGAACCCACTAAGACCGTACTGCAGGTTGGTAATTTCGAACTGGCAGCCCAGGGCATCGCCACCACCACGCTGCGTTCCGTGATCGGCAGCATCATGCTGGATAGTGTACTGTCTGAGCGCGAACAGATCAACAATGCGCTGCGCACTCGTCTGGATGAAGTAACCGAGCGCTGGGGTGTGAAAGTTACCAATGTGGAAATCCGCGAGATCGTACCACCCCGCGAAGTGCAGGAATCCATGAACCGCCAGCTTTCCGCCGAGCGCAACCGCCGTGCCGTGGTCACCGAATCACTGGGTACGCGCGAAGCTGCCATCAATGTGGCAGATGGACAAAAACAGTCAGCTATCTTACAGGCTGAAGGTACCCGCAAAGCCCAGGTATTGAATGCTGAGGGTTACGCGCAAGCGCTGGAAAATATATATAATGCCGCCAAAGGCATCGATTCCAAAACCATCACGCTGAAATATTTTGACACCTTGAAGGACCTGGGTGCCAGCCAATCCACCAAATATATCTTCCCCATGGAGTTTACTTCTTTGTTGAAGGACTTCGTTCAAGGTCGTGAAGCAAGCGACAGCAAGAACAAGTAGATGAAATCCCCTGCCTCAAAGCAGGGGATTCTTAGTATTTAATTTCCACTCAAACGATCCCCGGTTGCCCGCAGGAGGATGAATGCCATAAAGAAATGCGGAGTGTCTTTTACCTCACAGCGCATATCAATTGCGAAGAAAGAGCACATTCGATAAATTTTTTTGTAGTGTACAGAACAGAGTTTCTCAGGCATACTCCCAGTGAAAGGGAGCAGAACCAGCTAATGTGCTTCGTAGATCATCTCCCCAGCTCTGATGGCAACCGGTAAACGATTTTCTGCCGGGGTAATAGGGCATGACCAACGATCGTTATAGGCACAGGAAGGGTTGTAAGCCATATTGAAATCGACCAGGTACTTTCCTTCCTCAGACTGTTCGATCTCCAGATAACGCCCTGCCGGATAGGTTTGTTCTCCCGCCAGGCTATCAACAAATGGCAGAAAAAAACCAAAATCAGTCTTGTACACAGTAAGTGAAACATCCTTACCATCGATCTGGAAATTGATCTTGCCAAAACGCTGGTAGGTACGCACATCCCCTTTGGAAGTATTGATATTCACCATTTCCTTTTGGGAAAATTCTTCGATCTCCAAATAGAAACGGTATTGGCGATCCTCCGGGAAATAGTGCAGACCTTTGAAAGTGGTTTTCTGCTCTTCGGTCAATGGGCTTTGCGCATCTTCCACAAAGAAAGCATCTTTCATCTGACGGAAATCAGAAATTACAGACATCATTTCCTCGATCTTTTTTCTCATCTTTTTTAGCGTCCCATTTTATCAAGTATTTCCCGATGTGGCTTGTCAGATTTTTGTCAAAACACAATTTAGGTGCAGTGAATTATCTGATTTGATCAATTTAAGGATTATCATTGGCACCTGTATCACCACACTTATTCAACATTCATTTAGGAGTATATTGTGAACCGTAAAATATTTATTCTACTCACTACCGCCTTCCTCTTAGCCACCAGCGGTTGCAGCAAATCTTCCAATCAAGCTGCGACAAACGCTAATGACCAATCCAATGCCAGCACGCTCTCCGCTGAAGCAGCCATGGAAGGTTTTTTCTCGGACTACCTGGATTACTTCGAGGATCCGGATACAGGTGCTTTCCGCAACCCGCTGGCTGATCGTGTGTTTGCCAATCGTCATTATGTCACCCAGGATTTCATCGACAAGATCGATGAAACCATAGCATCTTTTGATTCCGGTGGAGCGTATGACCCGATCGTATGCGGTCAAGACGTACCGGATTATATTACCTTTGATGATCCGCTGGTCAGCCCGGGGATGGTCACTTACATGATCAAAACCAATTTTGAGGATCAGTATTTCTTTGTACATCTCGCAAAGGAAGTCGATGGGTGGAAGATCAACAGCATCAATTGCTATTAGAAAAACAGAACGGGTAGAAAATGCCCGTTTTTGCTTTAATAATGAATGTATCTAGTAGGAGGAAGAATGAAGATCATCGCACTGGAAGTGGAGAAGGAAGGGTTGGCTAAAACCGACTTTGGTGCCTATCTAAAACAGGAAGCTGCTGCGGTATGGAACCTGCAGCAACGGAACATCCTGCGGGAGATTTATTTCAACCAGAACACACATACTGCCGTGCTGGTTTTAGAGACAAATTCAACACGACAGGCTTTGGAGATATTGAATGAACTACCACTGGTGCAGGCTGGCTTGATCGATTTCGAGCTTATTCCATTGGTGCCCTATGACGGTTTCAGTCGGTTATTTAAAAATAGGGAAGAATAGAATATCCGTTATTAATCTACCCAATCAAAGGTGCGGGTAACCGCTTTCTTCCATTCCTTGTATTTTTCGGTATGCAATTTGCTGAATGGTTTGGGTGCCCAGACCTTATCCTTTCTCCAGTTGCTGCGCATTTCGTTCAGATCCTGCCAGAAATCCACCGCATAACCGGCAGCATACGCCGCGCCCAAAGCAGTGGTCTCTGCCACCTTGGGTCGAATGACCGGCACCTGTAAGACATCCGCCTGGATCTGCATGAGCAGATCATTTTGCACCATACCGCCATCCACCTTCAACACCAGCAAATCTACATTGGAATCGGCTTTCATGGCTTCCAGCACTTCACGTGTCTGGAAAGCGGTGGCTTCCAGAGCCGCGCGGGCAAAATGACCACGATTGACATAGCGCGTCAACCCTACAATAGCCCCACGCGCATCGGCACGCCAGTAGGGGGCAAATAATCCTGAAAAAGCCGGCACCAGATACATACCACCGTTATCATCAACTGTCTTCGCCAAGTCCTCGATCTCGGGAGCACTATCGATCATCTTCAAGTTATCTCGCAGCCACTGTACCAGAGCACCGGTAATAGCAATTGAACCTTCCAGCGCATACACCGGTTTTTCATTCTTGAACTGGTAGCACACGGTGGTCAGTAATCCATTTTTAGAAAACACCAGTTCATGTCCGGTATTGAGGATCATGAAGCAACCGGTGCCATAGGTATTCTTGGCTTCCCCAACATCAAAACAAGCCTGCCCTACCGTGGCAGCTTGCTGGTCACCCAGATCTCCTGCCACCGGAATAATACCTTTAAAGGGACCATCGGTTTTGGTATATCCATAAACTTGAGATGAGGGATGAATCTCGGGCAGCATCTGCATGGGAATGCCCATGATGTGGCAGATCTCTTCATCCCATTGCAACGTTTTCAAATCCATCAGCATGGTGCGGCTGGCATTGGTCACGTCGGTGACGTGCACTCCACCCTCCACCCCGCCAGTCAAATTCCAGATCAACCAGGTATCGATATTGCCGAAAACAGCCCGTCCTTCCTCGCCTGCCTGGCGGGCACCCTCTATATTATCCAGGATCCATTTGATCTTGGGACCGGAAAAGTAGGTCGCCAGTGGTAACCCCACACTGTGCTGGAAACGGTTTTGACCACCTTCTTTCCCTAAATCCTGAATGATCCTATCCGTGCGGGTATCTTGCCACACGATAGCGTTATAGAGCACCTTTCCGGTGGTTTTATCCCACACAATGGTGGTTTCACGCTGGTTGGTCACTCCGATGGCAGCAATATCCTCCGCGCGGGTGCCAGTATTGCGCATGGCTTCATCGATCACGTCTTGGGTGCGCGCCCAGATTTCATTGGGATTATGCTCCACCCAACCTGGTTGCGGATAGACCTGGGTATGTTCCAACTGATGGCTGCCGACGATCTCTCCTTTTTTATTAAAGATCATACAGCGCGTGCTGGTCGTGCCCTGGTCAATGGATGCAACATAATCTGCCATTTTTTGCTCCTGAATTGTGGATGAAATATGGTCAACAGAATCTATTTCATAGTAGGATTTTTTGTTCGTTTTTTCAATTTTATAGCACAAAGGTGCAAAAATTGGAATCGATTGACGTCTCAAATATGAAAATATTTGCACACCTTTTGAATAAATGTGCGGTAAGATGTATATTATTGCAAAGCAATCATGGATAAGACAGAGAAGATCAATCAAGCCATTCGAGCAGCTCGCATGTATTACTATCAGGGCATGACCAGTGATGCCATTGCGCATGAAATGAACCTGTCACGTTCGTCCATCTCGCGCCTGATCAGCTTTGCCCGTGAAAATGGCTATGTCGATATCCGCATCATCGACCCCGTCGAACAACCCATGATCCTCGAGAAAGAAATCACCACATTCTACAAGATCAAAGAAGCGCATGTCGTGCCGGTACCAGATATTGTGGGAGAAGCCGAATGGCTGGAGCGAGTAGCACAATATACCGCGAAATACCTGAACACTCGTTTCGATTCCAATATGATCTTGGGGATCGCCTGGGGAACCACTTTAAGCGCCATCTCCCGTCATTTGCTGCCCAAAACCACCCACAATGCCCAAGTCGTGCAATTGAACGGAGCCGGCAACACCCGCAGCATGGGTATTGAATATGCCAGCGAGATTATCATGCGCTTTGCCAATTGCTTTCAAGCACGCGCGCACCTCTTCCCCGTCCCTACCTTCTTCGATTATGCCAGCACCAAAAACGCTATGTGGAAAGAACGCAGCATCCAACGCATCCTCAAACTGCAAGAACAAGCCGATCTGCTGCTTTACAGCATCGGCTCGGTCAGTGCCGGCGTGCCCAGTCACGTTTATGCAGCAGGATACCTGGAAGAAAGTGATCTGCTGGAGATCCGTAAATACCAGATCGTCGGAGATGTTGCCACCGTATTCTTCCGCGAAGATGGCAGTTTTGAGAATATCCCATTGAATCAGCGTGCCAGTGGACCAGGTTTGAATCTGTTCCGCAACAAAGATGGCATCTGTGTAGTATCCGGACTGGCAAAAGTACGTGGGTTACATGCAGCCCTGAAAGGCGGATTCATCAAAGAACTAATCGTAGATGAACCCACTGCCAGAACCCTGGTCGAAGAATATTTTCCGAACCAGAAAGTTCAATGATTTTTCATATATTTATCGAAAGGGATCATCATTTTATCTAGATGAGAAATTATGGGCATAAAAGAAAACAATAAATATGACATCATCATCATCGGGGGAGGTGTGATCGGCTGCATGCTGGCACGTTTTCTTTCACGTTATGAACTGCACATCTTGCTGATCGAAAAAGAATCCGATATCGGTTCTGTCACCAGCGCTGCCAACACCGCCATCGTTCATCCCGGTTATGATGCTATTCCTGACTCATTGAAAGCAAAATTGAACGTGGCTGCCAACCCCATGTGGGACCAGCTTGCCGCCGAGTTGCAGTTCGCTTTCGAGCGCCACGGCGATTACGTGGTGGCGATCGGCAAGGAAGAATTACCAAAACTGGATGAACTGCTGGAACGCGGAAAGAAAAATGGTGTGCCAGGGATGCGCAGGGTCAGTGGTGAAGAAATGCGCCAGCGCGAACCTAACATCAATCCTGCTGTGAGCGCCGCCATCTGGGCAACCAGCGGCGGTGTGTGTGATCCTTTCGGGATCACCATCGCAGCGGCTGAAAATGCCATCGCCAATGGGGTCACCATTCTACGGCATACCGCTTTTGAAGATTTCATCTGGGACAAAACCCGCATCGTTGGGATCAAAACCACTCAAGGAGATTTTGCGAGCCGCTGGGTGATTAACGCCGCCGGATTATTTTGCGATAAGGTCATGCACCTGGCAAATGTGCACCCTGAGTTCAATATCACCCCGCGCAAAGGGGAATACTTTGTCCTGGACCGCGCCCAATTCACGGTCAATAATGTGCTCTTTCCGGTGCCCACCGACATCAGCAAAGGCATTCTGGTGACCACCACCGTGCATGGCAATACCATCCTGGGTCCAAACGCCCAGAATATTGATAATAAAGATGACAAGGAAAATACCAGCCAGGGGTTGGATGAGGTCTTCGAAGGCGCCAAGAAACTGGTACCAGCAATCAATCCACGCCATATCATCGCCATCTTCGCCGGGCTGCGGGCGGGCGGTAATGCACCCTGCCTGACTCCCGGTTGTGATTACCAGCACGATTTCATAATCGAGATCCCCGAGCAGGTGCAGGGCTTTATCAACCTGGGCGGCATCGAGTCACCCGGCTTGACCGCTTCGCCAGCTATCGCCCAGTATGTGATCGAATTGATGAAAGATGCGGGGGAGCATCTGAAAGAAAAGAAAAACTGGAATCCCATCAGACCCGCCCGCCCGCAATTCAGGCATCTTACCCATGCTCAGCGTGAAGAATTGATCAAACGCGATGCGCGCTATGGACGGGTGGTATGCCGCTGCGAAAATGTGACCGAAGGCGAGATCGTGGCAGAGATCCACTCCCCCATCCCTGCGCTCACCTATGATGCTATCAAACGGCGCACCTGGTTGGGAACCGGGCGCTGCCAGGGCGGTTTCGATATGCCACGCGTGACCGCGATCTTAGCCCGCGAATTAGGAATCTCGCAATTAGAGGTAAGTAAGAAGAACAGCTCTTCAAAATTTCTTTATCGATCTACCAAAGATGCAGGGGGTGCTTAATGAAGATCAAAAATTGCGATATTGCTGTGATCGGCAGTGGACCGGGCGGTCTGGCGGCAGCTCTGGCTGCCAGGCAGAATGGAGCAAAGGAAGTACTGCTCATCGAACGCGATAAAGAACCGGGTGGAATTCTCCTGCAGTGCATTCATAACGGTTTCGGCGTTGAGATCTTCAAAAAAGATCTGCCCGGACCGGCTTATGCCCAACACTTTATTAATGAAGCAGAAGAAGCGGGCGTTCAGTTCCTGCTTGATACCATGGTTCTGGAGATCACTAAAGACAAACGTATTTTTGCCAGCAACAAGAGCGAAGGTATGCTGGAAATTCAGGCAAAAGCGATCATTCTGGCAATGGGCTGCCGTGAACGAACCCGTGCCCAAGTGCAGTTACCAGGTGCGCGTCCGGCAGGGGTTTACACCGCCGGCACCGCTCAACGTTGGGTGAATGTGGAAGGGTTTATGCCGGGGAAGAAATTCGTTATCCTGGGGTCCGGGGATATTGGTATGATCATGGCACGCCGGTTGACCTTTGAAGGTGCCAAGGTGGAACGCGTGCTGGAAATTATGCCTTATCTATCCGGCTTGATGCGCAATTATGTGCAGTGCTTACAGGATTTTGACATCCCACTACAAATGCAGCATACCATCAAACGCATCATTGGAAACGAGCGCGTGGAAGCGGTAGAGACCGTGGCGGTCGATGACCACTGGCAGGAGGTTCCCGGCACCGAAGAAGTGATCGCCTGTGACACCCTGTTGCTTTCGGTGGGATTGATACCCGAAAACGAACTGTCGCGCCAGATCGACATCCAGTTGGACCCTTTGACCTCCGGACCGCTGGTGGATAATCATTTCCAGACCAGCGCAGAAGGTTTTTTTGCAGCCGGCAATGTGGTGCATGTGTATGACCTGGTAGATTGGGTAACCGCGGCAGGGTTGCGCGCCGGAGAGAGCGCCGCCCGCTATGCCAGCGGCGAACTAAGTTGCAGAGAGAAGAAGATAGCCATCCAACATGGCAAGAATGTACATCATATCATCCCACATACCCTTGATCCGCTCAGTTTACAACACGGGGACGAACAACTGCAGATGCGCGTCACAAAACCACTGGAACAACCGGTCAAAGTGCAGGTACTAGATGGAGAAGAGGTGATTGCCAGCCGCACGCTGCCTTACGCACGCCCGGGTGAGATGGTCACCATTGAATTGAAAGCAAAACATCGCGAACAGGTGGAAAAAGCACAGCACCTCACCGTACAGATCATCGAAAAGGAATAAAAATGATAAGCGATTCAGAGATATCCACCAAACAAATCATCTGTGTAGCCTGCCCCAAAGGCTGCCGTTTAAGCGTTCAGCAAGATGGCGAAAAGGTACTGGTCACCAACGAAGGCTGCAAGCGTGGTGTGGAATATGCCATTGAGGAAAAGAAAGATCCACGCCGTATGGTAGCTACCACGGTGCGCATCCAGGGTGGCAGGCATCCGCTGCTGCCTGTCTACACCGCCAGTCCATTTCCGAAGGCGCACATCATGGAACTGCTGGCACTACTGCGCCACATCGAGATCAAAGCGCCTATCAAAGAAGGACAGATCATTCTGGATGATGCACTGGGAACGGGCATTCCCATCCTCGCCAGTCGGGATATGTAGAATTAAAAAAGCGAGATCGAAAATCTCGTATTTTTATATGTTAATCATGGTCGATGAATGTGACATTGAACTCTTTAATGACTTGCAAGAATTCTTCGGGGATGATCTTCTTCACAAACTGGATTATCTCTTCCGGAACACCATCATAGTATGCTTCTGCAATAGAACCGGCGATCGCAGCCTGGGTATCAGCATCCCCACCCAGGGAAATGGCATTGCGAAGCGCGCTCTCATAATCGGCTGATTCCAAAAAGGCGATGATAGCTTCAGGCACACAACCCTGGCAGGTGACATCATAAGAATAAGCAGGGCGGATATCTGCCAGCGTGCGATTCAGATCGTAACCAAATCGTCGGGTGATCTCAGCGCGGATCTCATCTTTCTTTTTCTTCTGGCGCGCCATGAAGACCGCCAGCGCAACCGACTGAGCCCCCTTGATACCTTCGGGGTGATTATGGGTAACCACCGCACTTTGATATGCATTTTCCAGCACATCATCAACGGTATCATATGCCCACGCAACCGGACTGACTCGCTTGGCCGAACCGTTACCAAAACTATTATAGGGCTCTTTTTTGGGTCCAGACAACCATTGCATAAAATTGTTACCAAAGCCACGACCCGGATAACGACTTCCAAAATCCCAGATCTCCTCGGCAAAAGATCCACCCTGCAGGATAGCACTGGTAACAGCCACCGTTAAAATGGTATCATCCGTAAACGTGCAATCAGAGTGAAACAAATCGAAATCAGTGGTTTTGACAGGATTCCACTCAAAACGTGAACCAATCACATCACCTGCCACAGCTCCCAACAATCGAAAATGAGCGTACTTGTTTGGTTTTTCCATGAACCAATTCTAATACATTCACAAAATTTCATGATGTCAAAGTATGATTTTCGTCTAAAAAACAGATGATAGTCATCAAAAATGATCCTTTAAATCTATAGAAATGTGTGTATACTGGATTAAGGCAAGTTTTACTTCTACAAAGTATGAACAAAAAGAATAGCAATATTCGGTTCAGAAATATTTTTCCCCTTTTATCAGTAAAAGTTAATTCAAATTGAGTATTGTTTGGTTTGTATGAACAATATAAATTTTGTATTAGAGGAGGTGCATTAAGAGACCATAAAAGCATAATTTTAGGTATAAGTTCCAAATTTTCTGAGGAGAGAAAATATGAAAAAGACATTCAGTATTGTAGTAATTCTAGGGATGCTTGCATTAGCGCTCACCGCATGCAAAGCAAAAGTAGAAGTGCCCACCGGAGATGTCACCATCCAATTGTGGACACAGGAAGGTGAATCTGACAACGCTTACCAGTATGTGGTTAGCCTAAGCGATGCCTTCACCGCCATGTATCCCAACATCACTTTTGAGGTGGTACAGAAGGACACCGAGACACTGCGTGAAGATTTCCAAACCGCCAGTCTGGCGGGCTCAGCTCCCGACCTACTGTGGACGGTTAGCGACCATGCTGGACCATTCACCACCGCCGGAATCATCCAACCCGTTGATGATTATTTCGATATGTCCCTATACGTTCCCAGTGTTGTCATGGATGGCAAGACCTGGGGTGTCCCGATCTCCAGTGGCAATCATTTGATGCTGCTGTACAACAAAGACTTGATCGCTGAAGCACCAAAGGATACCGATGAATTGATTGCAAAGGGTCAGGAACTTACCAGCGGTGACAATTACGGTCTGGTTTACAATATGACCGAACCCTTCTGGCTTGTTCCGTGGTTAGGCGGTTTTGATGGGAGTGTCTTTGCCGAAGATGGTGTAACACCCACTCTCAACACTGATGCTATGGTTAATACCCTGCAATTCTTGTATGACTTGAAATTCACCTACGGAATTGTCCCCGAATCAGCTGATTATGATACAGCCGATACCCTCTTCAAGGAAGGCAAAGCTGCCATGCTGATCAACGGTGACTGGTCTTTGGGTGCCTATCAAGAGCAGTTTGGTGACAAACTGGGTGTAGCTCCACTACCCATGGTAACCGCCACTGGCAAATACCCCGCGCCCTACACCTCCGGTAAATACTTCATGCTTCCAAAAGACCTGAGCGGTGACAAATTGAACGCGGTCATTAGCTTTATCGAATTCGCAACCAATGAAGAAAACCAGTTGAACCAGCTGGATACTCTCAAGAGACTGCCCGGTTTGAAATCGGTATTGGATAACGAGGCAATCGCCAACGATCCCATCCTCGCCGGCTCAGCCCTCCAGATGAGTTATGGGGTTCCTATGCCCTCGGTAACCGAGATGCGCTGCAACTGGGACGCCATGAAACCAGAACAGACACTGGTGTTGGCTGGTAGCGAAACACCTGCCGATGCAGCCGCAGCTATGCAAGGCGCTGCAGAAGCCTGCATCCTGCAATTAGAGTAATTGCACAGGGCAACCATTCAAAGCTGGAACCGGGATAATCCGGTTCCAGCATTTTTTCATAGATTATCGCCTGTCATTCTTTAGGTATCATCAAAGGAGTATTGACCTATGTTCAACTTTGATGCGATTTTAAAAAGCATATCCGAAGTAGCTACCACCATCCTGGCAGTAGCCCTCATCGTTGCAGCACTTGAGACACTTCTATACTTCATTCTAGTGAAATGGATGAAGGTAAAGAATGCGCTAGTTTATATGCTGGTTTCTCCTGCAATTCTTGGTCTGCTTGTCCTGCAGGTATACCCGCTGTTATGGGAAGGGTATATCTCCATGACAAACATGAGTTTGAGCCATTTTTTCAATTTTTCTTTTATTGGATTGAAAAATTATGTACGCGTCTTTACTGAACCGGTTTTAAAACAGGTCACTTTCTTCCCGCTTTTATGGCGAACCGTCTTATGGACTTTTGTGAATGTATTCTTCCATGTGACCGGTGGTATGATCCTGGCTTTATTGCTCAATCGTGAAATGAAGATGCGCGGTATCTACCGCATGATCATTATTATCCCATGGGCACTTCCGCAAGTGGTGGCTGCCATGGCGTGGCGCGGTGAATTCAACTACGAATACGGCTGGATCAACATCATGCTGCAGCGCATCGGACTGTCACCCGTGCAGTGGTTGACCAGTCCAGCACCCAATTTTATCGCCATGTGCATTGTTAATATCTGGTTAGGTATTCCCTTCATGACGGTTATCTTCCTGGGTGGGCTGCAGAGTATTTCGGGTGAATTCTATGAAGCAGCCGAAATGGATGGTGCTACCAACTGGCAAAAATTTTGGAGGATCACTTTTCCGATCATGATGCCTGTTATTTCCCCGGCTGTTATCCTCGGCACTGTATGGACATTCAACACATTCAATATTTCCTTCTTCATCAACCAGTTCGAGCTGGAGAGCAGTGATATCCTGGTCACCGCCCTGTTCCGGGCAGCCTTCCAGTACAATCGCTATGGCTTCTCAGCCGCCTTCGCCTTTATCATCTTCTTCATCCTGCTCGCTTATTCCGTGGTATTTGCCAAAACCACCGGCGCATTGAAAGGAGTGAAAGACTAATGGCTATCAAAAGCACTACTTACAAAAACAACACATCAGAATCCAAGCCGATAAAACGAAGAAAAGAATCCTTCTTTCATGCTGGGCGTGGGGACAGCAAGTTCAAACGGCTGATCATCCATTTGATTTTGATCTTTTACTGCCTGATCTCCATTTATCCGCTGATGCGTATCTTCAGCGTTTCACTACGCCCAGGCAACCGGGTGCTTTCAACCGATCTATCCATCGTTCCACCAGACGCAACTTTCGAAAATTATCACAAGGTCATCTATGACCAGGGATTACTGCAGTGGATCTGGAATAGCCTGGCAGTGACCATCACCACATCCATTATTGGATTGATCATCGCAGCCACATCGGCGTATGCTTTTTCCCGCTTTAAGTTCAGAGGAAGAAGTACACTTCTGATATATCTTTTAACCACTCAGATGATCCCAACTGCCATGTTGATGGTGCCATTGTATATCCTTGCCATCAAATTGGGCATGATCGGAACATACCGTGGATTGGTGATCGCCTATGCTGTCACTTCCGTGCCTTTCAGTATCTGGATTTTGAAAGGTTATTACGATACCATCCCCACGGAGCTGGAAGAAGCTGCCATCATCGATGGAGCCTCTCCATTACAAGCTTTCTGGAAGATCATCCTGCCCCTCTCTACCCCGGCTCTGGCGATCACGTTCCTGTTCAATTTCAGCCAGGCTTGGAACGAATTCTTGATCGCACGCATCATCTTGGGTTCCCAGGAATCCATCTTGACCTGGCCGCTCGGTTTGAACCGCTTGATGGGGCAGTATCTGGTGCAGTGGGGGCAGTATAATGCTGCTGCTATTATTGTCTCCGTCCCGGTCATGATCCTGTTTCTGGCAATGTCCAAATACATGATCTCAGGCTTGACCTTGGGAAGCGTAAAGGGATAACCTAAAATGCTGCACAAAATCCCCACTTCAACCGAAGTTGGGGATTTTTTTAATGAATGAAAGAGAGAAGAAATGAGAATAAAACAATTGATCCTTTCCATTTTCTTACTGGTGGGAATGCTGTTCAGTGCTTGCAACAATGCCCCACAAGCAAATGTGGAGACCAGCACTCCTACCCAAAGCAGCACAGACGAAAGCGTATTATATCTGAACCTGCTGTGGCATCAGCACCAACCCATTTATTACAAGGATGAGGATGGAGTCTACACCCGTCCCTGGGTGCGGGTGCATGCCACCAAAGATTATTATGACATGGCAAGTATTCTTAAGAATTATCCCGATGTACACGTCACCTTTAATCTCACGCCCGTATTGATCCGGCAACTGGATGATTTTGTGGACAATGATGCTAAAGACCTATACTGGATAATGGCAGAAGTACCTGCTGAAGAACTGACCGACGAACAAAAGAAACTCATCCTCACCCGTTTCTTCGATGCCAATTACGACAATATCATCGGGCGTTTCCCGCGCTATGAAGAGTTGCTGCAGAAGCGCGGTGGAAGCGACGATGCTTCTATTTCCAAAGCAATGACCGATTTTTCCGTTCAGGATTTCCGCGATCTGCAAATCTGGTTCAACCTGGCATGGTTCGATCCAGATTTTCTGGCACAGGAACCTTTGAAGTCTCTGGTGGATAAAGGGCGCGATTTCAATGAAGAAGATAAACAGATCGTTTTCGATGAAGTACGCAGCGTCATGGCACAGATCATTCCTGTTCATAAAGAACTGCAAGACAGCGGGCAGATCGAGGTCATCACCACCCCTTACGCCCATCCTATCCTTCCTTTGATATATAACTCCGATCTGGCGGCAGTTGGCAATCTCACCACCGAGTTGCCCACGCGTTTCTCCTGGCCAAATGATGCCATCACACACTTGAGCAACAGCGTAGAGATCTATCAGGAACATTTCGGTCACATGCCCAAGGGCTTGTGGCCTGGTGAAGGAGCAGTGGCGGAGGATGTAGTTTCATTAATCGCCAATGCCGGATACCAGTGGATGGCAACCGGTGAACCGGTGCTGGCAGCCTCGCTCGGTATGGCGAACTTCACCCGTAATGGGCAAGAGACCGTGCAGGAAGCCGATGCCCTCTACCGTCCTTATTATGTACAGGGGGCAACAGGCAATCCGGTAGCAATTTTCTTTCGGGATTGGACTTTATCGGATAAAGTGGGTTTCACCTATTCACAGACTCCCGGTGAAGAGGCTGCCGTAGACCTGATGCAGCGCCTCGAAAACATCCGCCAGGAATTGGTAAAAGAAAATGCCAGTGGTCCACATATCGTCAGCATCATCCTGGATGGCGAAAATGCCTGGGAATATTACCCCAATGACGGCAAAGAATTCCTGAACGCCCTTTACAGCATGCTATCGGAAAGTAAAACCATCAAACCCGTCACCCCCAGCGAATACCTGGCGCTGTTCCCCGAGCAGCAGGAACTGGATGCACTCTTCCCGAGTGCCTGGTTCAGCCAGAATTACGATACCTGGATCGGGGAGGATGAAGAGAACCAAGCCTGGGACTATCTCGGCAAGGTACGAGATCACCTGGCAAAGTATGATATAACCCATAAACGTGAAGCATCAGCAGATGCCATCGCCTTGGCGCAGGATTACATGTATCTGGCGGAAGGTTCGGATTGGTTCTGGTGGTATGGCGCTGACCAGGATTCCGGACAGGATACTTATTTCGATCTGGGTTTCCGCCAGCTCTTGATGAAAGTGTATGAGTCACTGGGAGACGAGATTCCGGCATTTCTGAACGTGCCCATCATCCCACCCCAGGCAGTGAAACCAGATCAATATCTCACTGCAGCTTCTACGGTAACAATAGATGGCGCAGCCACGGATGAAGAATGGTCAACCGCAGCTTACTACAGCAATCCGGATGAAAATGCCTCACTACAGGGCATGGCGATCAGCATGGATGCCAACAACCTGTATGTGCGAATAGATATGCTCAACACTGATGTTTTGAAGAATAGCGGAGACTTGTATCTACGCATTCCGGGGGCAGCGGAATATTATCCGTTCGTGCTAAATGAGAATAGCACCGATCAAATCGGTATGGCAGCATCTCATCTATTGCATTTCAACTCAGATAATTTAAGCAGCTACAGTGTGGAAAATGAAGCCTGGAAAGCCACCGATATCAACTGGACAGCAGCCCGCCAGGGCAGCACCATCGAGATCGCCATTCCATTTGAACAATTAGGGGAACTGGAAAGTGGGGATTTCATCTTGATTAAGGCAGTGGACCCCAGCAATCTGGATAGCTTCCCCATTGATGGTCCGGCGGAGATCACACTGCTGCAGATCGGCGCTTATACCAGTGCTATCGAAGTGCAGGATCCCGAAGGGGACGACCATGGACCGGGTAGTTATACTTATCCCACCGACACGGTCTTCGAAGCACAGGTGTTTGATATCAATACCTTCCAGGTTTCATATAACGATAAATATGTGATGTTTGCATTCAATTTTTTCGGTCCCATCACCAATCCGTGGGGTTCTTCCATCGATCTATCCTTGCAAACCATGGATGTATATGTAGACACCGATCCGGGCGCTGGCACCGGCTCGCGTCTGCTCTTGCCCGGCAGGAATCTGGGGCTGCAGGAAGGATATGGTTGGGATGTGGTTGTGTGGGGTGAGGGCTGGTATCCGGAGGTGTTGGTGCCTGATCCGGAAAGCGGAGAAGCATTAAGCGCCAACACCGAGATCAAGATACTGGTAGATCCTGCCACCAATACCGTTACCATGCGCGTGCCACGCGAGACCTTCGGGGATTCCACTCCGGAGAGTTGGGCATACGCAGCCGTGGTGATGAGCCAAGATGGTTATCCATCGTTAGGTGTGTGGCGTATACGAGATGTCAATCAAAGCGCCGAGCAATGGCGCCTGGGTGGTGCACCGACAGGCAATAACCATACACGGGTGGTTGATATGGTGTGGTCAGCCGGGTATGATGGCACACAAGAAGATTTTTTAAGCAACTTCACGCCCAATGACAAAGGGCAATCCGAACTGACCATCGACGACTTGGCGTTGATCCCCATGTTCAGCCTGCCAGCTACCACACAATGAGATACCATAAGATGGGCTAAACCAGCAGCATCTTTCGTGTGGGTTTGAAATTCGATAAAGCACAGTGGAAAATGCAAGCCATTACTGGAACATTCATCTTATGGTCACGAATAACGAAATCCTCACCGGATAGCAGATCCTGGTAAGTTCCATCAGGAAATTCGGTGGGGAATTCACCTTTTACTGCGCTGGTGTTGAAGATGCCCACCAGGCTGGTAGGCTGTGCCAACCACACTGCCTGTATCAGTGGTTGTGAGGTCAGGAAGTGCAATTCACCCGTCACTTGAGCTGGATCTTTTTTCAAAGCGACCAGTTTTTGGATCAGAGGAGTCAATTCATAGTTTCCCCAGGGCATAACGTCCTTTTCAAAATGATCCGGTTTATGGGGGGTGGCAGATTCTTCACCAGCATAGATCAACCAGGCACCTTTGTTAAAAGCTTGAAAGGCAGTCCATGCCAGCGCCTGCTGTCGGGTGGGGGCTAACTCCATCACCCGATCAGTGTCATGGTTCTCGACATAACGCAACTTGATATAATCTACCGGGTAAATGGCATTTTGCAGATAAAGCAGATCTAGATAGTAACGGGTATCCAGGTCACCCTTGACTGCCCGCTCCCAAGCTCGGAAAATGTCATAATCATAGGTGATATCGAAGACATGATAGAGTTCACTATCTGAGAGGGCAAACAACCCGTTGCGGCGCCGTTCTGCCACCCAATCCGGATGGACGGACTCAGCCAGCCAGATAGTATCTTGATTGATGGCAGCGGCAGCTGCCCGCGCCTTGTACCAGAATTCCAGCGGTACCAGGGATGCCACATCACAGCGATAGCCATCCACCCCCAGCGCAGACCATTTTTGAATGGCTTTTACCAGATATTCGTGCAACTCGGGATGAGAATGATCCAGCTCAACGATATCAGACCAATCTGGCACCGAGGTAGTGGGATTGCCTCGCACATCCAGACGGAACCATTCTTTATGTTCTTGCACCAGAACTGAATCGGGGGAAGTATGGTTATAAACCACATCGATCATGACCTTCAACCCCAGATCATGTGCTGTATCAACCAGATGTTTGAAATCTTGTTCGGTGCCATAATCCGGATTGACGGTGGTGTAATCCGCAATGGCATAAGAACTGCCCAACGTGCCCTTGCGGTTAACCTTTCCGATGGGATGGATGGGCATCAGCCAAATGTAATCTACTCCCAAAGCTTTGATGCGCGGCAAATCACCAATCACTCCCTGAAAATCACCGCCTTGGCTGTGATTGCGCACGTAGATTTCATAGATCACCAGATTGCGTAAATCTTTCTTTGAGATCATTCCTGAGTTCTCCCTAGAAGCAATTCTAAGTAATTCTTATGTACAATCATCTCATAAAAAGATATCCGCTTCAAGAAACAGATTTCATTTTATGAAGGAAATGATAATGATCGCTAGAATAATAAAAACTGTAATTCCCTTATCACCCAATCGCTGCTAAAACCGCACCCAGATCGGCTGGCAACTCCAACGGTTGATTGGCATATAGAGCATCCATACCGGTCATCCTTCCATCATGGTAAGAGGCTTTGAATTGGGAAAATTTCAGCCCATTGGCAGTCGAGATCACCACCACGCGTTCGTTTGGTTTGATTACGCCCTGCACTGCCAATTTGCGGGCAGTTTCCAGTGCCACTCCGGTCTGCGGGCAGCAATATAGCCCGCTGCGATCAGCAAGAGCACACATGTTCGCCAGTTCCTCTTCACTAGCTTGTTCAACTATTCCATCAAAACATTGCATGACCTTAACCGCCCGCTCATAACTTACCGGTGCCCCAATCTGGATGGCGCTCGCCATGCTCTTTTGCGCCGCAACAGGCTGATATTGCTTGAATCCATTTTTATACGCCAGATAAAAAGGATTGGCATTCTGCGCCTGAGCACAGGCAATACGCGGGAGATGATCGATCAATCCCAATTCGTACATCAACAGCAACCCTTTTCCCAGTGCGCTGACATTTCCCAGATTGCCCGCTGGCAGGATGATCCAATCGGGCACCTGCCAGCCAAACTGCTGCACAACCTCGATACCAACTGTCTTCTGCCCTTCTATGCGCAGGGAGTTCATGGAATTTGCCAGATAGATGGACGGATCCTGCGTCAGCTCTTGTACAACGCGCATGCAGCCGTCAAAATCTGTATCCAGCGACAGTACTTTGGCACCATTGGAGAGCGGTTGGATAAGTTGTTCGGGTGATACTTTGGCATGTGGCAATAAGATGACCGCCGGAATCCCGGCAGCCGTAGCGTAAGCAGCCAGTGCCGCAGAGGTATCACCAGTAGAGGCGCATGCCACCGCCCGGATAGGATTGCCCTGCCGGATCATGTGATTTACTACAGAAACCAGCACTGTCATACCCAGGTCTTTGAAGGAACCGGTATGGCTATTCCCACATAGCTTTACCCACAGATCAGACAAACCGATATGCTTTCCCAGGGTTGGAACCTTTAGGAGCGGAGTATTTCCTTCATAAAAGGTGACGATATCTTCCAATGATAGCTGTGGGCAGACCCATTCTTTCTTTGCCCATACTCCGCTGGCGTAAGAACCGGAGCGAACAGCCGCTCTCTGCTCGAACAATTCTTTCCACTCTCCCACAGAACGCTGTTTGAGAGCATCCACATCATGCTTCACATCCAACAAACCACCGCACTGTTCGCACTGGTAAACCACTTCAGTGATGGCATGCTTTTCACCGCAGCCACGAATACATTCCAACCAACTTTGTTCACTCATTTTTCGCTCCTACCACGTGGGTTGATATCTGATGTAAAGATTTCAAATTTTCATCTTGAGAAAAGGACACTGATGCTTCATCCGGCTTATCTGATAGCCCAAATAGAGTGGCGCCCGCCTTGCGGCAACGCACTGCAAATTCCTGTACTTCACGCGTGATGAGGATCTCTTGTTGCAGTAGTTCCTCAATTGAGCTTTGACAAGGGAGTTGACCCATTCGTGCCGAGGTTGTGTGATATTCCATTTTCCGGAACTGTTTAAATGGAGTGGCATCTCCACATTTCACCAGATGGTAGATCTCGTGATGCACTTCCCACACACCAACTGGCAGATCTATACAACGCTGCTCTACCTGATCGATGAAACTGTCAAAATTGGAAAGCAATCCAAGATGAGCATCGGTAACAATATCTTCCAATTTAAAAAGTCCACTCAGCAAGATCAGACAGATATATACCAGATAATCCTGATTATCCCCAGTGAAGGGATGATAGGCGGGCTGATTCAAAGTCGAATATACACGCACAAACTCATCAACATCAAATGTATAATCAAGAATCTCTTGCAGCACCGTCTGGGCAGCTTTGACACGCGCCTCATCGATCACTGCATCGTTGCGTCCACGCGCGCCCAGGGCAGTTTTATCCACATCGATCAATACCACTGTTTCCTCATTCAACTCTATTTCCTTCATTTGTAAAAGCAAGTGAAAAACGCGCAGATTGACCCAATGATTATTGAAAAAGATAATGGAATTTTCATCCTGTTCTTGATCCAATTTTGATAGTTCATCATCCTCTGCAATGATCATGGCAGCGCCACGCCAGTGCGCGCTCGCACAGATATTTCGGAACGCCATGCCATCATTCATGCGAGTATCACCCACATAAATGATATGGCGAATGTCAGCTGGGTTACCATCCTGTCGGCGAGCTTGCTTCACCAATTCGATAATGACACGCGCATAATCGAGGGAGGTCTTGCGTGGAATGATGTTAGGGGACAGATTTACATCCTTGCGTAGGTCATCCAGACGCGGTAAAGCAGGGTCCAGTGCATTGAGATTGCGGAAGAGGATGCGATCACCCAGAAAATCCTGCAGGGAAGCAAATCCATAGTTTTTCATGAGAGATATCCTTCTGCCACCAACAATTCCGCATTCAGAATAGCACCGCTGGCTGCGCCGCGTAATGTATTATGTACCACCGAGACCATACGCACATCCAACACCGGGCAAGGACGGATACGCCCCACTGAAACCTGCATCCCTTCTCCAGCGTTGCTGTCCTTACGTGGCTGCGGTCGATCAACTTCCTCTCGCACAGCAATGGGGAACAGGGGCATACTGGGCAAGTTTGGACGGTATATAGGAGCACGAAAATCCCGCAGCAGATCTTGCAAAGCTGCAATTTCAGTTTTTTCTTCCAGTTCCAGTGAAAGACAAATGGTATGTCCTTCCGACACCGCTACGCGGTTCGCCTGGGCGCTGAAAATGAAATCTGCATCCAGGCGCTGTTTACCTGCCATACGACCCAATAAGGCTTTGGATTCGCGCTCCATTTTTTCCTCTTCACCTTTGATGAAGGGAATGACGTTATCCTGGATATCCAGGTAAGAGAGCCCCGGATAGCCTGCACCCGAAACTGCCTGCATGCTGACCGCTACCACCTTCTTCACCCCAAAAGCCATATCGATCGGCTTTAGAGGAATGGCGATGCCGGTGGTAGTACAGTTGGGACTGGTTACAAGCAATCCCTTCCAACCGCGTAGTTCTTTCTGCCGTTTCAATAGTGCTAGATGATCCGCGTTGACTTCCGGGATGATGACCGGCACATCCATATCCAGGCGGAAAGCAGATGAATTGGAGCAAACCACATAACCAGCTTGCGCAAAAAGCGGCTCAATCTCTCGCGCCACCTGCGCAGGGAGAGCAGAAAAAACAATCTGGGCATCTACTGAAGGTTTCACAGGTTGGATGGTCATTTCGCGCACGACATCGGGCATGGCATTGTTGAGATGCCATCCACAGGCATCTTTATAGCGTTTGCCCACATTCCGTTCAGAGGCAGCCAGCGTGCTGATCTGGAACCAGGGATGATCACATAATAATTGCACAAAACGTTGTCCCACCGCTCCGGTGGCACCCAGTACTGCCACGTTGATCTTTTTATTCTGATAGTTCATTGCAGATCACCTCCTCATGGATCTGGCGCACTGCCTGGTCGGCATCCGCCGCAGATACCACTACCGAAATGCTGTATTCGGATGAGCCCTGCGCAATGGCGATCACATTGATATTTTTCTTGCCAAGCGCCCCGAAAAGATGGGCGGAAACACCGGGGGTCTGGCGCATGCCCGATCCGATGGCAGTCACAATGACCACATCCGGTTGCGCCCACACTCGATCAATATCGCGGCGGGTTAGTTCTAAAGCCATTTCATCTTCAATAGCTTGGAGTACCGCCACCTCCATATCAGAGGGAATAACAAAGCAAATAGACTGTTCCGAAGAAGATTGGGAGATCATCAGCACACTGGCTTCGTGCCTGGCAACCGCGGCAAAGGTGCGCGCTGCGATACCAGGCACACCCAACATACCACGCCCTTCCACCGTGATCAGACTCAATCCGTGGATGGCTGTGACCGCAGTGATGCGCCCACGCTCCGTTTTAGAACAGCCATCAATACGTGTGCCAGGGAACGCAGGGTTGAAGGTATTCTTTACCCATAAGGGAATATCACGTTCTATCACCGGGCGGATGGTTTGCGGATGCAGTACTTTTGCTCCAAAATATGCCATCTCCGAAACTTCATTGTAGGTGAGTTCAGGGATAACACGTGCATCCGGCACGATACGTGGGTCGGCGGTCATCACACCATCTACGTCTGTCCATGTCCATACTTCTTGAGCATTCAAAAAGTCACCCAACAGTGCAGCAGTATAATCGCTTCCACCTCTGCCCAGGGTTGTAATGATACCTTCGCGGTTAGCAGCAACAAAACCCGTCACCACCGGGATAATATGATCTGCAAGCAACGGCTGTAAAGCTGCCCTGGTTTTACTGCGGGAAAGTTCCATTATTGGGTGCGCATGCTGAAAGGAATCATCCGTAATGATCAGGGCAGTAGCTTCCACTGCCTGGCTGGCAAACCCGTTCTGATGCAGCAAGGCGCTCACCATGCGGGCATTCATCCGTTCTCCCAGCGAGATCATTGCATCCATTCCACGCGGGGTCAATTCTCCCATAATATGGATACCCTGGCACAACAAACGTAGTGTGTCGAACAAGACAACCAGTTCATCCTGCAATTTGACCTTGACTTCATGATTGGTGATAAGTTCATTAACAACCCTTTGGTGTTTTTTCTGCACAGCGCACACCAAATCTGCATATTTTTCTTGGTCTCCCGTGACCGCGCTTTTTGCGCAGGCAATCAAGGCATCGGTTACCCCGCTCATTGCCGAAACCACCACCACCACATCCTCCCAATTGGCACATTCATCCTGAATGATGTGCGCCGTCTGAGCGATGGCATCACTGCTCCCGACCGAAGTTCCTCCAAACTTCATCACTAGCAATCTGGCTTGTTTCTTCCTGATCTTGTTCCCGTCCATAAAGCACCTCTTTATAATGAAAGCTTGTAGATAAAGAAAAACGCCTCGTGGGGTACGAGGCGTTTGTTCTTTCCTTTTTACGGATAGATTGATTCTATCCATTCCTGCTGCAGGTAACGCACCGCAACCCTCCATCACGATCGTGATGAGTGGTAGTAGTAGCGGTAGTAGTAGCGTACGCCCGGTAGCAGTTCATAATTGGGCAATACTATATCATCTCAGCTAAAACAAGTCAAGCTTTTTCTTAAAATCGCCTATTCAATGAGATAATTTTAGATATGAACAATACTATCTCTTCCCAAAGAACTAAAGCCATATTGCAGGCTCTGCTGGTAACCATATTGTGGTCTTCCTCTTGGATCCTCATCAAATTCACCATCAGCGACATTCCCCCGTTGACCTTTGCTGGATTGCGCTACGGATTTGCCAGCTTGTTCCTTCTACCCAAATTGCTGAAAAGTAGATCCGTCATTCGGGACCTATCCATACAAAACTGGCAGCAACTGACCTTGCTGGGGATCGTATTTTACACTTTCACACAGGGTGGACAATTCATCACTCTCAAATACCTGCCAACCACCACTTTTAGCCTGCTACTGAATTTCACTTCCATTTTTATCGCCATTTTCGGGATCTTCTTGTTGCACGAAAAACCCAGTCTTCTCCAGTGGATAGGTATCTCCGTTTTCATCATTGGGGTACTGCTCTACTTCACTCCTAATCCGGACCTGCAGGGTGAGTTAATCGGTTATTTCTTTGCTGGGTTCACTGTGCTTGCCAATGCACTGGCTGCGCTGTTGGGAAGAATGGTCAACCGGCATGGAAATCTGTCTGCCAGTGTAACAACCGGCGTCAGCATGAGCATCGGAGCAATCCTATTGCTGGTTATCGGATTAGCAAGTGAGAAATTTCCTACCATCTCCATCACAAACTGGATCGTTATTTTAAGCCTGGCAGCAGTTAATACAGCATTTGCTTTCACCCTGTGGAACAAATCACTGCAAGTGCTCAGCGCGGTAGAATCCGGCGCACTCAATAATTCTATGCTGGTGCAGATTGCACTGCTTTCGGTCATCTTTCTGGGAGATACGCTCTCCATCCAGGCATGGATCAGCTTGTTGATCGCCACAGTTGGGATAACGATGACAAATATTAAAAAGACACCCCATCATTGATTGGAACTTGATGAAGTAGCGATAATCTGTCCTGCACAATATTGATGAGAAAACATAAACTTACCCACCCTGATTATTTTTCAATTTGCACCCAGCAAAGCGATCTCTGTTGAATGTTGTTCATTGAGCAGAAATAATCACTGTCGAATGCATTTTTATTGGCTGAGCACCAATATATCTCATCACCAAGATGTAAACAAATCCATCGGGTTGGATGATGTTCTTGTTTATGACCAACACGTTCCTATGAGTGATTTATCAATATTGAAATTACTACAGATCAAATGATTCAATTCTAGAGCAGCAAGCAGTTATTCTTTCTCGCCTTTTAGTATCATTCTCATGATAGATTACTCCCACTTTATTTACATGCTTTTTGCATTGATAAACGGTAAAGGCAGAATAATACTGAAAACACAACCACCAGACAAACAGGAATAACCTCCAGTGAAAAATGACGTGCCAGCATCCCAAAAAAGCTGGGGATAACCACAGCTCCCAACCCTGTAAAAGCGATTTGCATACCAATGGTATTGGTAGCAAAACGAGAACCCACACGTCGGTTGGTACCCGACATTAAAGATGGGAAAATTGGAGCAATGGCAAAACCTATGAGAGCCACTGCTAACAGATTCATCACTTCGGAGGGATTCCAGATTAATAAAAATGTGCCCAACAAAGCTACCACCACACTTCCTTGTACCAAAGTGTTTACCCCCAATTTTTTCACGAAAATCCCCGCAATGATTCGACCAACAGTAAAGGTCGCCCAATAACTGCTGACAAAATATCCTGCCAGAGTTGCATCAATTCCACGTGATTCTGTAAGCAGGCTATAAATCCATGTTCCAACTGACACTTCAGCTCCAACATACGTAAAAAACAAGGACATGCTTAACCACACTTGTAGCTGCCTTAACGTTTCGATAAAAGGCGCTTTATTCTCAGTTTGCGGTTTTGAATCTTCACTTTTCTCAGTTTGCTTTTTTAATTTCCATAAAGAGAGGGTTAACAAAAAACAAGCGGCTAATAGAAACTGAAATAAAGCTACTATACGATATCCAATTCGCCAGGAATTTAGAATTGAAAGGGATAATGTCATGATAATTGGACCAAGGGTAATGCCGATCCCATAACTGGCATGCAACCACTGCATTAATCTATCACTGAAATTCGCAGCCACATAATTATTGAGACCTGCATCAATTCCTCCAGCTCCCAGACCACTTACGGTACCCAACAACACCATCAACCACCAATCTGCAGCAAACGTGTAAGAGAGAAGTGCCGCACCCGTCATAACGCAGCTTATCATGAGAACTTTTCCAATCCCCCAGCGAGAAACGAGAAGACCACTAAGAAAGCTGGAAGTTAAATATCCAGCCATTGATGACAAAATCAATACGCCAACCGCATCCAATGGGATTGAAAAATCGGCTCGAATGGATGGCCATGCTACACCTAACAAGCCATCCGGCATCCCCAGAGCGATGAACGCGATATAAGCAAGGACGATCAATCCAATGTTCGGGTATAAGGCACTCTTCTTTATCTTGTCCAACATATGTTTTTTCTTTAACGTATTTAAAGGTGTATTGAATGAAAATCTCCCTCAATCATGTGCAGTGATCAATCGGATGCGATGAACAGTTTTATCAGTGTTTCTATCACAAAAAGTATTATTCTAATATTATTGATTGATGATAAATCTCACTCTTGATATATTTCAGGCACATCGCCGATCAAACATTGAGTATACCGCTCTTTCAGTTTAAGATTAAATTAGTTCGATCATCACCATTACCGGGATGATCTTGATAAACCAGCAAAAAAATCCGCGAAGGCAAAGAAACAAACTTGATTCCTTGATCAAAAAAAATGTCACTTGAACCAAAAAGAGGGGTTTCATGATAAAATAGATTGATTGGGAGCGTTCCCAATAATTCCAAAAACAGGGCATTTCAAAACCTCGCGTATGAATAATCAATTCCTCCCATCACAATTTGAAAGAGAACTGCTCGATAACATTCTGCCCTACTGGATAAAAACCGCCCCTGATTATGAAAATGGCGGTTTTTTTGGTGCTGTTTACAGTGATGGACGGATCAATAACGATATTCCCCGCACTGCAGTAACCTGCACCAGAATCCTGTGGACTTTCTCGCATGCCTATCTCCACTATCCAGAAAAAGAATACCTGCAGGTCGCCATCATGGCACGCGATTATCTTGATTCAGCATTTTGGGATAAAGATTACCAGGGATTATTCTGGTCGATCGATAAACGTGGGAATCCGGTATCCGATCACAAGCAGTACTATGCCCAGGCATTTGGCATCTACAGCTACAGTGAGTTCTTCCGAGCAACCCATGATCCGGTAAGCCTGAACCGTGCTATCCATCTCTATCACCTTGTAGAAGAGCATGCCCACGATCCACAATTCGGTGGATATATCGAAGGAAGTGCCCGCAATTTTACACCGTTGGTTGACATGCGCCTCAGCCCTAAAGATATGAACTGCAATAAATCGATGAACACCTTGCTACATTTAATCGAAGCGTATACCAACCTGTTCAGAGTGTGGAACGATCCTTCACTTCGGAATAGCCTGCAAAATCTGCTGCTTGATTTCATAGAATACATCATCGACCCTCAAAGCGGACATTTTAAGCTCTTTCTGGATAAAGAATGGCATTCGTTATCCGATCTTGTTTCCTGTGGGCATGAAATCGAAGGCAGTTGGTTGCTCGATGAGGCTGCCAGCGTTTTAGGAGACCATGGATTAATAGAAAAAATCCAATCCGTCTCTCTAAATCTGGCAGAAAGAGTGTTATCTTCTGGGATGGACCCGCACGGCGGCATCATCCAAGAAGGCACAACCAGCAAGATCAATCAGACCGGTAAAGAATGGTGGCCACAGGCAGAAGCGGTGATCGGATTCTATAATGCCTATCAGCTTTCGGGTAAATCCAGGTTCCTGCACGCCAGCCAGACCTGCTGGAATTTCATCCAAGACAAATTTATCGATGAAGTACATGGCGGCTGGTTCAAGCGCTTGACCCCCGATGGCACGGTCGATCAGACCAGTCCCAAGCTCGGACCCTGGGAGAGTTCCTATCACGAAAGCCGCATGTGTTTTGAGATGATCAAACGATCATCAGAGTAAAGGAGAGGGAAAGAAAATGAACAAGAAAAAAGAACTTTTGAAGAACTGCTCCCCCCTGCCCAATATCCCCTGGGAAGAGAAACCTGCCCGGAGCACAGAACCCATTTGGCGTTATTCGAAGAATCCTATCATTCCCCGTGATCTGATCCCATCGGCAAACAGCATTTTCAACAGCGCGGTGGTGCCCTTCAAGGGCAAGTTTGCAGGTGTTTTCCGCTGCGACAACAAAACTCGCGTTCAGCAGTTGCATGTCGGCTTCAGCGACGACGGCATCCATTGGCAGTTATCTGACGAGCGCATCCAGTGGAAAGCCGCTGAAAAGGAAAACCAGGAGATCACAACCTTTCTGTATTCTTATGATCCGCGTGTGACCTGGATCGAAGACCGATATTATGTGACCTGGTGCAATGGCTATCATGGGCCCACGATCGGGGTGGGATATACCTTTAATTTCAAGGATTTTTTCCAGCTGGAAAATGCCTTTCTCCCCTACAACCGCAATGGAGTGCTGTTCCCGCGCAAGATCAACGGAAAGTTCGCCATGCTCAGCCGCCCCAGTGACACCGGGCATACCCCCTTTGGAGATATTTTTTACAGTGAAAGTCCTGATATGAAATACTGGGGACACCACCGTTTTGTCATGGGTCCCACCTACGGCTGGCAGGCGACCAAAGTCGGTGCTGGATCGACGCCCATCGAAACCAGTGAAGGTTGGCTGCTGTTCTACCACGGAGTACTCACGTCCTGCAATGGTTTTGTATACAGTTTCGGAGCCGCGTTGCTCGATGTGGAGCAGCCCTGGAAGGTGATTGCGCGCAGTGAACCCTATCTACTTTCCCCTCAACGTCTTTACGAACAAGTGGGCGATGTGCCCAATGTTGCCTTCCCAGGAGCAGCTCTGGTGGATGGAGATAGCGGACGAATCGCTATCTATTACGGCGGAGCCGATACCGTCATTTGTGTGGCTTTCGGTTATATCCATGAGATCATTGATTTTGTCAAAGCCAATCCCTCAAAGGTGGATATTTTCAGGCAGTATGGCATGTCCGCTTTGTCGATCTAGTCATCCAGGCGGAAAGAAAAAGTTATTCATGCAGGATCCTCACGCATGGACCCATTTAGTCTTCTTTTCCCAACCATGCCTCGACATGCGAATCTGACCTCATGTCTTTAAAGTTAATCAGGTTACCGATGATCCTCACTCCATCCAATTCGAGTGAACGTACCCCTTTGCAAATGTGAGTGGGGTTGTGAATTTCGATCTGGATGGTCTTTCCTCGGTATTTTCGGGTTGCAGTGAAACCATTCCAGCTTGATGGAATACAGGGGTCGATGAGCAGTCCATCCAGCGAGGGGCGGATACCCAGAATAAACTGCGTGGCAGCAATATAATGCCAGGCAGCCGCACCGGTCAACCAAGAGTTGCGCGCCAGTCCAAACTGGGGATGTTCATCGCTGAGAATATTTTGAGCATAAACATACGGCTCGCACTCATATACATCCGCTCTTTCATTACGCAGCGCGGGATTGGTAGCACAGTAATATTGATAAGCGCGATCGCCGTTGCCAAGCATGGTTTCGGCGATCATTGCCCAGGGATTGGGGTGAACGAAAATACCGCCATTCTCCTTGGTACCCGGTCGATAAGTGGTAATCCCTCCATAAACAGGATCGTATCCATTAAACGAAGGAGTGGATATCTTGAGACCACTGGTGGTGAACAATTTGTCAAAAACAGAATCCATGGCTATTTTGGCTCGTTCTCCCGATGCAAAGCCTGACAGCACTGTCCATGATTGTCCATTCAGGTAAATCCGGCAGTATTCGTCCTTATGCGAGCCGATTGCCCTTCCTTTGTGATCAAAATAGCGCAAATACCACGCTCCATCCCAACCACAGCTTTCCACCCTTCGCTGCATTTCTTGATATACATCTTGGAATTTTTTCAGCAAGTTGAATCTGCCCAATGCCTGGATAACTGGAAGTAATTCTTTCAATACCAATCCGAATAAGTTGGCTGTAAAGAACGATTCAGATCCTTTGGGCAAGTTTACCGTGTCATTCCAATCTGCAAAACCCAATAAGGGAATACCGTGACTGCCCACATTCTGGTTGGTAAAGGCAAGTGCCCTTTCAATGTGATCCAAAACGGTCCCTTGCTCCAGTGGTTTTCCGGCGCGGTCTCTCTCGTAGTAGGGAATAGTTTTTTTCAGAAATGCCAGATCTCCAGTTTCCTTGATGTAAGCAGCGGTAACTAGCACCAGCCAGAGATGATCGTCGCTGTAAAAGTGATAGCGATCCTCCATTTCCATTGAATCCCCACAGCTTCCGAGATTGGTGAGCGGATTGAACTGGTGCATGGCAGAGCCATCTATCTTTTGAAAAGAAAGCAGGCGTTCCAAAAACTGAGCGCTCTCCTGCGGCAGGGCAGCCAGCACCGCCAGTAGGTCCTGTGAAGAATCCCGGATGCCAATACCGCGCGCGCCCAACCCCATCTGGTAATACGATAGATAACGTGACCAGGTGAAGGTGGTGAAACACTGGCGTGGATTGTAAAGATCAATCATCGCATTCAAATCCGGATCGGGGGTTTCTACTGTCAATGTCTCCAGATAGGCATGCCAGAATTGTGAAAGCTTCTCCAGTTCTTGCTCCACACGCACAACCTGTTTGTAACGAGAGGTCAGATCCACAGTGAGTGAAATGTTTTCTACCTGCCCGAGTTGGGTAATGATGCTCTTTTCCTTCCCTGCTGCCAGTTCCCCCAAGTGGTGCATGAGCGCTGCTATATTATCTCCACGCAGTGCTATCGCATTGGTCAATTCAGGAGCATGCAATGAAAATGGATCCCGAAAACTACCGTACTCGTTGGCTCCTAGAAATTTCTTGCGGTCGGTTTCGAACGAAGATGCCGGGTAATTGGATGTAAAATAATTGGTTTTCCAATCTCTGTACATGAACGGATACTGCAACAAAATAATGCTACCATCTTGCTGCAACAGAGCTTCACTTTGCATGGTCTGCGGGATCCAATCAGCATTGGTGAACTGCGCCAATGCGTCTGGATGGGTGTATTCCACCAGCGGGATTACATCCACATCCAGCACCCGATCAGAAACATTCCTGATCCGAATATCGCGGATCTCGCAACGAGCATTCTGCGGGATAAAAATGGTTACACAGCATTCCAATCCATACGCCCGGCTGACAATGCGTGTGTATCCTAACCCGATATGACATTCGAATCGATCCAGCTCATGCAGGGTGGGCACAAAGAAGGGTGAGAAAACGAGATACTCATCACCAGTATGGATACGCAGGTAGAGCGTTTCTCCTTTAAAATCAGAGGAAGGCATTTGTTGGATATATTTGGTGATACGGTTGAAAGCCGGGTCATCCTGGCAGATCAAAGCACCACCAGTATGGTCCACAAATCCACCAAAATCACGCGTGCCAATATAATTGATCCATTTCACAGGTGTTTGGGGGTCCGTAATCACATATTCCTTATGTTCCAGATCAAAATAACCATATTTCATATTCACCGCCTAACCAGGATATCAATTAGTTCTTGATCAAGAATATTTCCTTGTTGATCCACCAATCCAAAATCCATTTCTTTATAAGTCCAATATGCATATCCGATATTGTTTCCTTCAAACAAAGAAACCATATCTCTGATCCAATTGATACGGGTCTGCCGATCTGCCTTATCGATCACGCCAAATTCGCCACAGTGCAGCGGCTGATTCAAGGAGTGTGAAAAAGCGATGGCTGGCTGCAAGCGCTTCAGCAGATAAACGCGGTCGAAATACTGATCCACATCTTCGCTGAGACGTTCCTGATACTGAGGATTCTTTTCCAGAAACTCCCTCAAACCAGTAGCTTCTCCCGGATAACCTACCTGCTGATCGAATTCATACAGCCCATCAAACCAATATGCCTTTTGATGGGTTACCGAAGCTGGCAGGTAGAAATGAAATTTATACAGCAATTCCGGATCATCGAAGCGAACCAGTTCCGATAAATGGTCCACCGAACAGAAATAATTTCCCCCCAGCAGGATCAAGCGTTTTGAGTCGATTTGGCGAATTGCCCGCAGAATGCGTTGCGCAATTTCATTCCAAACCGCCGACGATTTGAAATGCACCTCATTCAGCAGTTCGAGTGCCAATAGGTCTTCATCTACCGCCTGCAACGCACTGCAGATCTCAGACCACAGACGAACCAGGCGATCCTGATAGGCAATACTCTGCTCAAGTTGATTTGACTCCTGTTCATCAAATGCATAACCGGGAGCTTTGTGCAGATCCAGGATTACACGCAATCCGGCTTTTTCGCACCATTTTAAACATCCGAAAAGATAATCCAACCCGCTTTCCAGTAATTTACCAGGTCGGGAATCACATTCCAGCATCGGATAATCGATGGGCAAACGGATATGATCAAAGCCCCAATCTGCAATACGCTGAATATCAGCTCGGGTGATAAATTCTCCGAAATGCTGATGATCATAGCGTTTGTACTGCGAAAGCCAGCCACCCAGGTTGATACCCTTGTGCAGGCAATGTTTTTCCATACTTTCTCCTATTCGAGTATTGCCAGGATTTCGATTTCTTTTTTCTTGAAGGCTTCCATACGAATAATGTTTTCTGGTAGCGGTATCCCATCCAAAAACAGAGTAATTTTGTTTCCCATTCCTTTTCGTTTCACATTGATATGAAAACGCACACCTCGAAATAGCCGCGTCACAGAAAAATCGGACCAGTCTTGCGGAATACACGGTTCAATACGAAGACCCTCATATTCAGGGCGAATACCGAGGATCCATTGAGTGATTGCCACAAAATTCCAAGCAGCAGCTCCCGTCAACCATGAATTCTTCGCCTCACCATGCACAGCAGCATCACGTCCAGAGATAGTTTGAGCATACACATAAGGTTCACACTTATGCACATTGCTCATTTTTTCTCGAGCAGAGGGATTTATGCGTAAATAATAATCTAATGCACGGTCTCCTCTGCCAATCATTGTTTCTGCAATCATGATCCAAGGGTTAGTATGGCAAAAGACACTCGCGTTCTCTTTATATCCAGGCGGATAAGAAGAAATCTCTCCCAAATGCAGTAGATAGGTAGAATAAGCGGGTTGCTGCAGCACGATCCCGTCAGGGGTAGCCAGATTCTGCGTCACTGAATCCAACGCCTGTTCGGCTTTTCCATCCTCCAATCCTAATCCTGCCATAACGCAGATGCCCTGGGGTTCGATAAAAATTTTTCCCTCTTTATTTGTATGAGACCCGATGGGGTTTCCAAAATAATCGTAGGCACGCTTGAACCACCTGCCATCCCATCCAGCCCGCCATACTGCAGTTTCCATCTCTTCTTTTGCGGAATCATATTTAGACTGTAGTATTGAATCCCCACGATGGGCAGCCATCTGGATCATTTCCGTGGCTGTTAGAATGAACAATCCGGCGATCAAAACACTCTCCGCTGTTTTGCCATTGCGATTGGTGGTTGTTTGAAAGGATTGTCCCGGCGAATCAGAAAAACAATTAAGATTCAGGCAATCGTTCCAGTCTGCCCGCCCGATCAGGGGCAACTGATGTGGCCCCCGGTGATCAAGAGTATACTGTAAGGCACGCTGCAAATGGGCATATAGTGTTTCAGCAGAAGAAAACTCACCATCGTAAGGAACCATCTCATCCAGAATTGCCCAATCAGCGGTCTCTTTAATGTAAGCAGCTACCGCCAATACCAGCCATAGAGGATCGTCGTTGAAACCACTGCCTATGTCATTATTGCCTGTTTTCGACAAAGGCTGGTATTGATGATAGGCACCACCTGTGATTAATTGGGTAGCAGCCAGATCAACGATCCTCCTACGAGCACGCAGGGGATCAAGCATGCAAAAACCCAGTAGGTCCTGGTTTGAGTCACGAAATCCCATGCCCCTGCCGACGCCGCTTTCAAAAAAGGAGGCGGAACGTGAGATGTTAAAAGTAGCCATTACCTGATAGGCATTCCAGATATTGACCATGCGGTTCACATTCTCATCTGGCGAGCTTACCTGGAAATGATTTAAGATGCTCTGCCAATATGAGTTTAGTTCTTTAAACGCAGCATCCACATTCGAAGGTTGTGTAAACTTTTCGATCAGTGGTATGACTGTTTCCTTATTAATGATCTGCGGGTTTCCCTTTTCAAACTTGGCATCCGCCGGATTTTCATGATAACCAAGCAGGAAAATGATGCGCTTCTCCTCATCTGCTCTTAGTTGGAACTTAAGTTGGTGCGAGCCGATAGGTGCCCAACCGTGGGCGATCGAATCGTGCATTTTATTTTCTTTGACCACCCGGGGGTCATCCCAACCACGATAAGCACCCAGGAAGTCCTCACGCTGGGTTTCAAAGCCATTGATCTTTTCAGAACAGGCAAAGAAAGCAAAATGGTTTCTTCTTTCCCGATACTCACTCTTGTGATATATAACATCCCCCGCTACTTCTACTTCTCCAATGGAAAAATTCCTTTGGAAATTGGTGGCATCATCCCAAGCATCCCATAAGCAAAATTCAATGGCTGAGAATAAAGACAAATCAGCCTTTTCTTTTCGGGTATTCTTAATATGTACATCCCAGATCTCAAGAGACTGACCAAGAGGAACAAAGTAGCAGATATCGGATTGAATTCCCCTATACTTTGAGGTGATCCTGCTATACCCCAATCCATGATGGCAGGAATACCCATCCAGTTCTTTTTTAACCGGCTGCCAGGTAGGTGACCAGAAGGAGTCTGGTGCTGCAATATGAGGGTCATTTTCCCGCAAGTAAATATATCTTCCGCCGCTGTCAAGGGGAACATTATTGTAACGATAGCGCGTCAGCCGGCGCAGGCGGGCATCCTTGTAAAAAGAATACCCTCCAGCTGTATTGGAAATGATCCCAAAGTAATCTTGACAGCCCAGATAATTGATCCATGGTAGTGGTGTATCGGGTCTGGTAATAATGTATTCGTGTTGCTCATCATCAAAAAAACCGTATTGCATCAAGCCTCCAAAAAACAATAATCAGAGTATTTTTCGTCACAAGTGGAATCTATGATCACTCAACTTTCCAGCATGCAACAAAATGATTTGGTTCAATCTCGACCAATTGCGGTCTTTCCTGACATCTCTCAAAGACCAGGGGACATCGATCACTGTACACACAACCGCGCGGAATGCCGGTGGGTGCTCTATTAATTTCAGTATTGATCGGGGTATTCCATTTATGATCTAGACGGGGCACTGCAGAAATCAACATTTGAGTATAGGGGTGGAATGGATTTTCAAAAATCTTTTCAGTTGACCCCTTCTCAGTGATACAGCCATGGTAGAGGATGATAGCATTCTCGCTGATATAATTTGCCAGAGATAGGTCATGTGTGATGAACAGGACGGAGAGACCGCGTTTTTTCAATCCCGCCAGCAAATTCAAAACATCGATACGAACAGAAGCATCCAACATACTGATGATCTCATCGGCTACCAGAAATTTAATATCAAGCAGTAAAACCCGCGCAATCAAAAAACGCTGTAGCTGCCCTCCACTTAGTTGATGCGGGAATTTGTTCAGTACATGCTGTGGGTTCAATCCCACATCTTGCAAAGCAGCATTGACTTTTTCTTTCCAGAAAACAGAATCGAGATTGGGGTAGAACTCATCGTGGATCATCTGGAATATACGATCTGCCTTAAAGATCGGGTTATAAGAACTGTAAGGATCCTGAAACACCCCCTGAACCCGGCGGTAGTAATCCTTCGTTTCATCATTTTGAATGAGTGAAATATCCTGCCCTTCAAAAAAGATCTTACCGGAGGTGATGGATAGCAAAAGTAAGATCATCTTCCCTATAGTACTTTTCCCGCTGCCGCTCTCACCGATTAGGGAGACAACTTCTCCTTCCCCGATTGAGAAACTCACATTATTAACCGCATGCAGTTCCTTTCCCCCAAAGGTCCCCACTCTGTATACCTTCGATACATTTTCCAAACTAAGCATGGGGCACCTCCCGCCAGCAAGCTACCAAATGGTCAGGGGCTATTTCCATGAACGGAGGGACCTCAACACATTTTTCGAAAGCCACCGGACAGCGATCCCGAAATCGGCAACCGACAGGAGGATCTAACAAAATGGGAGGTTGACCCGGAATTCCTTTTAATTTCTTTTCGCTGTATCTTGCTCCAATCTTTGGAAGGGAGGAGATCAATAATTTGGTATAGGGATGACGAGGTGAATGGATGATGGTTTCGGTGCTGGCTTTCTCAACCAGACAACCAGCATACATGATCAGAATGGTATTGGCGATCTGGTACAAAATAGAGATATCATGAGTAATAAAGATCACGCTACTGCAGCAACCCTCTTGCAAGAAATCCACCAGCATTTCAGCCACAGCCTTCTGACTGGCGACATCCAGGGCTGAGGTTATCTCATCGGCTATCAGCAACGATGGATTTAACAAGGTTGAAAGCACCATCACCATCCTTTGCTTCATCCCCCCCGAAAGTTCGATGGGATACATATCAAGCACATCGTGAGGCAGGTTCACCAAGTCAAGACGGTGCTTGATCTCAGCTAAATTGGAGTGATAATTGATATCCTTAGCTTCCAGTAATTCTCTAGTCATTGGACCAATCTTGCGGATAGGATTCATGGCATTCATGGCGTATTGCGGAATGATAGAAATATCCCTGAATCTGAATTTGTTCATCTTTTCGGTATCCCAAACCGGTAATTCGATCCCATTGAGAACAACCTTACCCTTGATATATTTCATAGGAGGAGTGAGAAAGATCAAGCTCTGACAGAGGGTAGTTTTCCCGCATCCTGATTCACCCGCCAGCCCCATGATCTCACCAGGCTGAACATCAAAGGTCACATCTTCAAGTGCTCGAACATCACCCCTGATAGTTTGATAGTAGACCGTGAGGTTTTCGACTTTTAAGGTCATACGCTACATCCCCCTAAGTTTAGGATTGAAAACTTCGTCCAGACCGACATTCATGCTATACAAAGCCCCCACGATAATTGTGATCGCCAGACCGGGTGGAACGAACCACCACCACATACCGAATTGCAAGGCTCCCCACAAAACCGAGTATTGCATCATCAAGCCCAGAGAAATCGCATTTGTTGGACCCAAACCGATAAAATCTAGTGTGGCGGCAGTCAAGATCGCCCCACCGAACTGCAAAATAAATATCAGTAGCAAATACGACATCATGTTGGGGGCGATCTCTGAGAAGATGATTCTCAAAGATTTCACACCAGTCAGTTTCGCCAGATCAACGAAATCACGCGTGCGGAGCGAGAAAGTCTGTGCTCGAATAGCTCTCGCCGTCCATGGCCAGGAAGTCAATCCGATAAAGATGCATTCGATGAAAACCGTGCGAACCTGCAAATAAGCGGCGATAATGAGCAACACCGCCATGGTCGGGATTACCAGAACAATATTTGTCAGGGCATTGAGTATTTCATCAATGACCCCACCTTTATAACCGGCAATAAAACCGATGATCAAACCCAGTAAGGTACCAATACCCCCACCAATGATACCAACCGTAAATGTCGCACGTAAGCCATGCACAAATTGTGAAAACACATCCTGTCCAAAGAAAGTGGTGCCCAACCAGAATTCGGAAGATGGTGGAACGGGACCAAGTGCATTTGCGTATTGAAATGGTTCAAATTCAGCAAGAGATGGTCCGATCAAAGCGATGAAAATGAATAGCAGGATGATCAAAACTCCAATCTGCAACTTCCAATTCCTGAATGCGAAGAATAAGATTTCGTTTTTGTTCTTTAATACTTTCATGCTGTCTCTCCGGTCATTCCCATGCGCGTACGTGGGTCGATCAATATGTAGATAATATCGATCGTAAAATTCGCTATCAAGACTCCAATAATGATAAATAGGAAGCAACCTTGAATGAGGAAATAATCCTGGTTCTGGATCGCAGCCAGCAGCAAATAACCAATTCCGGGATAGGAAAAGACCACTTCGGTCACCAATGCACCCGCCACGATCACACCTAATTTCAATGCCAACCCGGTAATCTGCGGCAGGATCGCATTTCTGAAGGCATACTTTCGAATGAGTTTCTTCGGGGCACCCAGTGTGCCCAGATAATGGGAATAATCAGCTTCAAGTTCGTAGATGATCATATTACGCATGCCGATCGCTTGCCCTCCAAACTCCACCAGAAAGATTGACGCAAAAGGTAAAAACCAATGATGCAAAACACTTCCAATGAATTTCAAGGATAAGTTTGGTTGCAAAGAGAAACTATAAGCACCGGCGATTGGAAAGATGCCAAGTACAATACCAAAAAACCATGCCAGCAAAATACCCAGCCACATATAAGGCGTAGCATTGAGAATATAACCCAACGGGGATAGAGTATTATCTAGTTTTTTAGAACGCGCAGCAAATGCACCAAATTTGTTTCCAGCATACCAGCTCAGAAGAATAGAAGGGACTAATAGAAAAACATCATATGGAACCGCGCGTGCCAATACTTTGGTTACGGGTGTAGGAAAAAGATAAGTGCTTATGCCAAGATCACCCTGGAGAAGGGATTTCCAAAAATTAAAATACTGCTGCCACACGGGAAGGTCTAATCCAAATAAGTGTGAATAATAATCGTACATCATTTGGATCGCAGTCGCATTGCTGCTCACTGAAACCCTGGTCAACATATTGCGGATCGGATCACCAGGCATAAAGCGCGGGATCAGCCAATCAATCGTAACAGCCAGGAAAAAAGTCAGTAAATAAATCAATATCTTTCGCAAGAAATAACGCTTCATGTAATCTCCACTCCGGTATATTCGGTTTACTAATACCCCTCCCCATTCAAACAGGGAGGGGTATTTTCAGATGGTCTCACAATTTATGACCGGGGGTCATTCACCTACCAGTTCTAGATTGATCAGAGTTTGCAATCCACCCAACTGCCAGTATCCTGACCATGTGGTTGGCAGTGTCGGTGAAGCTGAATTTTCATCAGGCCAATTCGTCCAGGTGGAGGTACTGTACTGAGCCCACAGACCGTTGTACCACAGAGGGATCATTGGCATATCGGTGAGCATGGCAGTTTGAATTGCCGAGCAAGCTTCCTTCATCCCTTCCTCATCAGACATTGGGATTCTGGCCAATGCATCCACCAGATTGAAGATCTCTGGGTTATCATAGCGCCCGAAATTACCACTCTGCATCTGGTCCTGAATGGGATGGCGGAATAAGAGGTTATAGAGGGTCCAAGGAGTATTGCTCATGGATGCCCAGTTGTTGAGTGTCATGTTAAATGTTCCGCCCTGAAGTTCAGTGTTCCATGCGCCATAATCCGGATAAGCAGATTTCAAATTGATGCCGGCTGCCTGTGCGCTGGAGGCGATGATGTCGATGGCTGCCATCCAGTCAGTCCACCCACTGGGGCAAGTAACCTGCAATTCGATCTTCTCACCATCCGGAGTTTCCACAAAGCCATCCCCATCAATGTCCACATAACCTGCATCTGCCAGCATCTGTTTGGCTTGGGCAGTATCAAAGTAATAGCCAAGCTCAGCCATCACATCCTGGTCTACATATTTATCCAATACCGGCAACAGACCGGAGGGACTGGCTGCTTTCACCAATTGAGCATATGCCACATTCACAATAGAAGGAACATCGATAGCAAACGCCAACGCACGACGGAATGCTGCATCATCCAGCGGCTTCAGTGTAGTATTCAAGAACAACACTGCCGTATTGGCTGAAAGCATATAAGGAGCTTCAGCATAATATGTCTTTACATAACCCTTATCTGCCATTTCTGCCACACCAGGCAAGAAGTTATTACTCAGATCGATTTCGCCCTTCAAGACCATACCAAGTGCAACGTTATTGCTAGATGTCCGAATGTCAACAATGTATTTCGGAGCAGGTACGCCGAAAACGTCATTACCCCACCATTCCTCACTGCGTACCCAAATATTGCGATCTTCGGAATTCGTGAGATATTTGTAGGCACCGGAACCGATGGGATTTTCATTCACGCCAACAGTGATGTCTTCTTCAGACATGTTTTCCCACAGATGCTTTGGAACGATGGGAACATTATACAGGTTGTTCTCGAACTCCTGATAAAGTGGATCACTGGACAACTTGAATTCCACCTCGGTATCACTCAACGCTGTAACACTCTCAACATACTCCCACATCGGGCTGAACCATAGCGCAGCATATTGCTTTCCTAGCTCGAATGTGAATGCCACATCTTCTGCAGTAAGGGGTTCCCCATCCGTCCAGGTTAATCCGGAGCGCAGGGTCACATCGAATGTGGTATCATCAGCCCAGGTCCCGCTTTCTGCAAGCCAGGGAGTTAGTTCTCCGGTTTGTGGATCAAATGCATACAGGAACTCGTAGACGAAGCCGATCGTTCCTGTTGTATTTGCCAGACTACCGGGTTGGAATGGATTCCAGGTTGAAGCGGGACCCCAAGCTGCACCACTGACGTAGATGGTTTCATTGCGAGGAAATTCAGTTGGAACAGTTTCTTCTGCCGTCGTTTCAGATGCCATTGAAGCATCATCTGATATGGCGGGTTCGCTTGTTGTTTCAGCTGCCGGTTGGCAGGCTGCCAGAACCACTCCAGCGATAATCAAAACACTCAATAGAAATAAAGCATTCTTACGCATTTTTCTCTCTCCTTTTTAGGTTTTTATAGAATTATGTGTCGGTTTATTTTATGATCTTCCCTCTTTACCTCCTTTATGGAATCGCTCCCAATTGAATCAAAAAAAATATATGTACCCTATGCACACCCGCTTTCTATTTTGTTGATTCACGAATAATCAATTCCGACTTTAAAATCACCTGCCTGGGTGATTCACTTTTATTCTTGATGATATCTAACAGTAAATTCAACGCTTCATTACCAAATCTCGCAATCGGTTGGCGTATAGTTGTAAGAGAAATCGACGGTGGAATGGGAAGCTGAAAATCGTCAAATCCGATCACGGAAACATCCTCGGGGATATTCAATCCATATTCTTTGATCGTCCGGATCGCTCCCAGTGCCATTTGATCTGACGCAGCAAATATCGCGTCCGGTTTGGCGGGAAGAAGTTTCTTCATTCCCCGATATCCACTTTCTTCGGTAAATGTCCCCTCTACCACCAGTGATTCATCAAACATCAATTCATTTTTTTTAAGTGAATTGGCATAACCACGTTTACGGTCAATCCCAACTGTGGTATTTAGAGGTCCGGTAATTGTACCAATACGTTTATGACCGGTGTGGATAAGGTAATCGACCGCCGCTTCCACAGATTCAACGTTATCAATATCAACATAGCTAACTTTATTTTCCTGGAATGGCCTTCCTAGCACCACTAGCGGCATGCCTGAATCTGCCAAACGATCAATCAGCATATCCCCAATCTGATCAGATTGAAACAGAATGCCATCCATGAACCCACGTCTGGCTACCCGTGCAAACATCTTCTCTTCGTCCTCTTTATCCCCCATCAAAAATAATGAAAAAGTGTAATCCTGTTTACTGCATGCTTGTGCGATACCCTGGATCAAGCAAGGGTAATAAGGGTCGGTAAAGAATGAGTTGATCGTTCTGGGCAAGATCAACCCGCACGTCCATGCGCGGTTAGAGACCAATGCCCTGGCAGCGGCGTGCGGCTGAAACCCAGTCTGGTTGATCACTTCCTTGACGCGCTCACGTGCTTTCCGACTAACATTCGGATGGTCATTAATGACTCGCGAGACGGTCGAACGTGAAACGCCGCTTTTTCTTGCGATATCTTCCAGGGTTAGATTGTCCAAGCTATGACTCCGAAGTAATTTTGATCCAACGTGCTAGGATCCTTGTGAAAATTGGGAGCGTTCCCAATTCATATATCTATTTTATAGAATATTTTCGAAAAGTCAAGCAGGAGTTG
>JAAZNC010000045.1 GCA_012798455.1 Chloroflexota bacterium | reverse complement strand
GAGGCAATGGGCTCGCAGGGACCGATCAATATGGGGTATGCATCGGCGCTGGCATTCATTCTGGCATTGATCATTTTCATTCTGACCCTGATCCAACGGCGTGTGTTGGAAAAGGGTACCGAACAATATTAGGAGGTGCGCGATGACCGTGATTTCCTCAACCGTGAAGAAAGTTCAAAAAAGAAAAAAGGAAAGAACGCCCGGCTATTATGTTTCTATCATTCTGCGTTATCTGTTATTGATATTGATCGGATTGGTTTGCATTGCTCCGTTTGTGCTGGCTGCTTTGGGAACTTTTAAAACGAATGCCGAAATCATAGCCTACCCGCCTAAAATACTGCCTGAAAACTGGCTGTATGAGAACTGGATAAAGGTTTGGAATACGGATATCGGCAGCGGTGGGACATTTCCGCGCTGGTTGTTCAACACCGCCTTCCTTTCTGTTACGGTGGCATCTCTGCAGGTTATTTGCTGCTCCATGGCAGCCTATGCTTTTGCGCGCCTGAATTTTCCCGGGAAGAATGCCACTTTTAATTTCATGCTGGCGACCATGATGATTCCTGGGGCAGTAACGCTTATTCCGGCGTATGTTCTGATGTCGAAATTGCACCTGATTAACACCTATTGGGCTCTGATCATTCCTAATGCGGTAGGAGCAAGTGGTATTTTCATGCTGACGCAATTCTTCAAATCCATTCCGACCGATTTGGAAGAAGCAGCCGTGATCGACGGTGCCAACCATCTGAAGATATTCTCAAAGGTAGTGTTGCCCTTAGCCCGCCCTGCACTGCTAACTGTTTTCATCCTGCAATTCCAGGGCATGTGGAATGCATTCCTGCAGCCGCTTTTATATGAGAATACGCCTAATATGTACGTTTTGAATGTGGCGTTGAGCATCTTCAAGCAGCAGTACAAGGCACAGTGGAACCTGACGCTGGTGGGAGCCATGTTCAATGCCATCCCGGTGCTGATCCTGTTCTTCATTTTCAGCCGCTATTATATTGAAGGGGTTTCCTATACCGGGATGAAAGGCTAGACAAGCGATGCAATCTGTTGGCACAGGACATCCGACTTTTTTTCAAGAATTTGGGTCAGTATTTCGGATTATCCGCTTATCATTACGTGATGTGTGGGAAGATCTGTGGGGCATGCTGGTAGTGAACCTGCTATGGACATTATGTGTGTTAACGATCATTCCCGGTCCACCTGCCACGCTTGCTGTGTACCGTTTTGCCAATCACCTGGTGCATGGTGAGGAAGTGGATCTGCACGATTTTCTGGAAGGCTTTCGCCAATCTTGGGCGACTGCCTGGCAGTGGGGTGCCATCAATCTCATCGTGCTGCTCATTTTTGCGGGGGATATCTATCTTAGCAATCAAGACTATCTCGCTGTTGCGGTGCCACCGTTGGTGCAGAGCTTTTACATTGCTTTGCTGGTGGTGTGGTTGCTGTGGCAGTCTTATGTGTTGGTTTTCATGCTGGAGCAGGAACAGATGGTGGTGGGCAGTGCATTTCGCAATGCGGCTGTGATGCTCGGCAAGAATTTTTCATTTACCGTTGTTTATATCCTGGAGGTGATCATCACCCTGCTGGTTGGCACGTTGTTATTTATGATCAGTTTTGCCATTGGGGGAGTGCTGCTGGCGGATATTGGAAACCGGGCAGTACTCTTTAATTTGGAAAGAAATAAAACGCGGTGATTCATGGTAAAAAAAGCAGAATCTCTTGTCCGGCGGTACTGCGCTTGACTGTTGGCTGTGCTCATGGTAAACTAGTTTCTCACGTTGCGGGGTAGAGCAGTGGCAGCTCGTCAGGCTCATAACCTGGAGGTCGTTGGTTCGAATCCAACCCCCGCTACCTTATTGAAACGCCCACCAAAGATGGGCGTTTTTGTTTTTACCGCATATTCCCTAAAATAAGAATTTCCTCGGAGTCTTGTAAAAAATTACTGACAAATTATTATTCTAATGTTAGAATAATCTAAATAAAGAATATATTATGGAAACTACCCTAACGAATTCGGAGTTGATCATTTTGGGGTTGGTAGCTGAAGAACCAAAATATGGCTACCAGATCGAACAGGATATCATCCAGCGCGGGATGCGTGAATGGACGGAAGTCGCTTTCTCTTCGATCTATTACATCTTGAATAAACTGGAAGATCATGCATTGCTCAGCAGTGAGAAGCGCAGCGAAGGAGATCGACCGGCGCGGAAAATTTACACACTGACCGGGCAGGGCTGGCAAACATACCGTGAAGCCGTGCGTGTCCGGTTAACCGATCCGCGCCCCCGTACAGAAGATTTTGATCTGGGATTGGCAAACATGCTGGCGTTGGAGAAACCGGAATTACTGCAAGCCATCCGCATTAATCAAACCGCACTGGAGGAAAGGATCGGCAAGGTAAAAGCCAAGTATGCATCGGATGGAGGGGAGCAGCTGGCTTTACCGGCGAGGGAACTCTTTCAACATTCACTCAGTATCATGTCTGCCGAACTGGAATGGATGAATGGTTTGATCAAGCGACTTTCAGGAATGTAACGGAGGTATAAAAAGGAATGGAAAAAGTAGAGTGGAAGAAAACTTATAAAGATTTATTCTTTCCCCCGGGTGATCCGGTTTTGATTGATGTTCCCACCATGAATTACCTGATGATCGATGGGCATGGAGATCCCAATACCGTAAAGGCATACAAGGATGCTGTGGAAGCATTATTCTCGCTTTCTTATGCCATTAAATTCTCGATCAAAAAAGAAATGGCGATTGATTACAGCGTTTTTCCCTCTGAAGGGTTGTGGTGGGTGGAAGATATGGAACAGTTCACCACGGATGATAAATCAAGCTGGGACTGGACTATGAT
>JAAZNC010000044.1 GCA_012798455.1 Chloroflexota bacterium | reverse complement strand
TTCTGTTCTTTCATTCCCCTATTTTATTAAGCATTCCTTTTTTGGGGGTGACTTCTCTATTTTTGGATCAGTCCTCTTTCGAATCACCGAGAAACTTACCTCCTTAATAAAATATAGGCACCTCCCATAGAATATTTGGAGAAATCAAGTTCTCCCTTTGCTTCTGTCCCATCTCTCCATCTATATACTTTTTTACTTGTATCGCAAAGCTCCAAACTAAGCAAAACGCCTTTTTCCTCAATAAGAGGTTCAAGAAACCCCAAAAGTTCATAGAGGTTTTGATCTTCGCATAAGATGAGTTGAAACTTTTTTTCATCAGCAAAGAAACTTGTCATATCAACGTTTTCGAAAAAATGTTGCTCAATATCTTTTAATATAAAAATATTCTCCCTCAAGCAATCACGTCTGTTTAGTTCATCGGCAATTGGTTGAGTTACGTAAATTTTTTCAAGCCGCTTAGACAAAGATATTACTACTTTTGAAATCGAATCAATATTCATTTCATCACTTTTGAAATTTACTTTTTCCATTAATAAATCGGGGAATCATTCGCAGTTTTTTCAAAAAAATAATATAAGATCAAAATAAAAATGGAATTTATTTTCTTTGTATCCTCTTACGCTTGAAAGAAAGTATAACAAAATTTTTCAAAACAATCTAACCAAATTTAATCTCAAAGTAATTGGCAATGGGAAAGATATCTATTTGTTCGAAAATGGTCAGGATATAAGTTTCATCATTCGTGAAGAAATATCCCACAAGCGCTCCCCGTCTCTCAAGTTCAGCGCCCTTGGATTAGGAGATTGGGGTCTGGAATCTCTCCAATAGATTTGGTTGCTGTTTTGAAGATCCGGATCAAGTAACAGAAAGGCGATCCCCCTGGCAGCCTCACCTGGAGAAACACCACCCCTTCGGCGCAACTTCCAGATCCAATCCATGAACAAAGAATTCCCTTTTAAACCTATATCCGTGTTCACCAAACCCGGGTCAGCAGCGAAGGCTTTAATATTAGGGTGATCGTGCAATCGCCGATTTAGTTCATGGATGAACAATACCTGTGCCAATTTCGTATGTTTATACGCTCTGAGCGGGTTATACGAATGAAATAATTGCAGATCATGCCAGTGCAGATATGTGTGGTAGTGGGAGGCAGAGCTTACGGAGATGATACGGGCAGCGGGAGCAGCATGCATAGACGGCAACAGCAAATTGGTCAATAAAAATCCGGATAGGTAATTGACCGCCCATTGGGTATCGAAACCCTCTACTGTGGTAGTTTGGTGAAATGGCAAGATAGCAGCATTATTGACCAGCCCATCCAGATATGCAACATACCAGGATGTCAATTGCTGTTTGATCTGCTGTGCCAACTGACGTACCTGAACTAGCAAAGATAGATCTGCCAGCAGGTAGGTCAGGTGAACATGAGGGTTGATCTTTGATAATACCTGTTGGGCATGCCAACAGCGTTCTGCAGAACGTCCTATCCCAATCACATTACTGCCCTGTGCCACCAACTGACGGGCTAGCGCCAACCCAATACCCGAAGTAGCGCCTGTTACCACAAAGGTTTTAGGTAGAGAATCCATAACCGAAATATAACACCGGAACAACCATCTTGCTGAAAGACCCCCTTAACCCCCTATTTGTTAACCTGCAATTCACCAATGATCCTCATAAAAGCATTCACCACCTGCGGATCGAAATGCGTACCGCTCTGTTCTCGTATATAATCGAGTGTTTTTTCTTCTGACCAGGCTTTGCGATAGGGACGATCTGAACGCAGTGCATCCCAAACATCCACAATGGCAAAAATACGAGCTGCCAGTGGAATCTGCTCCCCTTTCAAACCGCGCGGGTAGCCGGTGCCATCCCATTTTTCATGGTGACAATATGGAATATCCAGTGCCGGCTGCAGGTAATCAATCGATGAGAGCATCGCATAAGCAAAACGTGGATGTTGCTTCATGATCTCCCACTCCTCAGGAGTGAGTTTACCAGGTTTATGTAAGATTGCATCCGGGATACCCAATTTCCCCATATCATGCAAGAGAGCGCCACGACGCAGATGTACGATCTGCTGCTTAGGAATACTCATTTCGCGCGCCAGGCGCACCGCAAGATCGGCAACGCGCAAGGTGTGTCCTTCGGTTTCATGATCACGCAAATCCATGGCACGTGACCAACCTTCGATGGTCTTGTCATATGCAAATGTCAAGTCAAGGTTAGAACGCTGCAAGTTCTCAAAAAGTTCGGCATTATCCACTGCAATGGCTGTTTGACCGCCCAGTGTTTCTAGAAAATCCAACCATTCCTGATTTGGATGTAACAAAGAACGGTGAAAAACCTCCAAAACGCCCTTGATCTGTCCTTTCGCTATCAGAGGAACGGCATAATAGGAAACAAAATCCTCGCCAATGATCAGATCGGACCTTGCAAAAGGTGGGGCGGCTGTTCGCAAGTCTGCGACCTCAACCATACGTTGTTCAAGTGCTGCTCTACCAGCATAACCCTCACCCAATTTCAAATTCGAATGCATAATGCCCCTGCCCCTAAAGCCTCGCACGGCAGTATATTCCAGCGAATTCAACGTTGGATGAAACAGCAGAACACCGGCCGCATCCACACCTAATTGGGAACGAACCTGTTCAAGCAGCACACTCAGAGTGAGATTTAGATCAAAACTGCTGGAAATTGCCTTATCAATATCTCGCAACGAAGTAAGACGTTTCAGATGTTGGTTGGCTTCGCCGAACAAGCGAGCATTTTCAATGGCGAGTCCGGCTTGCCCAGCCACAGCAGTGACCAATTGCAGCTCTTCTTCGGCAAACGGCTCTTTTCTGACCCTATCCAAGGCAATCAATCCAATGGGGACTCCCTTGGAAATCAAAGGAATCCCTGCCCAAGAGCCAAGCTCTTCATAATCGTTTTGATTAATGAGAATTTTAAAATCGGGATAATCATGAGATATGTCTGTCACAGCGACAGGTTTCATCTTTTTCATCACATCATAACTGGGTAATTTGGGGTCAAGAGCAAAGCGCAGCCCAACCACCTGTTCAGGCTGTTCAAAACCACGACATGCCAAAATTTCCATCATATCATCCTGGAAAAGCAGAACGGACATTGAATCACACTGGATTATCTGCGAAATCTTGGAAAGAATACTATCGAGCACTTTCTTCAAGTCTAGAGTAGAAGAAACCGCTTGTGAGATTTCAAGCATGGCTTCGACGCGTTTGATATGACGGCGAATTTCTTCCTCCGCCTGCAAACGTTCCGTAATGTCGCGATTCACGGATACATAACCATTCATCTTGCCCGCTTCATCGTACAATGCATTCATGCGAATCTCAACCGGGATCTTTGTGCCATCTTTTCGCAGTTGCATCGCTTCAGCCAGAAAACTGCCTTCTGTCATTAATTGTTTCTCGATTTCTTCTGATGTGATATCAATAAAGTCAGGTTGTAATAGATCTTCGCCGTTCTTGCCAAGCACTTCCTCTTCGCTCCAGCCATACATCTGCTGCGCTGTTCGATTCCAGGAGGTAAGCATAAAATTTTCATCCGATGCCATCACGGCATCATTCACATTAGAAAGCAAGTAAGCCTGGTAATTGATCTGCTGCTCAGCGCGTTTTCTTTCAGTAATATCTCCGACCAGATGAACAAAACCTGTGATATGGTTCTGAGCATCGAGAATGGGGTCGGCGATCAGTACCAGCCATTGTGTGCCAATTTGTATTTCCAATACTTCACGATGCTTTGTCCTGGCAGACCGGGTAACCGGGCAGTGCATTAGGGGGCCATCCACCCCGTGAATAACCTTACAACAAACCTGTCCTACCAGCTCTTCCATAGTTTTACCGGCTAGATCACAGAGAGCCTGATTGCAGCGTACTACCTTGCGGTCGGCATCCAACAATGCCACCCCATCCCGCATAGCGTTGAACGTTGTAAGCCATTGTTGTGCTGCCGAACGCAACCTCTCTTGTGCCAACTTTTGCTCTGTGATATCGATTGAAAGAATGAACAATCCTTCTGGCACCGGCTGGATACTCAGTTCAAACCAGCTGCTGCTGCCATCTCCATAGAAAAACTCGTTTTCGATCCTGCGCGATTCCTGGTCGTGTATGCTCTTTTCCAACTCTGCAAACATGGGAGTTTTTTCAATTCCAGGGAATAGCTCCATCATGGTCAAACCTACCAATTCTTTCCTGGATTTTCGCGCCTGTTCGACCACAGTATCATTCACGTATAAATAGGTCCAGTCTTTGCCAATAATCTGGCAACCTTCCAGCATATTATCCATGGTGCTACGCAAGCGCTCCTCATTCTCGCGCAATGCTTGCTCAATTTGCTTTCTCTCCGTAATGTCTGCAACCGTGTATACAAAACCAGTAAGTTCTCGGCTGCGATCAAGAATCGGATCAGCGATCAAGTAATACCAGCGATTGTTATTTTTTATCTCTTTGGTTTCACGTTTCAGCGTATGAACCGCTCTTTGAATGGGACAATCTGATTGTTGTTTATCGTAACCATGAATGGCGATGCCTCCCAGTTTTCCAATCAGATCATTGTAAGTTTTACCGGTTAGATCACACAATGCCTGGTTACAACGCAGGATTTTACGATCGATATCCAGCAGTGCCACTCCATCCCTCATGGCATTGAATGTGGTCTGCCATTGTTGTGCTGCATCTTGCAATTGTTGCTGGGCACGTTTACGATCGGTTATATCAACCGAAAGGATGAACACTCCCTCTGGCACCGGCTGGATGCTGAGGTCGAACCAGCCAATTTTCCCATTGGGGAAGACAAATTCATTTTCCAGATGATGCGGCACATGCTTTTCCAGAGTATCCTTGATCCTGCGGAAAACCTCCGTCTCTTCAATACCCGGCCACATATCCATATAACGGTTCCCAAGCAGTTCCTGTTTGGGGCGCCGATTATGAACATCAGCCGCATCATTCAGATAGACATAACGCCAATCATGGTCAAGGATCTGGCATCCCTCCAGCATATTATCAAGGGTACTGCGGAAGCGTTCTTCGCTTTCGCGCAGAGCCTGTTCAGCATTTTTCTGTTCCGAAATATCCGTGATAAAACCTTCCAGAGCAAGCACCTTGCCATTTTCCGTATAGATTGCCTCTCCCTGTTCCCAGACCCATTTCTCCTTACCATCCGCCGTTTCGATGCGATAGGTTAGTTGATAAGGGCGTTTTTGTTCGACCGCTTCCTGGATAGAATCCCAGATCATCTGGCGATCATCGGGATGCACAATATCCACGAATGAAACACGGCTGTTATTGATCAGCTCCCGAGGTGAATATCCGGTCAATTTTAGAGAATTCTGGTTGACAAACTCCATCGTCCAATCCGCATCATTCTGACAGCGATAAGCCATGCCCGGTAGATTATCCATCAAGGTGGTCAGGCGACGTTGACTCTCGTGATAAGACTCTTCAGCTTGTTTCTGTTCGGTGATATTCTTGATCATTCCTGATAGAACACCATCTTCTCGGGTCAGACTGATCAATACATTGATAATGCCTCCTTCTTGCGTAAGCATATCTATTTTAAGATTGCGGATTTGTTTTTCAGGTTCAATTTCCCGGATTAGCTGCTGCCAATCTTTCAACTCTCTGCAAAGAGAACAAAAATCCACTCCTATCATTTTTTTTGCAGACGGGAACTTCAGCATGCCAGCCATTTCAGGATTGGCATACAGAATCTTCCCCTCAGCACTGACCTGGATCACACCCACCAGCGCATTTTCCACCAATGAACGGTAACGTTTTTCTGATACTGCCAGCTCCATAGTGCGTTGGTCAACCAATTCTTCTAAGTTCTCGCGATATTTTTCGAGTTGTTTTTCTGCGGCAACACGATCTGTAATATCATTCCAGATACCCTGAATAAAATTCTGACCGCCAATTTGTATATGTTTGATATTCACCTGGATATGCCTGATCTCGCCATCCTTCGTACGATGGCGGGTTTCAAAGGTATCGCTCCCATCTTGAAGAACTTTCTCGAAATGTAGTTTCACTTCTTCAGGTGACTCATTCATTTCAAAATCATGAATATGTAGTCTCTCAAATTCTTCGCGTGTATACCCCAGATTTTCATAAGTGGAGTGATTGAATTCGACTATTTCGCCATTAGAAGGATCAATAAGCACAATCGATTCGGCAGCCTGATCAAACAAGGAATGATAGCGTAACTCATCGAATTGAAGGGCTTCAGAAAGCTGTACTTTTTCCAATGTGATGGCAACCTGATTGGCGAAGATATTCACAGCAACAGTATTGGCTTCACACAGATCTCTCCCGGTAACACAAAGCAACCCCAAGGTTTTTTGTTCGATGATCAGAGGAGCATAAATCGCTGTTTCGATACCTAAGAGATCAGCAAGACGTTGATCTCCCTTTTTTGAAAGATTTGGCAAAGCTTCTTTGATGGGAATGATCACATTATCAAAGAATTTAGTTTCATTCTTAGATAAAAGAGATGAATAAATAGAACCGGGTTTGATCTCAAATTGATAATCATTCAATGAGACACCTGCGATCTCGCCAATTTTTTTCGACAAGGGGCTATCAATGGTCGTATATGCTACTTTTAATTGCGATGCATCTCCATTAAGCAACAAGATAATAGCCTGATACCCGAGATGCCGTATCTTGCGTCCTACAATATCGTAGACTTCTTGAGAAGTATGCGCAGTTTGAACCGTTGTGGCAGCCTTGCTCAATGTCAAAAGCAAACGGTAACTGTGATCAAATGTTTCCGGAGGTGATGAGGATGGCTCTTTTTTCGGTGAAGTTTGTTCTCTCTGAAGTTCTAAAAGCCGTTGATTCAAAGCTTCAATCTCATCCAATAACTGTCTTTTGGTTTTTCCGCTTTCACCCATATTTTAATTAGAGCAGATCATTACATCTCGCTATTCATCCAATCACAAGGATGATACTATGCATTGGTGCATTCATTCTATGCTCTATGTGAAGAACAACAATGCAACCATCCCTGATGTGTTAATAGTATATATAAAAATATCTGAACTTGTCTAGATTCTATGCACTCTAACCCTGCACAAGATATCAGACTTTGATTAACATTTGTAATAGGACACCATGGTATTATCTCTTTGAATGTGTGATGGTCCAGAGTGCCAATTGCGCCATAGAGGAAAATCCTGCTCATGTTATCGTACAGTGACAGCCTAATGCAATCAAACCATCGAGATTGAGATGGTATTCATACATTGTTTTGCTGCCAATGAATACAACACATCAATTAAATTAAAAATTCCACAATATTCTGAGGAGGAAGTGGTTTTGATAGAAGATAACCCTGACCATACTGACATGCAAGTGTTTTCAATTGATCGAGTTGTACTTTGGTCTCAATACCTTCTGCGATGATTTTCATACCAAGATCGTTGGCAATCTTGATCATAGACAAAACGATCTGTGTACCCTTGTAATCTATTCCTAGATCTTGAATGAAACATTTATCGATCTTGATCGTATCAATCGGAAAACGCTGCAGGTAACCAATAGAAGAATACCCTGATCCGAAATCATCAATCTGCAATTCGATGCCCAGGGTATGCAGTTCATCGAACAATTTAACAGCATGTGCTTGATTTTCTATTAAAACCGTCTCGGTTATTTCCAAATGCAGGTTCCTGGCAGGTAAAGCGGTTTGTTTCAAAGTGTTTTTCAAAGTTTGCAATAAATTGGTCTGGTTCAATTGACGCCCAGAAAGATTCACACTCATAGAAAGTGAAGCCGCTTGGGGATGTTCATCTATCCATTGTTTCATTTGACGGCATGCTTCGAAAAGTACCCATTCCCCCAATTCTAGTATCAATCCCGAGCTTTCAGCAATCGCCAGAAAGTCTGGCGGATACAACAAACCGTACTGAGGGTGATCCCAACGCACCAATGCTTCAAATCCAACCAAATGACCATCAGCAATTGAAAAAATCGGTTGATAATGTAATGTGAATCTTTTTTCGATCAGAGATGTACGTACCTGTGTTTCCAGTTTAATCTTTGATAGCATCTCCGATCTTAAGGGAGTATTGAAAATCTGATATTGGGCTTTTCCAAGTTCTTTAGCATGATACATAGCAATATCAGCATCTCGTAAAATACTTTCGGCATTTTCATATTCTCCGATTTCTTCATTTACGATACCGATGCTGGCAGAAACGTAGAAATCCTGTCCGAGAATAGTAAACGGGCGTTGTAATAATTGTTGGATACGATTAGAGACTTCTATCGATTCAATTTTTGCATCATGATCCTCAAGAAGAACGGCAAACTCATCTCCGCCCATGCGGGCAAAGGTATCACTTTTCCGCAAACATTCATTAATACGAGCAACAAATTGGATGAGTAACTCATCACCTACACTGTGACCCAAACTATCGTTGACACTCTTGAATTGATCCAGGTCAAGGAACAGCACTGCAAACGCAAAGTCTACATCGCGTCTCGAGAAGTCAATCGCATGGGTCAAACGATCTAAAAACAAGGTGCGGTTTGGCAATTGGGTCAGTGCATCATGCAGTGCATCAAATGATAGTTGCTGTTCGATCTGTTTTCTATATTCTATCTCTTGTTTTAGAATCTCGTTGGTATTTTCCAACGTAGATGATTTTTCCTTGACATTGGCAAGTGCATCTCGCAACTTTTTATTCAATTTATTGTTTTCAAACAGAACCAAATACTGTCTAAGCATCACCAGGATAATGATTAAACCAACTACAAGTACATGAGTAAAATGATTTACAACATTTGGTTTGGATTCATAAACAACCAATAGAATATAAGCCAGCACCACACTAGAATACGGAATAACCGTTCTAAGTTTGTTAATGAAAACAGAAAGATACCGTTGATGAGAAAACAGCGTGATTTTGTCTTCTATTGTGGTTACTTCGTTCATACTTGTCTGCACCACACCTGCAACACCCAGGAAAAGATAACCAAACACCCAACCACTATCCAACCAACCACCGCTCATATAGGTCTCAGAAAGAGATTGTATGCTGAACAATACATCTGTTCCAATTTGAACAACCATGCTCAAGATCAACAATATAAAAGGGGTATTGGTGCGATCGACTGGATAGTTGTAAATCAAGATCATGAGAGCAGCAAAAAGAGCGATATCTCCCGCTGGATACGCGATCGTTAAAAATTTGACCAGCATTGTTTCTTGAGCAAAACCGCTTATCAATGGATCGATCAAATACATCCACAGCATCAAAGAAGCTGTCAGCAAAACGATCAAAGCATCCAATATGCGCTTGGTTTGATCGAATCGATTTTGCTTACTGTGTGGTAAAAGGAATATGCCATACAAAATAAGAGGGTAATACAATACATAAAATAGATCGGCAAGAGAGGGATAAGGTTCGATATACAGGAAAACTTCATAGATCATCCAGATCAAATCACCCAGTAAGAAAGAGAATTGTGCTAAAGCTATAAAGAACCAACCCCGTGATATTGTCTTTGAGACAGAACCTAATTGTAGTGAGGTATGCAGTACTGCTGAAACAGCAACAGCATTCAGGAACACAAAAAGGAGATCAGAAATCAATACTTTGGTATTCGAATCTGGAAAAAAGAAAAGTGTAAAAAGATTGGCAATCGTTCCAAGCACCAATAGGAACAGGATCCAATTTTCAGTTTTCAAGTTTGAAACCCTGTTTTTCATATACTCACCACTGATTGCTTTCTACAAATGGATCGGGGTCGGACAAATTGACTATCAATATAATGCAAGATCGTTGCCAAATTCAGCAAACCTTTTTATATAATCTTTCAAGGGATCAACCTGGTCGCTTATCAAAGGAGGCACGTCCTTCATAATTGTAGAAAGTGCACGGTTGTAGACATCGTGCACTTTCTACAATGTAAATCTCCGTTTTAATTACCTGTCTTAAAAATCAGCTAACAGTGATCCACCTGGGTGGATATCACCATTGTCCCGCAATGGGGACACTTGACATCTTCGTTGATATTACCCTTTACTATCACTTCTTCGGTGATACCGGTATCTTTCTTACACTTGTAGCAAATAATCTTCTCGTATTTCTTCTCCATCTTTACCTCTTTAAGTTACATGAATGTCTGGTTACCAGCTGATGTTTTCCTTTTTTTCCGATCGCTCAATAGCAACCCTGCAGCCACCAGGAAGGATATAAATAGTACAAGATACAGAAGAATGAGCACCAAATTGGTTCCATCCACCCAAGCACCATAAAGCAAACCAGACAATGTGCTGAACAATGCCACCCAAACAACATATACCCAAGCTTTCAGTTTACCAATGATGGTCGCTGTGATGAGAATGCTTTGCAGGCTCAATTCGGGATCTGAGATCAAATATGCCAACAACGGACCACGATGCATCCCCAGATTGAGAAACATCTGAGCTATAGGAACTTCCACCAGAGTAGGAAAATACATGAACACACCAAAAATCACGCCGATGAAATTACCCAACACGGTATTATTGCCAGCGATGGATTCGATCCACTCTGGCTTAATCAAGCCACGCACCATACCCACCACAAACACACCAACGATCAAGAGCGGAAAAATCTGCTTGATGAATTTCCAGGTTTCCCACAAGAAATCTCGCACTTCCTGACCAGGGAATTTTCTGCTCAAGAGCCAGGCAAGCAAAACGAGGCAGAGGAACACACCCAGGGTCTTACCAGTGATCAGAATTTGCAGGGTATTTGCATGCGGTGCAAAGCCCAATGATGCGACCAGTAAGGTCAAAGCAAGCAGGCTGATAGATATCCAGGTCCATGCATTGAAACCATCATGGATCTTTTCCACTCCTTTCCAGGCGCTGATCCCGATCAACAACAACAATCCAATTAATAAAGCACCCTGTACTGTGACTCCCTCTTCACCGCGGGAGGCATCAAAAGGCACCAATGTATTCAAGGAGCTTTGCAGAGAGTCAACTCCTGCAACAGGAAGGTCAACCGTAAAATAAATCGATCTAAAAAGGTCGATCTGAAGAGTACCAACAATCAGCATAACGACCAGAACGACCAAAAAAGCCAGTGTGGTAGTACGCATGGTTGCTTGGCTTGCAAAAGGATCATCGGTAGAACGATCATGTTCAGCATCTTCTCTGCGGAAGATCAGCGCCATCAACAAACCAATGCCGATCCCAAATGTCAATGAGAGCACCAGGCGGGCAATAGCAAGATCCAGCCCAATAACTGTTCCGGTATAGGTCAGAGCCAGAATATTGACCGCCGGGGCTACGAATAAAAAGGTGATGGCAGGACCCAAGCCGGCACCCTTTTTATAGATACCGGCAAAGAGCGGTATCACTGTGCAAGAACAAACCGCCAGCAAAAAACCGGCAGCGGCGGCGGCAGGATACGAGATGAATTTGGGAGTGGTGCGCCCCAGATAACGGGTGACCATTTCTTTGGGAATAAAAGCTGACATGGCACCGGCAATCAGAAAGGCAGGCAGCAGGCATAGTAATACGTGTGCCGCCAGATAAGATGCCAGATTCCCTAAGCCAGCATGCAATAGATCCAACATACCATTTATTAATGCATTCATAGTTAACCTCTAATTTATATTCAGATATTTGAATATGTTCAGACAAAATAATAAGCCCGACAAACAGGGCTATTTAAAACCTGCCAGATTATGAAGCGTCTTTAATCCATTCTTCTACTTCCACTTCCGCCGGAATCCTGCCACTGGATACCACCCGCCCATTGATAACCAACCCGGGTGTGCTCATGACGCCCATATCAGCGATCTCATTGTAATTGGTAACTTTGGTGAAATCTGCTTCGATACCATTCTTTTCAACCACTTTGCGGGCGATCTGCTCCAATCTCTTACAATTTGCACATCCCCCACCAAGGATCTTTATTTCTACCATTTTTCTACTCCTTATATAACAAACTAGATCACAGAATTCGGTGTGGCAATCTGTATTCCGCTCATTCCTTTTTCCTCTTCGCAATGAGGGCAGGCACATTTTTTCAGTACAGCCGGTTCAGCACTGACAGGAAATTGGTCTGTCTTTATACCCGCAATGGTTGCTGCTTGTCGGATGAGATCAAGGATTTGAGGGGAAGAAAGACGATAGTAAATGTATTTCCCTTCCCGGCGTGTTTTCAATACGCCAGCATCGCGCAACGCCATGAGATGTTGAGAAATGTATGCCTGACGCTGGTTCAGTGCTGCTTCCAGGTGGCAAACACAGGCTTCGCCATTTCCGATCTCCAACAGGATGGCAAGACGGAACGGATTTCCCATGACTGCCAATAGTTTGGATGCTTTCTTTTCAAAACTTGTGATTTTCATATTCAATATTCTGAATATATTGTAACACCATGACATCACAAATGTCAAAATCAATATACTTGGAAAGGAATATCGAAAAAAGCCCCTGATTGTGAAAGGGCAATGTTATCGACACTGGCATCCCCTAAGAAATGATACCTGCGGTTAAGAGAATATTTTGACTACCATATGACCTGGTATACAAACCTGTCAGGCGGTTCATTCCACAACCACAAGCAAATTTTCGTCTTCATTTTCCGTATAAAATCAATGTTCTGACAACCTTTTGAACTTCGATATTTACCATATCATTAATGCAGCTCTTCCTGGAAATGAATACAATTGAATACGAGAGGGATTCCATGAAGCGGGTAAAAGTTATCCTTGTATCGGTTATTTTTGCTGTGTCGTGTTTCTCCGCCTGCACTCCGAGCGAAGGAGAAAGCGTTTCTGCGCAGATCAATGCAACGCAACCATCGACTGCGACTTTTACTGACTCACCCCCATACCGCTACTCCCGCGCCTACTACAGGCAGCACCATGACTGGAAATGATGGTAGTATTCTGGTATATGTGCCTGCCGGCGAATTCACTATGGGTGGAACACAGAATATGGTCAAGATACTACAAGATTCAGCCATCCCCTGGCTAGAAATGGAAGCATCTGATTCGGAACCCGCCCATGTAGTATATCTGGATGCCTTCTGGATCGATCAAACCGAAGTAACCATCGGGCAATACCAGCAATGCGTGGCAGCCGGCGTATGTCTTGAGCCAGCACCTCCAGGAGAGTATAACGCCAACCAGTTCTGGCCAATCTATAGTGATACAACCAACGTACGCAAACTATCCGGTTTCTTATGTGAGCTGGGAGATGGCAGCCACCTACTGCAATTGGGCAGGCAAGCGCCTACCAACCGAAGCTGAATGGGAAAAAGCCGCTCGTGGAACAGATAGCCGGCTGTTTGCATGGGGCAATGATCTATCCACCAATGTCCTTCTTGATTATGAAGAAGGAAGTCCGTTCGAACTGGGAATGGCAGTTCCGGTCGGTCAATTTTCTGCAGGTGCCAGCCCCTATGGCGTTCTGGATATGAACGGCAATGTGAGCGAGTGGGTATCCGATATCTATCATCCTTCATATTACAAAGGGTCTCCGCAATCCAATCCCACTGGACCAGACTCCGGGATCGAGCGCGTAAAGCGTGGTTCCAATTTCTACTCAAATTTCAACGATGGTGAATTCATTATCACTCTGCGCTACCACGGCAAAAATGACAGCTTTTGGAGCACCCTGGGACTTCGCTGCGCGTTATCCGCGGCTGAAAATTAATGATACTAGATAGGAATTTGACGCAATAAGATAACACTAACAAGTTTATTATTGTTGTGAATTTGAACTGCCCACAATCAACATCATATCATTTTCTAATACTTTTTTAGTTCTGATGCAATAAAATAGAGGAAAAAGGAGACGAATCATGAATATTCTAGTTTTATTGCTCGTTGGTTTGATCGCCGGTTTTCTGGCAGATAAGCTTGTGAAGAACACCTTCGGTACTGTTGGGGATATGCTGATCGGTGTGGTCGGGTCATTCGTAGGCAGCTGGATCTTCAGCAGACTAGGGTTACCCGTAAGCGGACTGCTGTGGGAGATCATCGCAGCCACCGCCGGAGCGGCAGTGTTGTTGCTGGTCATCAATCTTTTCAAAAAGAAATAACATTATTCACACCAACATCAAATAAAGAGGGGGGATCATACGGTCCCTCCTCTTCTTTCATTTCTTCACTTCACTTGGTTAATCCAACCATTTCGCGTCGATTCACATCATATGGTCCGGCAATCCAGATCAACATCTTCTCGTCTTTCTAATGACATACATCTCATAATTCAAAATGAACACAATTGGATTTGAAAGAAAGACAAAAAAGCAGAGATCATCATCCTACTGGCGCACTGCCTTGGTAGACCTCAGCGGAATATTTATGCTATGATCATAACTAATTCAAAATGACCTATCAAAGAATTCTACTCATTGGTATCAATCTTTTATCTACTCTTCTGGCATTTTTTGTAAGCATTTCAGCACTTAAGAAGTGCAAAGAATCAGGAATGGCAGCGAAATTCCTGGCACTCAGTATGGCTGGGACTGCCATTTATGCCTTTTTCTACGCAATGGAATTGGCATACAATACCATTAACTTGATCTACACCTGGGTAAAAATAGAACATATTGGAATTCAAATTATTGCTCCCTTCTGGCTCTTGTTTTCACTTTCCGTAAACGGCCGGCAGAAATGGATATCCAGAACTAACGTTGTGCTCCTTTTCATCATCCCGGTCTTGCTGGTCATCTCCGCTTTTGCCGGTTGGATGCATGCCAACCCACGCTTGACACCTAACGTCCCCTTCCCCACTTTCTACTATGATAGAACAATATGGTCGTGGACAGGCATAATTTACATCAGTATTTGCCTGGCAATCAGTTTCATCCTGTTTGCAACTATGTCACTAAAAGCTTCGCGACCATTTCGAAAGCAAGCACTGATCCTCCTGCTCGGTTCGATCGTGCCCTGGGTTGGTATGTTGATGACTCAATTGGGATTATCCCCATACAATCTTGATCTGACCCCTTTCACCATAAGCATCAGTGGCATCATTTACCTATTTGGTTTCGATAAATATCAAATACTAGATATCACCCCCATGGCAAAAGACATCATCTTTGAATCTATGGGAGAAGGGGTGTTGGTTCTGGATAATCACAACCGCATCATCGATTTTAATCCAATGCTCTGCAGGATCTTCACAGAATGTTCTGACGATGTGATCGGATTGGAAATTCAAGAAGTCTTCAACCCCTACCCTGCGTTGTTAACCATGGTCAATGAAAACAACAGTGATCCCATCGAGATGAAATTGACCCATCAAAATTCTGTTGCGTACTACCGTTGCATCTTACTGCCACTGATCAACTCACATAAAGAAACAGTCGGGAAGATCGTAACCTTTCATGATTTCTCCGAAACGGAAAATCTAATCCAACAATTACAGAAGCTTGCCACCTTGGATAATCTGACCGGCATCTACAACCGGCGCCATTTCTACGAACTGGCATCAAAGGAAATCGCACGCGCAAAAAGACACAATGGTCATCTAGCTCTATTGATCTTCGATCTGGATGACTTCAAATTGATCAATGACAAATTTGGACATTCCGCAGGTGATGCAGTACTGATCAAAGTCGTGAACATTTTCGCAGAAAATTTACGTGAATATGATATCGTTGGAAGGTTTGGGGGAGATGAATTTCTGATCCTGCTACCGGAGACCGATTTGAATACAGCAAATAAAATAGCAGAAAAATTAAGAAATTTACTCGAGAAAACCGCCATTCCGTTTGAGGAGCACTCATTTCACATTACTGCCAGCTTCGGTGTGGCTGCCACCTCACTCGATCAGGATATACCTTTTGAAGAATTGGTGCGTAGAGTGGATGAAGCGGTTTACGATGCCAAAGATGCTGGTAGAAATCGGGTATGTGTCTACACAAATCACACCAATGATAAAAAAGTTCCTCTATAGGTATATCAGACTGAATTCCTTTTTCACAGTGCAGGCAATTTCTCTATAAAGAACGCACTTTGTTTATAATGAGCAGATGAGACAAGATCACCATTTCTTTTTCTATTTCACCTCTGCATTTATGTTGTTAAGTTGCGCCTGTGCAGGGTTGGCACAGGCAGATACGCTCTTGCCAGCTCCCACCAGCGACCAGGCAGAAAGTATTTCCATTATCAGCCAATTCACTGAGACCCCCAGTGAATCCGCGCTTCATCTGGATGAACCATTCAATGAAACAAGCGCTCTGTGCACGACGGAAGATGAAAGCAGCATGTTCAACATTATCTGCCACAATGGTATTGCCAGTGTCTCGCAGAACGACAACAGACGGGGGGTGGATATCCTGCTGCAACGCAGCACACCGGTCAATTTTCAAGGTGCTTTTCGTTTCAATGTAACCATCACCTCTTCCAAAGCAGAAAACGTGGATATCGATCAGAACCAATACGGCATTGTGCTACAAGATAGGAGCGGAACTCTGTATGCTCTAAGGTTGCATGGGCAGCATTATGCCCTGGAACGCTGGGGGGAGAAAAATGAAACCCTCTTCAACGAAACCTATTCACCCTATCTTTTTCCCACTGAACAGGAAAACCACATCCAGTTTTACTGCAGAGATGATAGCTGTGATGTTTATTTCAATGAACAGTTTAGCGCCCGTTATCCATTACCCCTATCGGAGGGAATTAGCGCAGCAGGTATCTTCGCTGCTTCAGGTTGGGATCAGCACTTTGGCAATGTTCAGTTCCATGCATTAACTATTGAAGATCTTTCCAATTCCCATGAAATTAACCAACCCATCCACATCTCCGATGATCTGCATGCCGATCATGGCAATTTTGCCAGTACTACCCTCAGTGGCGCGTTCAATACTTTCGCGGAGGATGGTTTCCATTTTTCCTCTCTTATTCCTTATGGTTATTACGCCGCTAAAAGTGAGCCCGCCCTGGCAAATGTGGCAGTAAGCGCAGTTGTACACATGGAAATCGACCCCAATAGCAGTTCGAGCCGCTACGCCGGATTGATCTGTCGTTCCAGTCAGGATGGTATGTACATGGCAGTCATCAGAGCAGATGGCACCTATTCCATCTTCAGGGATACACCTCAGCGACCTTTCGCACTGCTGGCACAAAAACACTCGGATGCCATCCGGATCGGAGCAGTGAATAATTCTCTCCGGCTGGAGTGCAAAGGAGACCAGATCATCTTCAGCATCAACGGGACCCTAGTTGAATCCCTGACCGACACGCGCTATGGGCTGCATTTCGGGCGGGCAGGTCTGTATACCAAAGCAGGTGGGGAACCGAACCCGGATGCGATTATTTTCAAGGATCTGGTGATAGAAGAAATGCCCTGATTCACTGCACATAAAACTTACTGATCCATAATTCATTACAAGAACAATACATCAGCGAGGGATTTTTCATCCTCGGAAAAAATAAGAATTAGCAGATATGACAGCAATTGTCTTGCATCATTGCTATTGGATAGCTTGTTTCCATAAATGGTCGAGCACCTGTAAAAATGTCTTGCTGCGCTCTTCCCAGGCTTGTTCACTGATATGAAAACCATCGCGGTAGGGGTCGATTCCCGCATCTGCCAGGGGTTGGGCGGCTGCCCACCAATTCCACAGCGGTAAATCATATTCGTAAGCCAGTTTGGCGATAGTAAGATTGATGGAATTGTCTTTTTCAACATTGTCTGCTTTGGTCGCCAGGATGGGTACCGCGCCCTGCGAAATGGTGTACTCGATGATGCGGCGCAGGTACTGCTCATATAAGCCAGGTGTACGTCCGTTGAAAGGGAACTCCAGACTGATAAGCACAAAACTGGGGTGGGCGATACGCAGTTCACATTCCATAGGCGTCTCATCCGGTTGGCACAATGCAAGATCTGCTTGGATCTGGGTGAGCGGGGAAGCTGCCGTGAATCCATATTGGGCTGATTGCCCATCGCGGTCGAAATAACCTTGAAAATTAGCAATGGTATCCAAGTAGGGAGTGATATCCCAATCAAACTCATAAATATCCAGATGATCGAACTTCCACAAAAAGACCGTCTTGAGATTTTGGCAATCGCCGATCTTGGAGAAAGCCTGCGGGTTGTTGCCCATCTGCATACCCTGTTCGTATATCATGCGAGCAGTGGTGGTGAGATCGGGAATGATCGGCCAGGTTTGCCAGTCTATAGGGAGGGGACCCGTATTCTCGGTCGCTGTAAGAGAGGGCTGTGATGCTGGCGTATCTGTCACCATAGTTGTTGCATCCGTTTCAGCCGGGAGTGTGTTCACCACTGAAATCGAAGTGTGCGATCCAGCCCCATCGGGGGAGCACGAAACCAATAAGATCATAAGAACAATAAGGATTAATTTTTTCATGCGATGTATTTTACCAGCCAGATAGAAGTGCGCTAAAACTGTACCGTGTTCAAATTCTGATATTCTCTGGCAAGAATATCAATGAAGGCTTTAGCAACCGGGGAAATAGGGATGCTGGAACACCAGAGCAATTTGACCGGGCGGATGATGTGCATGCCCGCTAGTGGCAACATGTGCAGCTTGTGACGTTCGGTTTCATCCACCAGCACACAACTGGGTAGCATGGCAAAATGCTGTCCGGCACTTACCAGCCGTTTGATGGCTTCCGGTTCCCCATATTCGGCAGTGATGGCAGGAGCAACAGCCTGTTCCGTGAAGAAGCGATCCAACCAGCGGCGATAAGTGCTGTTATGCGGGAAAGCGATCATGGACTGCCCATCCAGTTCCGGCAGAGTGACATGCGATCGAGAAAACCAGGGATGCCCTCCGCCCACCATGACAAACAGTTCGGAATCACGCACGGTCACGTTACGGATATCCACAGGGATAACAGGCAGGTCTTCTTCGGTAAAACCAAGATCCAGGCTGCCAAGTACAAGTTTGTTAATGAGGGTCTCTTCAGCATCAGTGACCAGGGATACCTTGATATTGGGATAAACATCCTGCAATTTTTGCAGCCATTCAGGCAGCATGTACCCGGCTGTATGGATAGTCGCACCGATGCGCAGGTGTCCATTTTCAAGGTTGGCAACGCGGGTCAATTCCCTTTCAGCATCAGCTGCCAATTTGAGCAACTGTTTGCTATGACGTTCCAGTTCCTTTCCTTCGGTGGTGAGGCTCACCCCACGATTGCCACGTTCGAACAACTGCACACCCAACTGCTTTTCCAGGTTATCGATATGCTGGCTGATGGAAGATTGGGTCAGAAACATGGCCTGCGCCGCTGCGCTGAAGCTACCTGCCTGCGCCACCGTACTGAAAATCTTGAGTTCATAAAGCGATAACATTGACTTTCCTGATATCAATTTTACTTATAGTTGTTATTAATATTATATCCTTGCTACCCCATCCAAAATCATTATATTTAACGACGTTTTCAAGAAACCAATCTAAGGAAAAACAATGCACAATACAACTTCTCACAAACAAACACGGGTGATCGTCTTCAGTACTCCCACCTGTTCATACTGCCGCATGGCAAAGAATTATTTCCGCCAGAACGGCATCCGCTTCCGTGATGTGGATGTGACCCGTGACTCCGCGGCGGCACGCGATATGGTACGGCGCAGTGGGCAAAGCGGCGTACCGGTGATCGACATCAACGGGCATATCATAGTGGGTTTTGACCAACCCAGGATCAAAAAATTATTAAATTTATAGCGAGGAAGATATGAGAAAGATTGAACCATTAGGAAACCGCGTGTTGGTTAAGGTTGCGGAACATGAAAATACCACCGCCAGCGGGCTGGTGCTACCAGAAACCGCCCAGGAAAAACCACAAGAAGGCATTGTAGAAGCGGTTGGCAACGCCGAAGAAATGCTGATCAAGCTGGAAGCAGGTGATCGTATTCTATTCGCCAAATACAGTGGTGTAGAGCTCAAAGAAAACGGTCAAGTTTATCTTATCTTGAATGAGGATGATGTGATCGCGCGCGTGCGAGATTAGAATCTGCTACAGACTAACTGTAAAAGCCATGTCCAACATGGCTTTTAGTTTTTAACTAGAACAAGACCATATTGAGAGAAATTCCCGCCAGCGTGTGACTCAAGTAAATGACATCCGTAAGCAGCATATCTGGTATCTTTGTAACTGACAACCAGCGCTCTGTTCTTTCTCTCCGGTTGCGATTCTAACCTATAAATAATATGAACACTTCCACAAAACCAGAAACAAATCGCCTGGTCGCCATCGATCAGTTTCGCGGGCTTATCATCATCTTCATGGTACTGGCAAACTACCTGGGAGGGGTACACAGCACCCCCATCTGGCTACAACACGCACCCGATATCGGGCTGACCGTCATCGATCTGATCGCTCCTTGTTTCATCTTTGCCATTGGACTGACCTACGGTCTTTCATGGAAACGGCGCAAAGCCGCTTATGGGAAAAGGCGGACCTACCAGCATTTCTTCACCCGCTTCATGGCGATCCTGGGGATCGGAACGCTGCTCTCCGCTGGCGAGATCTGGCTGCAGGTGGATGACACCACCATCAACTGGGGTGTCCTGCAAGCCATTGGCGCAGCCGGCATTCTAACTCTGATGGTCATCGAACTTCCCACCGCCTGCCGGGCGGTGATCGGGTTGGGCTTGCTGGGAATTTATCAATTCATGCTGGATAAGTTTTGGCTGTCAGCGATATTGCAATCCCCACATGGTGGGCTGGCGGGGTCGCTCGCCTGGGGGAGTATGATGATCCTGGCAACCGTACTGGCAGATTTCTTCCATGATATCAGAGCACGTAAATTAACTCTGCCGCTATCTATTTTAACGCTCCTTGCAGGCATCGGGGTGGCTTTCTGGCTCCCGGTCAGCAAACACCGCATATCCTTCAGCTATGTGCTGGTCAGTCTGGGAATCAGCGCACTGCTGTTCCTCGCCACCGACTGGCTGGTGACAAAACGAAAATTACACAACACTTTACTGGATGCATGGGGCAAGAACCCGCTGGTATTATATGTGCTGCACCTGATACTGCTGGGCATAGTTTTTCTACCGGGTATCCCAAGCTGGTATAGCGATGCAGAACTTTGGTTGGTGATACTGCAGGCAGCGGGATTGGTCGGTGTTTTGAGTGCCATCGCAACATGGCTGGAAAAGAAGCACATCCAACTTTCATTGTAAGCATGCTATGATTAGCATAAGGAGACGCACTTTATGAAAAAGTTCCTGTATTGGCTGCCAAGGGTAATAGGGATCGGGGTGATTATTTTTTATTCTTTATTCGCATTAGATGTATTCGATGGTGAATCTAACCTTGGGGAGATGCTGTTGGGATTCTTGATACACATGATCCCTGCTTTCATCCTGATCGCTGTCCTGCTGGTAGCATGGAAATGGGAACTGCTTGGTGGCATACTATACCTGGCCACCGGAACATTCTATATTTATATGACACGCGGCATGTATTGGATGGTCTATTTGTATATTGGTGGACCGTTGTTCCTCAGCGGAATTCTATTCATGCTATACCACTTTCTTTTTAGAAAAAAGCAAGTGATCTAGATCAAAACCATCATTCACCCTGCGGTTCGGGGGATTGTTCTTGATATTTATCGATGAATGCCAGCGCCAATTGGGAATCAAATTGCTGCATGGAGAGCATGCGCCCCCAGGAGGTCATCACCACCGGCACTTCGATGGAGTGCCATGGGTAGGCAATCACCTTGTACATATTTACCTGGTTCATCACATCCTGGATTTGGCTTTTAAGGGTAATACATTGCTGCTCCGATAACAGATCGCAGTTATACCAGAAGATGACATAGCCGTGCTCCAGATTATGGACCAGATAGCCTTCAGGATAGATGTAAGAATTGGTACCGAAGAAACGGGAAGTGAAATGCTCCGCGTAATGCCGCCCGGAGGTAGGTGGATCACTGTTATAGGGTCCCGGATCAATGCCCAGGGACACATGCGAGCGGTCGGGCATGACAGCAATCTTTTTGCCAACAGGATCAAAATCAATGGAGGGTATAAAACTGAGGATAATGATCACAACCAGGAAAGTACCGATCCATAAAAATGGAGAATTGCTATTTTTTCTTTTCCGAGAGGATTTTACCTTGGACATTTTCATCGATTTCCTTTGAGCGCAGATATTAACTAGATTATTTATATGTTTTTTGTCATATTAATAATATTAATGATTTATTGGAGAATTGGAGAAAATGATTTCAATCTACCTAAGTGCATTATGGAATATCTCACCTCGAAAAGCGAATTATCGTTCTCTAGTGAATTTTCGCACGATTGTGACCAATACCCAAACCCAGACCAGCGCAATAAGCACTCCGGCAACATAATTGACCGGTTTCCCGGAAGCAAATTCCTGCATTGCGCGCTGGCGACATTCCTGCATGACCTGCGCAGGGATCATCTTGATTGCAATTGCCACTCCCAGTGGAACGAGGATGAGATCATCCAGATAACCCACTACCGGAATGAAATCGGGCACCAGATCAATAGGGCTGAAAGCATATGCCACCACTACTGTAGCGAACAGCTTGGCATACCAGGGAGTGCGACGATCGCACACTGCCAGGTAAAGGGCACAGGTTTCATGTTTGAGCTGGCGGGCGCGTGCTTTCCAGCGTTCTCCAAATGAGGAGATACTTTCTGACATTCAATCTCCTTCCCTCCGCGATGAATGTTGAACACCCTGGCGATGGTAAACCTGCTGTGCAAATTCAGCTAGCCCTTGTTGACATTGTTTCATGTCTTGTTGCGCTTGGCTCGCCAGAGGTGCATCTACCACATCCCGGCGGCGGATCTTTGTCAACCAAGCCTGCAATTTTTGCACTTCTTCTTCGGTCTCTTCTAACTCTGCAAAAGTGAACTTTTCGACGCTGATCTCTTTTCGCAATTCTGCTTTTAGAGCACCGCATTTTTCACAGAATTCACGATATTCCTCATCGCGCTCTTCCTGCAAGCGTAATAGGATATTTTCATTCTCATCCGGATCTTGCACTATGATGTGCAGGCAATAACTATCTGCACCATGCTCCTTCAGGTAAGACTCCAATTTATCGACAAAAGCCACCTGTGAAGGATGTAGAATCCATACCCCATTCTTCAATCCAAGTGCTCCGGCATCACGCATAAGGCGCCATACCATCACTCGCAGAGTGGAAGGAGAAGCAGGTAATTGGGGTAAGAATAACAGCCATTCCATTTTAAATATGTAACAAGTGTTTCATACATACTATCATGGATTTCAGGAGGAGTGAACTTCTAATCACCGTAACGGCTGATGGTACGCAAGCTGTGGTCGAATACTGTTTCATAAGGGGTTGCAAGGTTTATCCAGCGTAGACGAAAATAGAGCGACTGCAAGAAATTGCGCGCATTGGCACGCACGCATAACGAATCAGGCAGTTCTTTTATTTCCAGAACAGGTTCCGCAAAGGATGCAATCCACTCCCTGACCTGCTGCACGGAGAGCATAGCGCGGGAAATGATGGAAAGCACGGCGGTACCCAGGCGCTCATCTTCTCCGTGGGTGTAAACCTGGACAGAGTTACAAATGGTGGTGCGTATGAGCAACAGCATTCCCAGTAGATCCGTCTGTTCCGTTTCTTTACACAGCGCCAGTTCATCCAGCGCGTCGGCAGCATGCGCCACAGTGTGCGCCCAACCTTTTCCTGGTACAAAGCCACGCAGATCCTTTTCTTGTGCCAGGAAACTGAATAAAGCCTGTTTGACCTGCTCCAATTCCTGGTAGGTTAGATAGGGTTGATCGCGATGTACCGCCAGCAGCAGTGGCAGCAGCAGTACGGAAAAAGCACGTGTGAAAACCGCATCCCCCTCCTTTTCACCCATATGGAAGAACATATGTTTCTCATCCAGCACAGGTTGCAGAATAGACCGTAGGTCTTGTGCAGAAAGTACTCGCTGGCGGTAGATGCACTGCACAAAAGCAGTGTAGATCAGATCGTCGCGCAACTGTGCATCCGGGCTGCCGATATGCCGTAGCATGAAAGGCAGCAAAGCATGCCATGCCGTTTGTGAAAGCTTGAATTCCTGGAGTTGAAGCTGCTGCAAGCGTTCTTTTAACTGTTTCTCATCCATTGTTCAAATCCTATAATTACAGAAGTGATTCATCCTACTATTAACAATTCCATAAGAAAATGAATTTTTCACGAAGGTTGTTTTTCCATTCAAAATCTATATCCTAATTATATAAATTAAGGAGAGAAATATGAAGAAACATATATTTCTGGTTCTCATACTAGGTACCAGCCTTCTATCAGGTGCCTGTACTGGAAAAGAAGATGTTGCAGTCGAGATATTGCCTACCAATACCATTAAACCCACAGAAATCTCAAGACTGATGCCCGGTGAGCCACCCGAAGCAGAGCGCACCCTGGAGGATGTAGATTCCAGCATCAAAGCGAAGGAAAAGCGTGCCATCACCGGCGATAACATCCTCAACAACCTGTATGAGCGCCCCTTCACTTCGCAAGAGATGGTGTACCAGCCCGATCTGAACATCCTCACGGTTGCACTTGCCAGCGATGAATCTTTCTTTTATTACACTATCGCATTGGAAGATCTGGATCCTGACATCGGGGCACTGACCGGCTCTTATGGCATAGAATTCGATCGTACCCAGAGCGGGCGTGGAGATCTGTTGGTATGGGTGAAGGATCCATCCGTACAATGGTCAGTGGAGGGTGTAACAGTGTACAGCGATCCCAATGGGGTGGTAGGTGGAATCAAACCGATATTGGCAGAGGAAGGATTCGATGGATTTGGCTATCAAGATACACTAGAACTGGTAGGAGATCAGGTTGCCTGGGCGCGCATCGCACCAGATGATTCCAGTGCCATCCAGATCGCGGTCAGCCGTGCCCTGTTGGATAACGCCGAAGAATTCCTGTGGGGTGCCTGGGCAGATGGTGGCGTGCAGGATCCCAGTTTGTTCGATTATGATGATCACTTCGGTCCCAGCGCTGCAGGCTCCCCCATCAAGACCGATGCCGATTACCCGCTCAAGGCGCTGTTCAGTCTGGATAACACCTGCCGTCTGCCATACGGTTTCGATCAAATGGCAAGCAGCATCCCGGGCATGTGCATCACCAGCAAACCCAGTGAGACATGCGTATGTACTTTCTGGGTAAATCTGGGTGCTACTCGTGTATGTGTGAATTGGGAATGCCATTAGGGTAATCTAATCAGCAATACTGGAACCATAGTGCACAAGAGGTCAACACCAAATTCCCTATTGACCTCTTGTTATTTTTGTCAAGGTTGTTTTTTTGGTCTGGGATGCTACAATCTGAATAGAAAACGTCGAACAGCCAGGGGATCTAGGCTGTTTTTCATTACCGCTCCATATCAGTAATCCGACACACCAATGCTACCCCATTGCTCAGGAATATCTTTTACAAACGGAGGAACATGATGCACAAGGGAAGATATATTGGAATGCTACTGTTATATGTGCTGCTGTTGGCAGCGTGTGGGGGAAAACAAGAAGAAGCGAAAACCGAGGTAATTCTCACTGAAAAAACCACAATGGTCGAAGAATCCACTGCCATCCCTTACCTAGCACCAGGGGAACCCTCGCCGGAAGCAGAAAGGATTTTGGAAGACAGTGACGCCAGCTTGAAAGCATCCGAAAAGAGGGTAATAAGTGGGGATAATTTTCTCGACAACCTGTACGAACGTCCCTTCACCAGTCTGGACATGGATTACCAACCCGACTTAAATATCCTGACTGCCTCTATTTCCAGTGATGAGTTTTTCTATTACTTCACCATCGTGCTGGATGAGGTGGACCCAATCAGTGGCACACTGAGCGGTAACTATGGGGTCGAATTCGACCGTACTCAGAGCGGGCGAGGAGACATGCTAGTGATGGCAGCCAGCCCCACCACTCAATGGTCTATGAATAATATAAAAGTGTATATAGATCCAGACATCACAGTGGGTGGTACCAAACCAATCGTGGCAGAAGCAGGTTATGATGAGAATGGCTACACCGATACACTGGAGATGACCGCCGAAAAAGTCGCCTGGGCGCGCCTTGTTCCGGAGGATCCCAATGCCATCCAGATCGCGGTCAGCCGCGCGTTGCTTCAAAATGCCGAGGAATTCCTATGGGGCGCCTGGGCTGATGGTGGGGTGAAAGATCCCAGCTTGTTCGACTACGACGACCACTTCGGTCCCAGTGCAGCTGGCTCGCCGGTGAAAGGAGAGGATTACCCGGTCAAGGAGTTGGCAAGCCTGGATAATACCTGCCGCCTGCCATATGGTTTTGAAGCCACCAGTGGAATTCCAGGTATGTGTTTGTCCATCCCAGTTGCCAGACCAGGTTTATCATGTTATTGTGTACGACCTTGTTTTACTCACGCTGGATGTTGTTTGGAGTGGTCTGCCGGATGTAAGTGATAATCGATCGAATCTTTAAAAAAACGCTGCTATTTTATACCCAAAGGAGATGGGAGATAACACTATTCCCACCCCGTCTCCTTCTATTTACAAAAACGGCGTCAACGCAGCGTGTTTTGTGAAAACCATTAGAAGGATTAAAGAACGAGTTGGAGGGAACCAAAAAGGCAGCCAGCTCTTATAATTACGATCACGATGAAAATGATCCTGATCACTTTACTGGTACTGTTATCTGGAGGAATCCTGTTGAGTGGTGTCTATTGGCTTATGATCCACCGCTCCAACGGCAGTCTGTATTCAGGAGGCATAAAGCGCCATTACATCCTGTATGTGCCTGCGAACCTTGACCTCACCAAGCCGAATGCGCTGGTGATCAGCTTGCACGGTTTTGGGGATTGGCCAGCGCACCAGATGCGCATGAGCAGGTGGAATGATCTTGCAGACAAAGAAGGTTTCATTGTGGTATATCCGATGGGCACCAAGGTGCCATTACGCTGGAAACTGTATGAGTACCAGCAACCTGCCAACAATCCAACCACGGATATCCGCTTCATTGCGGAACTGATCAAGCATCTGGAGCAGAAATACAACATAGATTCCAGCCGCATCTATGCTAACGGATTTTCCAACGGGGGTGGTATGGCGCACGCTCTATCCTGTGCGCTCCCCGGGCAGATCGCTGCCTTCGGCAGTGTGTCAGGTGCCTATTTCTACCCGCTGACCGCCTGCAGAACCACCTGCGCGGTGCCCGCCATCCTCTTTCATGGCACAGCAGATGCCGTCGTACCTTATGCAGGCGGTCCAACACAGCGCTTCCCCTATGATTTCGTAAGCCTGCCGGATTTCGCGCGAGAGCTGGCAACGCGCAATGGCTGCACAGCCACTCCAAGCACAGAGCAGATCAGCCAGAAGGTGCACTCCATCACCTATACAGCGTGCGCCAATAACGCAGACGTGGTTTTCTATAGCATCGAAGGGGGTGGACATTCCTGGCCGGGCGGCAAAGCCATGCCACGCTGGGTGGTGGGCAAGACCACCCAGGAGATCGATGCCACACGCCTGATGTGGGGTTTCTTCCAGAGCCACCCTCTCCCCGATGATAAGGAATCCTCCTGAACATCATCGCTAAATCATCAATTTTCCTACAATACAAGAAAGCCCCATTCGATAAGAAAGAACAACGAGCAGCGGACTGATCTTGCTGACCTTTGGGCTGGTTCTAATCATCGTTTGCCTCATTGGTATCCACAGAGAAAAAGCACGTCAGGGTGAGTGGAAGGAAAAGTGGTTGGAACAAGGTTGGGTAAATTGTATGACGGCGACAGGAACCTCAGCTGATCCGCTGGATGCACATTCTTATTGATTGATGGCTTGTTCAAGCATGGCATCCAATTGCTGTTTCTTTTGCTTTAATTGCTCCGCCAGGGAGGGCAGCGGTTCCAAGATCGTCAATATTGTGGTCACATATTTATCTCTCTTATACGCCGGGCGCTGCACAAACTGCGCGAATTCGATCAATTCCTCTGCAGAAGAATAACCCGGGATTTCCTCCTTCTCAATATAGTCCTTCCAGTCACCGCCAGGGCAATTGC
>JAAZNC010000043.1 GCA_012798455.1 Chloroflexota bacterium | reverse complement strand
GGTAAAGCACCGCTCTTATCGAGGGTAGATTGTAAATGTTCCCACTCGCACAGATAGCGGTAGCCCATGAAAGTGGCAGCGCGAGCAGCCTCATACTCAATCCCCGAAACAGCATGGCGTACATCCGAATCGATACCCCACACATACAAATTCTCTGGCAATTTCGCCAGAGGATAAGGTAAGCAGGGTTGGCATAACATGGGTACGAAGCAGTTCTCATCACCCATCACTACCGCCAACTGGTCCATGATGCCGCAGGCAGATTGGGTGAGTGCGATCTCAACCCACTGTGTCCAAGAAGCCAGTTCCACACCTGATACCTCGATATCATAACGCGCAGCGGTGGCTTTCATGACCGCCACCTCCAGCGCAGCAGAAGAACTAACGCCCTTGCCGAGCGGGACATCCGACTCAAGATAAAGCGAAAAACCAGCAGTAACCTTTTCAGGGAAATGCTCCATCAGATAATACAGATCACCAACCAGATAGGCAGCCCAGGAGCTACGCGGGGCAGTGTTGATCCAGGTGCGTACCTTTTCTATGGGTGCCAAATGATCTCCCTCGCGCAGGTCGGCAAGGTGGAAAGTAACACGTTCTTGCCAATCGAACGCTGTCACTGACGGATTGTACAATTCCACTACATCATCCGAGCGCGGTTGCACTGCCACCAGGGTAGCTTCGCGAATGGTTTTTTCAAAAACCAGCCCACCAGTGTAATCATCGTTGCCGCCCATCAGATCCAATCTGCCCGGAGTACGATTGATGAGGATATCACAATCCCGTGAGAAGAACCCGCTGCCAACCAATTCATTGACCTGTATCAGGAATTTCTTCAGATCCGGAAATTGATTTTCAAGTGATCGCAGAGATGAGTTCATATAGAAAACTCCCTTTTTCAGTGGTAGATAGCGGTAATAAAGCACAACAACACGTTTGATGTTACGTTTTCGATTGTAGCATAATCAAAACGTTCAGTCAATCGTAATAATTAATAACATATATATTGACATACGAAACAATCATCCCTATAATAAGCTTAAGATGGGAAAAACAAACACCAAATATCAAAAATCACCTTTAAAGAATTGGCTGGGATTCATGCCATTTCTGCTGGTTTGCCTGGCTTTTGAATTCGTCCCGATCATCTTCCTGGTACGGGGTAGTTTCATCGATAAAGCCACACAGCAATTCACCCTGGCACACTACCAGACGATGAGCCGCACGATCTATGTTAATTCTTTTGTGAACAGCATCAAGATCTCAGGATTGACAGCGATCATCGGGGTAGTGCTGGGAACTCTGATCGGGTATGCCATCTATAAACTACCCTCAGAAGGAGTGAAAAACGCATTGATCTCCTTATCTGATGTGACCACCAACTTTTCCGGAGCACCGCTGGCATTCGCTTTTATCATCATTCTGGGTATGAATGGGGTGATCACGCAGTTCGTGTTCAAATACTTTGCCTATGAACTGTACCCGAACTTCAGCATCTACTCCTTCTCAGGGTTGGCGTTGGCATACGTTTATTTTCAACTACCATTGATGGTACTGATCATCATCCCTGCATTCGTGGGCATCAAGAAGGAATGGCAGGAATCGGCTGAAAGTCTGGGGGCTAATACTTTTCAATTCTGGTGGCACATCGGCATTCCGGTTCTGGGACCTTCTCTACTGGCAGGCTTGACCCTGCTCTTTGCCAATGCTTACGGAGCATACGCCACCGCTTATACACTGGTCGAATCACAGCTTTCACTGGTCACACTGCAGATCGGATTCATGATTGCAGGTGAAGTAAGACACGACCCCGGCATTGGAATGGCAATGGCAGTGTTATCACTGATCATCATGGGATTGAGCATCGCCATTTACCAGATCACCACCAGCAAAGTACGGCGTTGGTCCAAGTAGGCAGTG
>JAAZNC010000042.1 GCA_012798455.1 Chloroflexota bacterium | reverse complement strand
TTTTCCACACAAGCCTGGCGGGAAGGTCAGCGAACACTGGTTCCGCCTGGGTTTCCCCCGCAGCTACCATGCCGATCTGCTGCAAACTGCCTTGGTGTTGGCTGCTTTGGGTTATGGAAAAGATCCGCGCTTGCAGTCGACCATTGCCTTTCTGATGGAGAAACAACTGCCCGGTGGTGGATGGGCGCTGGAAGAGACCTGGAACAAACTGAGCGTGCCGTTTGTGAAGAAAAGTAAGGTGAAGCCCAGCAAATGGATCACCTGGCAGGTATTGGCTATATTGGAAACGATAGTGGATTGAATTGAATGAAACCATTCACGATACAATTATTCTGTTTTTATAGGAACTCATAAAGGATGATAAATGGATACTACCAATATTTTTTTGGGCGAAAAATTAAGATTGACCGAAATCCATCCCAAAAAGGATGCGGAAACGGAAGCTGATTGGATGCAGGATATGGCTTATGTGAACCTGCGTAAACAGATGCCGGCGCGCCCGCTTTCCGTTACGGCGCTTTGTAAAGATTTGGAAGAAAAATTGAAAGAATCAGATGAAGGTCGCAGTACATTCTACTATGCCATCCGGGAAAGGGATGACGAAAGCAGTCTGGTGGGATTTATGTACGTGGTGGATATCGAGTGGAAGAATGGACAGGGATTTTTGCAATTGTTATTTAAAGATGAAGCAACCACACACATGAGCATGCCAGAGAGCCTGCAGCTAGCCCTGCGGTATGTGTTTGACGAATTAAGCTTGGTGCATATCTGTATGGAAGTGCTGGATTATGCTGAAGCTGCCATCACAGTGATCGAAAATGCCGGCTTCCTGTTGGAAGCCCGCCTGCGTGAGATCGCTTATCATGCGGGTGCTTATCATGATCATTTGATCTATGGGCTGCTGGCGGAAGAATGGCGACAGACGCGGGAGGATCAGGCATGAATGTTTATCTAAAAGGGAAGCTGGTTTATCTGCGAGCGATGGACCCGGAACAGGATGCGGAAGTTCTTTCGATTTGGCAGCGGGACGCATTGTATGATCGTTTTTCAGATAGCGAACCGGCTATGATGTTCAACAAAGAACAGATGAAAGACTGGTATGAGAAAAGAATTGACCGTATCAGCATGTTCATGATCTACAAAATTGAAGATGAAAAAAAGATCGGGGATATAGAATTAGCCGGATATGACTGGCACAGCGGAAACGCCTGGCTGGGCATTGCCATCGGAGAGCGGGAAAACTGGGGCAGGGGATATGGTACTGAAGCTTTGCAGCTTCTGTTGAAAATGGCATTCGAAGAATGGAATCTACACCGTGTGTCACTGGCGGTGCTGGGTTATAACGAACGGGCGATCCGTTCTTACGAAAAAGCCGGTTTTCAAATGGAAGGTTCTCTGCGCCGATTTGTGCGGCGCGATGGTCAGGTGTGGGATATGCACATGATGGGTATCTTGCGTCAGGACTGGGAGGCTTTGCATCAATAATGACAGACCATCCGGAGAAATCAATGAAAACGAACATCAAGGCGGTCATTTTCGATATGGGCGGGGTGTTCATTCGCACCCTGGATCTCTCCGCCCGGAAGAAAATGGCGGAAAAGATAGGCATGAATGTACAGGAACTGAACGATGTGTTCTTCAAGAGCGCTGTCGCTGTTGAAGCGGAGAAGGGCATGGTATCCCGGGAGGAATTGCTGCAATATACGCTCCGGCAGTTGGGTAATTCCCGGTCAGATGTGGAAGCTTTTGTGGCAGAATTCTTCAGCCGGGATGAAGAAGATCAGGAGCTGGTGCAGTTCGTACGCGCTCTGAAACCCCATTACAAATTGGCGCTGTTGAGCAATGCTTTCGAAGGAACCCGGCAATGGATGCAGGAACGCTTCACCTTCCTGGATCTGTTTGAGATCAGCATCTTTTCGTATGAAGTGGGCATGCGCAAACCGGATGAGCAGATCTACCGGCTGGTGCTGGATCGATTGCAGGTGGAACCGCAGCAGGCGTTGTTCGTGGATGATTTCAAGGAAAATATCGCAGGGGCACAGCGGCTGGGCATCCAGACGGTCTGGTATCATCCGCGCGATGTGGCTCTGGCTGATCTAAAAAGTAGATTACTGCCATCTGGATAAGATTTTGGCACTTGTGATATACTCTGATATCGTCACTTGTCTTGACAGACAGGTATCTCTTGGGTAGAATTTTCCTGCCCTAAAGAACGGGCCTGTAGCGCAGTGGGAGCGCGCTTCAATCGCACTGAAGAGGTCGAGGGTTCGACTCCCTCCAGGTCCACTCGGGTAAACCAACCGGGCCCATAGCGCAGTTGGGAGCGCGTCTCAATGGCATTGAGAAGGTCGAGAGTTCGAATCTCTCTGGGTCCACTGTAACAACAGAAGATTAAAAAGCGAGAAGAGGAGTACTATTTCATCCAGCAGCGAATCGGGAGGGAAAGGTGTGAGCCCGGTCCAGCGCCCCTGGAGCGCTTGAGGAAGAACTCGCCTCTTGGCAAGAGATCGCCAAGCTGTCACGGTGAATAAAGTAGCTGCGACCGGATAAGCCCGTTAGAGCTGCCTGAGAGGTTCGCGCGCGAACAATCAGGGTGGTACCACGGAGAAACCCTTCGTCCCTGAGGATGAAGGATTTTTTACTTAATAGTGAAAGGTTGCACTTATGCCCGTATCTACTACACCTCGTTATATACCTGCCAAGATTGAGCCGAAATGGCAGAAAAAATGGGAAGTTGATGGTCTTTACCATGCTGATATCGATCCTTCCAAACCCAAATACTATGCCATGACCATGCTTCCTTATCCTTCTGGCAACCTGCATATTGGTCACTGGTATGCCATGACGCCCTCGGATGCGCGTGCCAGATTTTTGCGTATGCATGGCTATAACGTGATGTTCCCAATGGGCTTTGACGCGTTCGGGTTGCCGGCGGAAAATGCCGCCATCCAGCGCAATATCCATCCCAAACAATGGACCTATGACAATATCGACCACATGCGCGAACAGATGCGCAGCATGGGCAATATGTTCGACTGGCGGCGCGAGATGATTTCCGCCGATCCGCAGTATTACCGCTGGACACAGTGGTTCTTCAGCCAGTTCTTGAAAAATGGATTGGCTTATCGCCAGAAATCTCTGGTAGATTGGTGTCCGCATTGCAATACTACCCTGGCGCGCGAGCAGGTGGTGGGGGATGACCGGCATTGTGAACGCTGCCATACGCCCGTTATTAAAAAAGAATTGGAACAATGGTTCTTCCGCATCACCAATTATGCCGATGAATTGCTCGATTTTACCGGCCTGGACTGGCCGGAACCGGTCAAGACTCTGCAGACTAACTGGATTGGACGTTCGGAAGGGGCTGCAGTGATTTTCAAGACCGAGCAGGGTGACCCGATGGAGATCTTCACCACCCGACCGGATACGCTGTGGGGCGCCACTTTTATGGTGCTGGCTCCTGAACATCCGTTGGTCAAGAAGATCACCAGTGCCGGGCAAAAAGATCAGGTGGAAACCTACGTGGCAGAAGCCATTCGCCAGACCGATATTCAGCGTGAAGCCACCGATAAGGAGAAGACGGGTGTTTTCACGGGTGGTTATGCTATCAACCCGGTCAATGGAGAACGCATTCCGATCTGGGTAGCTGATTACGTGCTGATGAACTATGGCACCGGTGCTATCATGGCGGTGCCTGCTCATGACCAGCGCGATTTTGAATTCGCACGCAAATTCGGCTTGGAAGTAAAAGTGGTTATCCAACCGGATGATATGCCGGCTTTGGATGGTGTTACTATGACCGAATCCGTTCCTGCCAGGGGAACCATGGTCAATTCCGGACCGCTGAACGGAACGCCGGCGGATGAGGCTTTTAATCAAGCGATCAACTTCGTCGAGGAAAGGGGCTTTGGCAAAAAGTCGGTCAACTACCGGCTGCGTGATTGGCTGATCTCTCGCCAGCGCTATTGGGGTGCACCTATCCCGGTGCTGTATTGCGAAAAATGCGGAACGGTTCCTGTACCGGATGAAGACCTGCCGGTGTTGTTGCCCGATGACGTCGAGTGGAAGCCAACCGGAGAAAGCCCGCTTAAATTACATCCTACCTGGCGCTTCACCACCTGTCCACAGTGTGGTGGCAAAGCCGAACGCGAGACGGACACCATGGATACCTTCATGTGCTCTTCCTGGTATCACCTGCGCTATTTGAGCCTGCATGAAGAGCAGGCGCCTTTTGATCAAAAAGAATATGATTACTGGATGCCGGTGGATACCTACACCGGTGGCATCGAACACGCCACCATGCATTTGATGTACACCCGCTTTTTCCATAAAGCCTGCCGCGATCTGGGCATCGTGAAGGGCGCCGAGCCCATGCTCCAGCTCCGCAATCAGGGTCAGATCCTGGGACCCGATGGGCAACGCATGAGCAAATCGCGCGGGAATGTGGTGGATCCTGATGAACAGGTGCGCTTGTATGGCGCGGATACGGTGCGCGCCTTCCTGATGTTCGGCTTCCGCTGGGCAGAAGGAGGTCCGTGGGATCCCGGGAATATCACCGGTGTGCAGCGCTGGCTGAATCGTATTTGGAATCTTTTTCTGGATGCGGGAAAACCCGGCAACTATAGCGCGGAGAAGAGCAAAGTGTTGCGCCGCAAACTACACCAGACTCTGCAGGCGATCACGCGCGATTACGAACAATTTGAGTTCAATACCATCGTATCTGGTTTGATGGAGCTGGCGAATTCTTTACAAGATGCCCGCATGGATGGAGCTTATGGAACCCCTGTCTGGCAGGAAGCCACCAACATCTATCTACGTATGCTGGCACCGGTTTGCCCACACATCGCCGAAGAACTGTGGGAACGTCTGAGGATGCCCTATTCCATCCATACTCAATCATGGCCAGCAGTGGATGAACAAGCCACCGCAGAGGATGAGATCACGCTGGTGATTCAGGTGAATGGCAAACTGCGCGACAAGATCATTGTTCCGGTGGATATCAGCGAAACGAAAGCCAAGGAATTGGCACTGGCGAGTGAGACGGTGCATAAGTTCCTGGATGGAGCGAAACCGCGTAAGGTGATCTATGTGCCGGGTAGGTTGGTGAACATCGTAAAGTAAACAAAATTGCTTTACCATAAAGAGCACTTTCACAAAGAAAGTGTTCTTTTTTATTTAATTTCATGTTCGTTGATCTTGGGAAAATGTGAAAGATTAAAAAATGAATCATC
>JAAZNC010000041.1 GCA_012798455.1 Chloroflexota bacterium | reverse complement strand
CCCCTATAATATTCTTTTCTAAAGAAAGAAAAAAATCAAAAGATAACCGTGAAATATATTAAGCCATGAACGTTCTTTCTGTTTTCATCCCGCAAGCCATGCAATCTGATTATAGCAAACTGCTGCGATCTGCCTTATTGGAGGGGATCGACATTCACGAAGGATCTCTTCCAATGAAGGAATACGATGTTTTAGTCGAGGGAAAACCTTCAACAGCCATGATCACCAACCATCCGAGATTGCAGAGCGTGATCATTCCTTATGCCGGGATTCCAGAAGAGACCCGCACCCTTTTACTTCGCTTCCCCGCTATCCACATTTATAATCTGCATCATAATGCCAGGGCAGTAGCAGAATACACACTGGCATTGCTATTGGCTGCTGTAAAGCACATTATTCCATTGCACAATACATTGACCCGGGGAGATTGGTCTCTTCGATACCTGCCTTCGACCAGTGGGATGTTATATAGAAGGCAGGTATTGATCTTAGGTTACGGTACCATCGGGCAGAACATTGCACGCTTATTGGAGCCATCCGGAGTGCATATTTCAGCAATCAGGAAGAGCATTTCTTCTGTTGAAAATGATGGTCCAGTACATATCCATCCTTTACAAGATCTACCCACTCTCCTTCCAAAAACTGATTTCCTGATCGTTACCCTACCACTTACACCAGAAACCAGGGGGTTGATCTCCACCAATGAATTTGCGCTACTATCCAACCGATCAATCGTGGTGAATGTAGGACGTGGCGAAGTCATAGATCAGCATGCCCTATATGCAGCACTACGCAGTAAAAGGATCGCAGGAGCTGCTATTGATGTATGGTACAACTACCCCGAGAGTGTTGAAGATCGGTTACACACTTTTCCGGCGGATGAGCCTTTCCACGAACTGGACAACATTATCATGAGCCCCCACAAAGCCGGTGGTCTGGCAGTTGATGATGTGGAACGTGAACGGGTGATGGCATTAGCCGACTTGCTCAATGCCATCAAACAAAACACTCCTCCTCCATCGATCAATCTACAATGGGGGTACTGATAACCCTCATCCGTATATAATTAACTATAACAGGTATCTATGTTGTGATGGTTAACAAGCATCAAGATATAGCGATTTGGTGGATCAGGCGCGATCTGCGATTGCATGACAATCAGGCTTTAACCGTTGCGCTAAGCAATCATGAAACGATCATGCCGGTTTTTATTCTGGATGATCAGCTTCTTCGCAATTCCAATCCACGCCGTACCGATTTTCTCATCGAAAACCTGAAAGCAATGGATAAAGGACTCCGTGATAAAGGCAGTCGTTTGATCGTGATGCGTGGTGAACCATCGATATGTCTGCAGAAAGTCTTTCATGAGCATAATGTCACTGCCATCTATGCCGAAGCAGATCACACTCCCTATGCCATGGTACGGGATGAAAAAACAGCCAATCAACTACCTTTGACGCTAACAGCGGGGGTAAGCATCCTCTCTCCTAATCAGATATATAAAAAAGATGGTAATCCCTACACGGTCTTCACACCCTTTGCCCGCAGGTGGAAAGAACAGGTTGAGCTTGTAGAGATCTTTCATGAACCTCTCCGATTACCATTTCCAACAGCCAACCTAGTTTCGGAAACGTTTCCCGATTCTTCATCTTCAAAATTATTTCCGGCGGGTGAAATAGCTGCCCAAGAACGGCTCTCCCATTTTCTGAATAATTGCATTGTTCATTACCACAAAGAACGCGACCTGCTCACCCAAGATGGCACTTCCATGTTATCCCCCTATCTCCATTTTGGAATCCTTTCCATCCGTGATGTTTTTCAGCAAGCATTCTTGCTTCAACAAGCAAAACAAGATACGGATCAGCATGCCGGGATTGATAGCTGGATCAACGAACTGATCTGGCGCGAATTTTTCATGATGATCCTCGCGAAATTCCCGCATGTGCTACACCATCCTTTCCGGTTGGATTACGAACAAATTCCATGGACGGATAATGAAGAGCATTTCAAAGCCTGGCAGGAAGGAAGAACCGGTTATCCATTAGTAGATGCCGGAATGCGCCAGCTACAAGAAACCGGTTGGATGCATAATCGCGCGCGCATGGTGGTCGCTTCCTTTTTATGCAAAGATCTACTCATCAATTGGCAATGGGGAGAAAAGTGGTTCATGCAAAATCTGCTGGATGCGGATGTGGCTGCCAATAACGGTGGCTGGCAGTGGTCCGCCGGAACCGGCACCGACGCCGCACCTTACTTTCGCATTTTCAACCCTGTCAGTCAAAGTAAGAAATTCGATGCTCAAGGCACCTATATTTACCGCTGGGTTGACGAACTTGCCAACGTACCGCTGAAATACATCCATACTCCGTGGAAAATGCCCCTTGATATTCAGAACACATCAAACTGCCGGATCGGGCTGGAGTATTCTAAGCGAATTGTTGATCATACCCAAGCTCGCGAACGTACACTGCAAGCCTACAAGCAAGCAAAATCTATAAATAATGATTAACAATCCATAAAATCCGCTGCCTTCATTTTGGGTTTGGCATTATGATAGACGAGATCATCCGCCCATGCCATCCAGCGTTGATGCGGTCCCTTGATTGAAGCAAATTTAGACATAGTTTTATGAAAGAGGGTTGGCGGTTTTGTCCAAGGACATACAGACATGCACATACCACAATCGGTCTGATTCACAGCCCAGTAGGAGTAACACTTTTTTTCGTCCAATTTCCATTTCATTACACCATTGAACTCCTGTTTTGGACCATGAGGAATAGCTTTGGAAGGGCAGTAACGGGCACATAATTCACATTGCTCGCAAAATGATTGCACTCCGATATCGACCGGAACATCGTAAGCTATTGGCATATCGGTCGTGATCACCGCCAGTCTCAATCCCAATCCAAATTCTTTTGTCAATAGATAACCTGCTCTTGAAAGCTCCCCCAGACCACAGTCTACAGCAATGGGGACCGGTAAAACTTGGTAATTCCCAAAGTGATGTGCACGGGCAGAGTAACCCCATTGGCGCAGCATTGCAGCCAATTGGATAGAAACCCATGCAGTGGAAGTATATCCTCGGGCTGTTGCCAATAGTTCGGGGAAATGCGGGCTATACTGCATCAGATCGTAATCCATATGGATCCCAATGGTGATAGCACTGGTATGGGTACTCAAATCGATGGCAGTTCCACGCACATTAAATCCGGGTTGATCCCCATTGGTACTACCAACGTGAGAATAAACCCATTCCTGTTTGAGAGCAGCTATCCCGATCAAGTCAGCCCCTAAGAATTTTCCAATTCGTTTGATCTTTTCACTGGCGCGCGTGGGATCCATTTTTGTTTTTCGAAGTGCCGGATCACCTTCCACGAATCTCTCCATGCTAACCATACGCAATGCCCAGAATTGGGCAGCGAACATAGGAGCATCATTCTTGCCAGTAGCACCTAAATTCAATTTGGCGTCTTGCAGCTCATAGAATTTTCGCAGATCAGAGTGAGACGAGAAATATTCATTAAAAAGGGCAGATTGTTCACCATAATAACGATACAGATCATGCACTGCAAAAGTGGTATCCCTTTCATCAAAACGTTTAATCTCTCCGACAATATCATTAGCATATGTTGGAAGTGCGATTTTCTTTCTCATCATTGAATCCTTCATAAAAGAATCATTCTGGCATCCAGGGCAATTGCCCCTTTTTCACTTCTTAGGACTTTAAGCGGATTGATCTCAATCTCCTGGATTTGTGTGAAATCGACCGCCATTTGCCCAAGCGCATGAATAACGGATGCCACTGCATCTACATCATACATGGTTCCGCGAAGACCTCTCAAAACTTTGCCAGCCACTGTTTCGTCGATCATGCGATGAATTTCATCCATATCAAGCGGTGCGATCCGGAAACTTACATCGTGAAACGCTTCGACGTAGATACCACCCATTCCGAACATCAACATCGGTCCAAAATTAGTATCTCGTTTCATTCCGATGATGACCTCTTCTCCTTCTAAATACATTTTCTCGACCAACACTCCTTCAAGTTTTGCCTCAGGACATTTGTCCTTTACTTCTGCTAACAGCGATCGATAGGCACTATCCAAATGCATTTGATCACGAATATCAAGGCGAATTCCACCGGCATCAGATTTATGCAGAATATCATTCGAAACAATCTTGAGTACTACAGGATAACCCAGTTTTTCGGCTGCTGCTTGGGTATCCAACAAATTGTGGGTATGCATTCCAGCCACTGTGCGGATCCCGTAAAGATCCAGCAGTGGGCGTGTTTCCGCTTCTCCCAGGAATTTCTTGTCGTCCTTTCGGCTGAAATATTCGATCGCTTTCTTTTTTTTGGTTCCGGATTGCATTTCTTTTTGACCACTAGGTTGTTCTCTATATAACCGATAATCCAGCATTGCACTTAGAATTTTTCCAATATCTTCTGGAAAATCCACGACCGGAATACGGTTTTGGTGCAGCAACAACTTCGCCTCATCGATGCTATGTTTTCCTACCATACAGGCAATTACTGTACGATGGCTTTTTTCCGTTTCCCGAATAAAAGCTTCGGCTACTGCTACTGGATGCACCAGTGCCTGAGGCACCAAGACTGGCAACAACGTTCCGGTATCACTTTTTTCAATGGCTACGCGCAGTGCAAATGCATATTCTTCTTCGTTAGCCCCCCCCAACATATCGATGGGGTTCATGGTCTGGGCAGCCGGGTTAAGCCCAGTTTTCAACTGTTGCTGTGTTTCTTCAGTGAGATCAGCAAGTTTAAACCCATGCACATCCAGACCATCTGATAAAAGAGCTGCAGGGCCACCCGCATTGGTAAAAATCACCGCTTGATTATTCTCAGGTAATGGTTGGAAATCGAACGCCATAGCGACCTGTAGCAATGAACGTAGGGAATCAACCTCAATGACCCCAGACTGGTGAAAGGCGGTAGAGTAAGCAGTCTGCGATCCAGCCAGTGAACCCGTATGAGAAGATACGGCTTTTGCACCTGATTCACTTTTTCCGGCTTTTAATAATACGATCGGTTTTTGACGGGTCACACGACTGGCAACTCGCATAAAACGCCCACCATCCCGAATCGATTCTACATAGGCTGCAATCACCTTCGTTTCCGGATCATTTGCCAGATATTCGATCATGTCAGTTTCTGTCACATCCATCTCATTCCCTAAACTGATCAAATGAGAAAAGCCGATCCCTTCATTGAGAATATGATCAACCACTCCCCCACATACCGCTCCAGACTGGGAAACAAACGCAATACCGCCTTTAGCGGGCATGCCTTTGATAAAGGTCGTATTCAGCCCGGAATAAGTATTCACATTTCCGACACAATTAGGTCCGATGATGCGAATGCCCATTTCATGGGCAGCGATCTCCATCTGTTCTTCCCTTTTTTTGCCCTCTTCACCCAATTCTTTAAACCCACCAGAAATGATGATGCAAGCCTTTACTCCTTTCGCCCCGCAAGCGCGCAGTACATCCAGAATCATTTCTGCTGGCAAAATAATCACTGCCAAATCCACATCTTCGGGGACATCATTAACACTCTTATAACATGGATAACCCAGGATCTCAGCAGATTTTGGATTGATTGGGAATATTTTTCCTTCGTAGCCATATTGACTGAGGTTTTTCAGGATTCCATAGCTTAATTTATCAGGATTAGCAGAAGCACCAATCACAGCTACGCTGCTGGGCTCGAAGAAAAAAGACAGATTATCTTGCATTCACATCCTCCCGGTTTGATTACCATCAATTTAACCATAAGATATTGTAATGGATCAGTTTCATTAGAAACGACTGTTGAGAGATATATCATACTTGCATGCATCTTAAAATGGCTATAATTATTTTCTAATAGCAAGATCAGTAAGTGAAATCTTTCCGGACTTAATATTTACATCAGTGGAATAAGTATAGTTGTTTATTCTAAACTAAGAGAGACAGCTCATGACAAACATATTTCAAAAAAATTTTCACTTTGTATTCCTAAGTATTTATTTCCCTTTATTTCTATACGTTAACAACATCGAGCAAATTGACATCATATTTATCTTTCGCTCCCTGGTAATTTCTGCTTGTCTGTCAGTCATTTTTTTTGTGATACTTCGATTGATTACAAAAGACAATAATTTTTCGGCGGTAGTAACTTCTTTGGCAATTTTCCTGTTTTTCATATACGGAAGTGTCTATCAATATTTCGAACAATTGGAATCATTCATCAGAATTTTAGGACGGCATCGTTTTCTCACTCCTCTCTTTATAATTTCTTTCATAATCATCATTCTCTTTTTAAAGAAACAAAAAGGCAAAGTCAAAGAATCAATATTTTTACTTAATCTGTTTTCATTATTCTTGATAATTCCTCTTTTATTTAATATATGTCAGTACAATATCAAATTACACAGAACGCAAACGATCTCTGGTACTGAATTGCCAATCGATAGACAAGATGGATATATTACCAATCCAGATATTTATTACATAATTTTAGACACATATGCCAGGAATGATGCACTAAACAAAATAGGCATCGATAATAATGTTTTTTTACAGACACTTACCGATAAGGGATTTTATATCGCAAATTGTAGTAATAGTAATTATTTCTTCACAAGCCTTTCTCTTACCTCCTCCTTAAATTTTGAATATATTAAAGACATAGATACTATTTTCACTCCTGAAAATACGGATGAGACACTATTAGATTATTATCTGAAGAATAATAAAGTCAGGGCTATGCTGGAGGATTCTGGATACACTACCATTGCATTTGAAACCGGTTATTATTGGAGCAGCTGGAAAACAGCAGATATCTATTTGCAACCAGATCGAACAAATGTTGATATGATCGTTGGAAGCAAAATAAATGAATTCGAATCAATGCTGATCCGCTCAACAGGATTTCTGTCAATTCTAGATTCATCATCGAAATTTATTGAAAACCATTTTCAAGATATACACTTCCCTTACTCAAACCATATCAACAGGGAATTATTTATCCTGGAATCATTAAAAGAAATCCCCAAATGGGATTCTCCCAAATTCGTGTTTGCTCATATACTAATCCCCCATTATCCTTACGTATTCAGTTCAGAAGGAGATATCCTTACCGACCCTGGTTACTGGGATAATCCCATAGATAGAGGAACCCCAATAAACGAAGAGTATTTTCTATCCGGTTATTCGAATCAGGTTACTTTTATCAACAATAAAATCATCTCAATAGTCGATAAAATTCTAGAGGATTCTAAGAATGAACCAATCATCATAATCCAGGGGGATACGGGAATCAAAGAACCTTATCGTCAGGCAATTCTCAACGCCTATTACTTCCCCGATGGAAACTATTCATCTTTATATTCGACCATTAGTCCGGTTAATACTTTCCGTGTTGTTTTTAATCAATACTTTGCAGCAGATTATCCATATTTAGTTGATGAAACATATTACTCTACCTATGAATTTCCTTACGACACAACATTAATGAATCATTCATATACGGAACAATGCACTAAATAACTGATTATCAATGAGTTTAAGATTATGCAACCTTTTTTCTGCAAATTCGAATTTAAAAAGGCTAATTGAATTGTTCCTGTTTTATGAAATCCTTCAAAGAAATCTCCAACATAACAATTTCTCAATCGATTCATCTCACACTCCAGCCTCTATTTTGCAGATGACTAATGACTGGTTATTTTCCATGCTTTATGTTAAACTTGGGCACGGTTAGTTAGTTGACAAACGTTAACTACCTTTCCGCTCCTGGCATAACCTGCGGTAATGAACGGGAGCATACCCATGGAAAGGAGGAATCCTTATGCACACCTATGAATTGATGGTTATCATTCACCCAGATCTGGATGATGAAGCCGTGAATCAAGCTATGGATAAGATCAAAAACTGGATTGAAACTGGCAAGGGAAAGATCACGGAAATACAGGAATGGGGAAAACGACGGCTTGCATATCCAATTCAGAAACAATATGAGGGATTGTATTATCTACTCAACCTTGAATTGGATCCTGCCAATAATGCTGAACTTGAACGTAACATCCGCATTCTGGAACCGGTCATGCGTTATATGCTGATCGCTAAATAACAGAAATTGGAGTTTTGTATGAGTCGCAGTCTTAACAAGGTCATGATTATTGGTAATTTGGGTAGAGATCCTGAAATGCGTTATACACCTTCAGGAAAACCAGTAACCACTTTTTCAGTTGCAACCAATCACGTATGGATTGATACCAGTGGACAAAAACATTCGGAAACAGAATGGTTCAATGTGGTCTGTTGGAACAATCTGGCTGAAATTTGCAAAGATCATCTTTTCAAAGGAGATCGTGTTTACGTCGAAGGCAGATTGCAGACGCGCCGCTGGGAAGACACCGATGGCAATCAGCGCACTAGTGTTGAGATCGTTGCAGCTGAAATGATGATCCTGGGAGAACGAAACTCATGTGATGAAAATGGTGATGAGGATCTATCGAACATACAAGAATTTTGAAAAACAATCTTTTTAGAAAGGAAAACAACCCATGAGTGAAGATAGACGAGATTCATCTGGGGAAGAACAGGAAGAACGGTTTCAAGGTCGTGGTTCGCGGCGTTATATTGCCCGTCCGAAATTTTGCCAGTTCTGTTCAGATAAAACCCAGGAAATCGATTACAAGAACGTCGAATTATTAAAACGCTACATCACCGAAGAAGGGAAAATTCGTCCTCGGCGACAGACGGGCACCTGCGCAAAACATCAGCGCGCTTTAGCTACCGAAATAAAAAGGTCCAGACACGTTGCATTGCTGCCCTTCATTGGCGGCACCTGGCAAAAGAACAATCGTTAATATAACGGAGAGTCATCATGTCAAGCAAAATGAAACCACGGGAGAAAGAGACCAAGCCCCACATTGAAAATACCAAAGAAAGTAGGAATTCGAAACGGCTAGTGATCGGATTCATTATTTTCGCAGTGATCGTGGTCGGATTGATCGGATATGCATTTTTGTATGACCGCGTTCTGAAATACAATAAACCCGTGGCTGCCGTAGGTGACCGCGAGATAGATGGAAAAGAATTCAGTGAGCGGGTAAAGCTGGAGAGAAATTCTTATGTTCTCCAATATAATATGATCGCTGCACAAATGGTTCTGGTAGGAGATAATTCAGATTATGTTAGCTACTATAAAGAACAGTTGACCCAATTGCTTTCCATCCTGGATGACACCGAGTATTTCGGTGAATATGTGCTGGACAATATGATCGATGAACAAATAGCCAGCATCGAAGCTGAGAAAATGGGCATCACTGTGACTGATCAAGAAGTGGAAGATATGATGCAGGAGCTATTTGAATACTACCCCAATGGAACCGCAACACCCACTGTGACCTATGCTTTAGAGCCAACTTCTACTTTAACCAGTCTACAAAAGACCATGGTAGCAGTTGCACCAGTGATAGAAACCCCTATCCTTCCAACCACAACACTAGAAGGAACTCTCCAGACTGTCGAAAGCACCGCTACTCAAACACCCCTACCTACCGCAACCGCGATAGAACCAGCTCCCACAAGTGAGGAGTTAGCTAGTACCGCTACCCCTTATCCCACCGCAACTGTGTACACAGAAGATATTTACGAACAGAATTACCAGAGTTACCTCACTAATCTTGAAGGGATCGGCGTAAGTGAATCCGTTTTGCGTAATTACCTCCGCAACTACATGCTCACTCAAAAAATCTACGACGCAATTATCGCTGACATTCCTCGCAAACAAGATCAAGTTTGGGCACGTCATATCTTGGTTGAAACACAAGATGAAGCGATTGCCATATTGAACCGCCTAGCTGGTGGGGAAGATTGGAATGCCGTATGTAGTGAAGTCACCCTTGATCAATCTGGTCAGGAAAACTGTGGTGACCTTGGTTGGTTCCCACAGGGTCAGATGGTTGAAGCGTTCGAAACGGAAGCCTTCCGTCTTAATATTGGAGAGATCAGTAATCCGGTAGAATCATCTTTTGGATGGCATGTTATTCAGATCCTCGGTCACGAAGAACGTGATATTGAAAGTGACTACGATTACCAGCGCTTGCAAAGCAACTACTACAGTCTCTGGTTCCAGGAAATTAAAGATAGTCTTACCATAACCAAAAGCTCCAATTGGTTGGATCATGTTCCATCTGAACCATCCGTTGCTTACAATATGAGAGTTTCAAATTAGAAAAAAGAAAAGGAGCTGTGAGCTCCTTTTTTATTCTGTTTTTATTCGACCATCTCTTCGGTCACTTCTTCGAGTTGCAGACTGATAACCTGGCTAGCAGAATCTCGACCCATAGTCACCCCATAAATCACATTAGCGAGTTGAACGGTATTGCGATTGTGTGTGATGACAATGAATTGGGTACGATCGCTCAGTTCCTGCATCAATTGTCCCAATCGCACCACATTTGATTCATCCAGCATAGCATCCACTTCATCTAACACACAAAATGGGGTAGGAGAAATTTTTAATAGGGAAAAGATAAGAGCAATAGCCGTTAAACTGCGTTCACCTCCTGACAACAATGCCAGCTCTTGTTTTCGTTTGCCAGGCAGGGTCGCTTCGATCTCTATTCCCGTTTCGGTAATATTCTCTTCGTCTTCAATGACCAGTTTTGCAGATCCCCCACCAAATAATTGTTTGAAAATCTTCGAAAATTCCTCGTTCACAGCTTTAAATGTTTCATTAAACTTGATCTTGATAATATCTTCCAATTCAACCACGACCTTACGCAAGTCTTTTTCTGCTTGTTCGAGGTCCGCGATCTGAGAGGTTAGGAAAGTATAGCGTTCGCTCTCTTCGTTGTATTCTTTTTCCGCTTCTGGATTTACAGAACCCATGCGCCGGATAGCAGTTTTCAAGGTTTTGATCTGATCTTCAAGATCATCAGACACCTGTGTGATCTTTGGTAAATTGGCTACCATCCCATCAATGGGCAATGGTCTTGGTCCACTCACCTCAGGTTGATAATCGTATGAAACTAATCCAAAATCATCCGAGATACGCTCCTTCAGATTATCCATCTGATTCTTGACCTTATCCACTCGCATTTCCAGTTGAATAAAATGCCGTTCGATGATACTCTGGTTCTTACGTAAATTTTCTATTGTAGCGAGGCGATGATCGATCTCAATATTGATCATATTGATAGTTTCTTCGATCGGTTTTATTTTCCCCCGAAGACTCTCAATTTGAACAGTGAGAACATTTACCCGATCTGAATTATCATCATAACGCACCACCAGTTCGGAATGCTGCTTCTCAAGTTGTGCAAGTTTGATTTTGATCTCATTACATTGGCTTTTCAAACCTACAATCAAGTGTTCTGAATCTTGTAAACGATTCTTCGCTCCTACAAAGCTCTCCTGGATTACCGCATATTCAGTTTTCTTCCGATAGAAATCCTGATTCAAATCATCCATTGAATTGGATGTTTCTTGAAACCGTAACTGTTCGAGTTCGATCTGTAAGCTTTCAGCTTGGTTTTGCGCCTCTCTCAATGTCTGCTTTATCGCATTCTTGGCATCAATAGCTTCTTGAATATCAACCAGCAGTTTTGCTACCAATTCTTTATTTAGGCGAACATCTTGGGTAGCATTGGAATATTTATTCTGTATATTACGCAATCCGGAGAGGATTGTTTTTTCTTCTTTTTCGAAATCGGCAATCTTTGTTTTTGATGAAGAAATCTGTTCATTTAGGGTTTGTTCGGTATTTCTGAGCTTTTGTTCACCTTTTTCATAAACACCAATTTCCTCCAGCAAATCTTTCATCGTACGATGCAATTCTTGAATTTCTTTTTCACGTTTAAAGATAAATTCGCTAGTCGTGCCGCCCACTGAAATGATGCCATTTCCGTAAAATATTCCACCATCTTTGAGTACGATTTTCTGTTGGCTACTCAATTTTAACAGCACACCTTCCAGCTCCTTTTCGTTTTCAAGCACAAATGTATCTGCAAACAATACGTTTAGAATAGGTTCATACTCGGCAGTAGCATGCACAAATTCGAGAATTGGATGGCAACCTGTTAAAGAAACCAACCTCTTCATCCCATCTGCTTTTATCAGAGCCTTAGGTAAAAGGATCGAATGTGCTTCACCACTTTCTTGAATCAGGGATAAGATGGAACTCAATTGCATAGATTGATCAAGCACTAAACCCTCAGCGGCATCGCCCAGCAAGGCTGCTACTGCTTTTTCATAACCATTCTCCACCCGCATGCACGAAAGTAGTAGTTCAAAGTTACCCGGTAGGCGTTTCTGTTGTGCAACCTGCAATATCTTTTTGGTGCCAGTTTTGAATCCTTCTAAATTCTTTTTAGCACTTTCCAACACATTCAACTGTGTTTCACGAGCAGCGAGATCATTACGGGTCTTCTGTAATTTTTGTGATATATTTGTGATTTCTTGTTCCAATTCCAATTTTTGCGAAAGCAAAATCTGGTAGGCATTATTTTCCTGCTCCCTCAGCCTAACCTGCTCATCATAGAATGACTGGAATTGATTAACCTCGCTGTTTAACTCCTGAAGCTTTTCTTCTTGAATTTTGATGGTTTCATCAAGTTCCGTTCGCCGTTTGACCAGGATATCAATACGTGAATCAAGATCGCTGCTTTTCGCTTGACTACCCACGATGAGTTTATCGAATTCTAATTTATTGCTCTGCTTGGTTTCAATTTGATTATGAATTTCCTGCAGTTCTGATTTTTTCTGGTTGAGAGATTTCTCAAGTTCTTCCAGTTCTATTCTCGTTTTGCTCAAGTTGTTTTCATATTCATTAAATTGCCTATCTATCTCGTCTTTTTGTTCCAGACGAGTAGACAATTCTTCTTCCGAATATGCCAGTGAAGACTTTAAAGAGTCTCGCTGTTCTTCATATCCCTTGAATCTCTCTTCAATGATTGCCAGATCACGATTGACCTTTTCTTTTTCATCCTGCAGTTCCGATAATTGCTCGTTCAAGACAGATAATTCTTCACGTTTCTCCTGTAATATCTGTCTGCTTGCAGAAATTGCTTCATCACCAACCGCCACTTCATTTCGGATAGAATTTAACTCATCCTCTTTTTTAGTTTTAGCATCCATCGAATTCCTATAGTCTTGCTGCAGGATATTCCAGCGATAACCGTACCAATCTTTCAGTAGTAACTGCAGGTCAGCGTTGATGCGATTATATTCTTTGGCACGTTCCACCTGCTTTTCAAGACGTAACATACGAGGATGGATCTCATGTAAAATATCTCGAACACGATCCATATTGTCTACGGTTTTATCCAGCTTACGAATTGCTTCCTCACGTCTGGCACGATAAAGACGAATGCCTGCTGCCTCTTCAAAAAATAAGCGACGGTCCTGCGGTTTCAAAGACAGTGCCGAATCCACTAAACCCTGCCCGATGATAGTGTAAGTTCTCTCAGCCAAACCGGAATTCGCCAGTAATTCTTGAATATCTCGCAAACGCACTTTTTTTTCATTGATTAGATATTCATTTTCACCACTGCGGTACGCCCTGCGGGTGATACTGACTTGATCAAAATCGATCGGAAGCCAGCCGTCTTCATTATTGAATCGGATGGTGGCAGAGGCCATGGACATTTTAGAACGCTGGGTAGATCCAGAATAGATCATATCCTCGGTTTTTTTACCGCGTAATATGCTATAAGCCTGTTCTCCGAGCACCCAGCGGATCGAATCTGCTATATTCGATTTTCCCGAACCGTTAGGTCCCACAACTGCTGTAATCTTATCGGGGAACAGGAACGCGGTTTTTAATGCAAAAGTTTTATAGCCATGCAATTCAAGAGCTTCCAATTTCTGATTCATAAACGAGTCTATTCCTGGTGAATTCTTTCTAGTGCTTGTTTGGCTGCATCTTTCTCGGCAGCCTGTTTACTTCGCCCATTTCCTTTTGCATAAGCCTTTTTATTAATGAACACTTCTACTTCAAACAATTTGGAATGGTCTGGTCCGGAGGCTTTAAGGGTGACATATTTTGGTGGAGGATATCCCAACGATTGTGACCATTCCTGCAACTTCGATTTTGGGTCTTCGTTTTTATGTTGCTCCATTATATCTTCCACCGCTTCATCCAAAAGTGGATTAATAAATTTACGGATGGATGGCAGCCCCTGATCGATATACATTGCCCCTACGAATGCTTCAAAGGCATCACAAAGCAGGCTGCTACGAGTACGCCCACCAGTTTTGATTTCCCCTCGTCCAAGACGCAATGCGTCACCCAATTTGATGATACGGGCAAAATCAGCCAATTCTTCCGTCTGTACTAGGGCAGAACGCATCTGCGTCAAGTCACCTTCCGGCATTTCCGGATAGCGATCATAAAGCCACTCTCCTACCAAAAAATCCAACACTGCATCTCCTAAAAATTCCAGTCGCTCATTATCTTCTAGCGCCTCGGGGTTTTCATTCAAATAAGAACGATGTGTTAGGGCACGCATTAGTAAAAGAATATTGTTAAATTTAATCGCTAAACGACTTTCCAGACTCTGCGGTGACTCTGGAATAAAATCTGATGATTCTTTCAAGATTCCTCCATGAAAGTAGATAGCATAAGCATGTATTCTTATTTTACTATCTCACATACACTATTGCTAATACCAAACCCCCTGCTATAATTTATCGCATGGAAATTCCGTTCTTAAAACAAGCTGCCAGTAAATATATCATCGAGACCGACGTTTTTGAAGGTCCCTTGGATCTCCTTCTTCAATTGATTGAGAAGGAAGAATTGGATATCACTCAATTATCACTAGCCAAAGTTACCGACCAATATCTGGAACATCTGCGCCTGATCCGCGACCATGATCCACTTGAAGTATCCGCCTTTTTAGTAATCGCGGCTCAGTTGGTGCTTATCAAATCTCGAATATTGCTTCCTGTTGAGTCAGATGAAACCGGGGAACTTGAGATCGAAGGCGGAGAAGAACTTGTCCGCCAGCTTATCGAATACAAGAAATTTAAAAATATCGGACTCTGGCTACACGAAAGAGAAGAACTTAACTACCGCAATTATTTTCGGACAGCTCCACCGCCACGGCTACAGGAGATACTAGATCTATCCAATATTACCGCAACAGATTTAGCAGCTTTTTATAACGATCTGATCATTACCCAGGAAGAATTCAGACCGATCGATGAGATCGTCACCATATCCCAATTGACTTTAAAAAAACGCATTAACAAAATCATCAACCAATTCAAAACCATTTCTCATGCAAAATTTTCTTCACTGATCGATCAGAATACCAAATTAGAAATCATCGTCACTTTTTTAGCATTATTAGAACTGATCAAAAACCATTTATTAGAAGCTTCCCAACCGGATATCTTTGGGGAAATCGACCTCGAACCGATCGGGGATATGAATCAAGAGATCGAAACCGAGTTCTAAACATGGTAAACCATCATGAGTAAATCTGACCTGACCCCCATCCGACAACAATATCTGGATATCAAACGGCAATACCCAGATTGTATTTTGTTCTTCCGCTTGGGAGATTTTTATGAAACTTTCGACCATGATGCTGAGATAGCATCGCAAGAACTGGATCTAGTGTTAACTTCCCGTAGTGTGGCAAAAGGAAATCGCATACCCATGGCGGGTATTCCATACCATGCTGCTGAAAATTATATTGCCCGTCTTATCAACAAAGGTTATCACGTCGCTATCTGTGAACAAATCGGGGAGCAACCTAAACGTGGTCTTTTTCCGCGAGAAGTTGTACGGGTTATTACCCCAGGCACCCTGGTAGAATCATCTTTCCTCAAAGCAGAAAAGAACAACTATCTGGCCGCACTTTCGATCTCTCCCAATCACGTAGGACTGGCATATGTTGATATCACCACTGGTGAATTCTTCTGTACCGAATTGGCAGATGGTCAGACTAATCTCCTATATTCCGAGCTAGCACGTATCAGTCCAGCAGAGTTACTATTACCCAAAAGTTTCCAAGATGCCCGTCTTGAGCGTTACCACCGCACCGCACGCGAAGATTGGTTTTTTGCAACCAATCGGACACAGGAAGCGCTACAGAGCTGGTTGCATGTTGCCACTCTAGACGGTTTTGGATTGAAAAACCAGAGAGATGCAATATCGGCAGCAGGTGCTATTCTCCAATATCTGGAGGAAACCGACCCGCAATCTTTGAAAACACTACAAGTTATCAAGCCTTACCACACTCAGGACTACATGATCCTCGATCCTGAAACCCGCCATAATCTCGAATTGGTCGAGACCATCCGGGATGGGCGAGAAGAAGGATCACTCCTTTCAGTTATCGATTATACGGTCAACCCGTTAGGAAAACGCTTGCTGCGTTCGTGGTTGAACAAACCTTTGATCGATGTCCAACATATCCAAGAACGTCTGGAGCATGTAGAAGTATTTGTGGCAGATGGATTACTGCGCCAGGAACTCAAGGGTAGTCTGAAGAAAATTTCTGACCTAGAACGTATTGCAGCTCGCATTGTCTCAGGACATGCCTTACCCCGCGACTTGGTAGCATTACGCAATTCTCTGGAATTACTCCCGCATATAAAAGAGACTCTGAAATTTAATAATCAGAAAATTACAGATGAAATTAATCTATGTTCAGATACCCTGGCATTATTAGCTCATGCTATCAACGATGATCCACCAGCTACCCTGCAAAATTCTGGCATCATCAAAAAAGATTATTCTGCAGAACTGGATAAGATATACAGTTCCTCCAAGAATGCCCGTCAATGGATAGCCAATCTTGAAAAAAGTGAAAAAGATCGAACAGGTATTAAATCTTTGAAAGTTAGTTACAACAAAGTTTTTGGATATTATATTGAGATATCCAACAGCTATCTCGACCAGGTTCCTGCTGAGTATATTCGCAAACAAACGTTGGTCAATGGGGAACGCTTTATTACCCCTGAAATGAAAGAATATGAATCCATTGTTCTGAATGCCGAAGAACGCATCCACCAGTTGGAAGTCGAGTTATTCAAAGAAGTCTGCCAGAAAATCGCCTATTCAGTCCAGGAGATCTTACAAACCGCCCAGATCCTTGCCACTCTGGATGCATTGCTCAGTCTGGCTGATGCGGCTGTTTTCAACAAATATTGCAAACCTGTCATCACTGATAGCAAAACCATCAAAATCAAGAATGGCAGGCACCCGGTTGTGGAACGCACACAGCTTTCCAGAGCATTCATTCCCAACGATGTGTCATTCAGTGAAAATGAATTTATCAAGATCATCACCGGTCCCAACATGAGTGGAAAAAGCACTTTTCTGCGCCAGACTGCTTTGATCGTGTTGTTAGCACAGATTGGAAGTTATGTGCCGGCAGATGAAGCATCCATTGGCATTGTGGATCGCATCTTCACCCGCATTGGAGCGCAGGATGAGATCTATGCCGGTCAATCAACTTTCATGGTAGAAATGACCGAAACGGCCAATATCCTGCATAACGCTTCCGGGCGCAGTCTGCTTGTTTTGGATGAGATCGGCAGGGGTACCAGTACCTATGACGGATTATCCATTGCCTGGGGAGTGCTGGAATACATCCACAATCATCCCAATTTGCATTCGCGCACTCTTTTTGCCACGCATTACCATGAACTGACCCAGTTGGGAGATACTCTCCCGAATGCGGCTAATTATAATGTGGCAGTTTCAGAGACCGACGGGAAAGTAGTGTTCTTATATAAGATCATCAAAGGTGGTACGGATCGTTCCTACGGCATCCATGTCGCACAATTAGCCGGACTACCACAAAGCATCATCACCCGTTCTTTCGAAATTCTAAAACAATTGGAAAATGATAATTCTCACACTCGTTCAGGGATCGGCGTTTCCGAACAGATGGCTCTCTTCCCAGAAACCAGTCCTATCATAGAAGAGCTTCGACAATTGGATTTAAACCAACTCTCCCCTATTGAAGCGCTCAACATTCTGTATGAGTGGCACCGGAAATTTACAAAAAGAGAGGAGTAAGCACTCCTCTCTTTCGTTTTTATTCGCCATTTTCCGATTCAGATGAATCCGTTTCCGTTTCCTCGATCATGGCTTTCTTGACATCCATGACCTCTTGAGGGGGTTCCTGGAATTCTTCTTCATCCTCAACTACCTCAGTTCGCACTCGTTTCTCCTGCTTACTGAAAAAGAGGATTAATAATCCGATACACAAGAAACCAGCAGCGATAATGCCCATCCACATGAGCGTTTGATATGTGATGGACTGGAGCACCACCAACAGCAGGATTCCAAACGCACCCTGCTCTGAAGTGAGGATATTGTTAATAAAGACTGCGGTAAATTGTTCTGCTCCGATCACCAGAACCAGGATCAACACCAATGAAAGCACTGCGGCGCTGGTGATCAATTTGCCCAACCAGGCACGCATTTCTTTCTTGTTTTTGTTTAAACTAGCTGCAATCCCGATCAGAAGGACCAGAAGCAGGATTGGCAGGATACGGAAAGTCCAGCGCATAATGCTATAGGAGAGCAAAGGATTCACCCAATTTGGATTAAGTCCAGCTTCTACATTGACTTGGTATTCTTGAGGAATCCTATAGATGAATTCTTCCACATATGTTCCAATCAGGGAGGTGACCTTACTTCGCTGTGAAGCTGGTGGATTGCATAAAGGCAGATTGGCAATACTGAGATCTCCGGAATTTAATGTGGCAAGCTGTGTTTCATTACAAGGGGCAGAGGAATTAAGAATGCTGTTTACCAGATCTTCTTTATTAGTCAAAACATCATCTTTTATGCTAGTCAATGAAATATTCACGATTCCAAAAGGCTGTTTGAAATTCAAGAACTCTAGTAATTGGGCAGCTACATCTTGCATGGTGATTGATAACCATTCATTGGTAATGAAAGGTTTAATGGCAGAATTTAATACTTCCGCATCGGAAAATACTGGGGGTAACACTTCGTTCTGAACAGTCAAACTTAATTGCTGGGCAATATAATCTGAAAACGTTGATCTACCAGCTTCAAGCAGTTTTTGATTCGACATCATGGCATTATAGGTGTTCGGCTGCATAATGACAAATTCAAGCGGGATAGATAAAAGTGTAGGGAAAAATGCCATCAGAAATAGTAAGGAAAGTACAAAAGCCAGAAATTTATACCCAAATGAATTCTTTTGGATCATTATTTACTCCTTCTTTTATAGGTTTGCATCGTACTCTTTCAGAAAGTGTCAACTGGTTTATTCCACTACGTTCAACTTTGATCATTCACTTTCCGTATCAGTATTTCAATTCTAACAATTAATTGTATCCGTGTCATATACATAGTAGTTCAATGATTTATTAATATTTACGAAATTAATAATGAAACAGTTTCCCTTTTAATCACCAATCCTTCACGCCATTCAGAAAGTCCTTCCCGCTGACCACCTTCTTACCAGGAACCTGAACCTGAGTCAGGCATAGGGCATCGGTCTTCGTCCCGATTATAGGATATCTGGCATGAATTCCCCGATCTCCCGGCGCCAAATACACATCTTTCAATATCTCTACTTTCCATATTTTCAATTGGGAATCCTTCCATGGAATGTAGGTTCCCGGCCATGGATTGAAGGCTCGTACTTTTCTCTCAAGTACTACTGCGTTAAGGTTGAGATCAAGGAAGCCATCTTCTTTTTTTATCAAGGATGTATAAGTTGCTTGAGTATTGTCTTGCGGGATTGGTTTCAGATCTCCTCGTAAATACGCCGGTAACACTTCTATTAGCAAATCACGACCAAGCTCACTAAGCCTGTTAGACAAGGTCTCTCCAGTATCTTCTCTGAGCACTGGTAAATCCCGTTGAATCAGGATCGCCCCAGTATCCATTCCCTCATCCATCTGCATGATGGTTACTCCCGTCTTTTCATCACCCGCCAGGATCGCACCCTGGATAGGGGATGCACCCCGCCAGCGCGGCAGCAATGACGCATGGACGTTGATACAACCATATTTGGGCATTTCTAGCACGTTTGGTGGCAAAATCTGCCCATAAGCTGCCACTACAAATAGATCGGCACAATAGTTCCGCAGTGTCTCCAATATATCGGCGTCTTTTCGTAAGCGTTTAGGCTCTAGCACCGGGATGTCATCTTGTAATGCTTTTTCTTTCACCGGAGAAGCTTCCATTTTCTTTCCACGCCCTACCGGTTTATCTGGTTGGGTAACAACTGCAACAACTGTCGAGATTTCAATCAAAGCTTCAATAATTGAAACTGAAAAAAGCGGAGTTCCCATGAAGACAACTTTCGTGTTTTTCAAGTCAAACCTTTCCAGAAAAATATCTTATTTTCAGATTTCAGATTTTAATTATTTCTCTTTTTTCTCTGCATTACGAGAAGGGAAAAAGATGTGGCTGATTATGCTCCACAGTAGCAATCCGCTAAAGAGACCAAACAAGAGCAAGGCGATGTAGTACAGAATTTTCTTTTCATTTTCCAATTTAATGCGGTTGTTTGAAAAAAGCACATCGCTCAGCGTCTTGATGAAATCATCATTCGGTTTTACTTTGATGAACTTATCCCTCAGTTCACTTTCCAGTTCTTCAGAAAATTCTCCTTCTCTCTTTCCCATCTTGCTTACTCCTGTTTTCCATCCTTATCCATGCGGTCTCGCAACTGCAACAGGGTGCGATGATACAAACTTTTGATCGCCCCTTCGCTCTTGCCCATGATCTCCGCAATTTCTACATTTGTCAAATCATCCACAAATTTCAAGATCAACAGCATCTGTCGATCGGCCGGGAGGGTACGTACATACACCATCAAACCGCTGATCTCCTG
>JAAZNC010000040.1 GCA_012798455.1 Chloroflexota bacterium | reverse complement strand
GATGCGTTTACCGACCGGATATTTCATGGGAATCCAGCGGCGGTATGTGTGCTGATAGAAAAAAGAGCCGATGGTTGGATGCAACAACTGGCACTGGAGATGAACCTCTCAGAAACTGCCTTCTTATTGCCAGAGGAAAAAAACTATCACTTGCGTTGGTTCACTCCCAACACTGAGGTGGAACTGTGCGGGCATGCTACCCTGGCAAGCGCCTGGGTGTTGTTTCATGAACTCGGCTTCCCCAAGCAAGAAACGATCTACTTTCAAACCTTAAGTGGTAAACTGACCGCCCAATGGAAGAATGGAGAGATCATGTTGAATTTTCCCGCCTTCAAGAATGCACGCTTGACTGCAAAACAGGCTTTGCTGAGGGCACTGGCTATTGAAGAAGGCAAGATCTGGCAAATTGGAACCCATTGGGTGGTGGAAGTGGAGAATGCCTCCATCGTTAGAAACCTGCGCCCTGATTTTAAACAACTGGTGGCGATTGGGAACGGTGACGTGGCTGTGACCAGCGTTTCTGATAATGCAGATTACGATTTCATCTCGCGTTTCTTCGCACCGGCACTAGGGATCGATGAAGACCCGGTGACCGGTTCAGCACATTGCAGCCTGGGACCTTTTTGGATGGATAAATTGAAGAAAAATCCCCTGCATGCTTACCAGGCATCAGCACGCGGTGGAAGCCTTAAAGTAGAGATGGTGGGAGATCGCGTGAATCTATATGGAAAAGCAGTGACTGTTTTTCAAACAGAAATAAAAGATTGAGCCCTCACAGGTTCCGTTTGCGATGCCATACGCCAGTCCATTCGGGCAGGACCTGCCAACGGTTCTCTTCGATCTGTTCTGCCAGTGATTGACCAAAGAAGAAAGTGGTGTTCTGTTTGGCATCCTCGACATCCCGGAACTTATAATCGGTACGGATCTGTTCGCGGGTAAACCCCCATTTTGATTCCAGGTGCTGATAGTATTGTGCCAGGGAAGCGGTGGGAGCTGCCGGAGTTTCACTGCCTGTACCGAGGGTTTCCATGATAAAGAGCGATCCAGAAGGTTTGGTGACGCGTAGCATTTCCAGGACGAAGATGTCAATCTGCTGCTGCCAGGTGTCGGGGTACCACGCACAGAAATGCCCGGCAGCCCAACCAGCAGTGGTGATATCTGCCCAGGCATCTTGAACAGGCAGACAACGAATGTCACCCTGAGCGAGATGCCAGGATGCCCGCACGCGCTCGCGCTGAAGCTGTTGTTCGATCAGCATCTGGAAACTGATGTCCAGCGCTACAATATTTGGATTGATCTGCCAAAAAAGCAGCGGTAACCGTCCCGTGCCACTACCCAGATCGAGAATAGTACCTTTCTCCAACGAAGTAAGACTTTCAATGGTCTTGAGGAGGTTGTTATCCACATCCTCCACACTGATCATCTGGTGATATGCATGGGCTTGCTTACGGTATATTTCAATAAAATGATCCATGGATTTGTCCTCTGTTCAAGTTGTTTCTTCAATCAGGTGGGTATTGGCAAGTTTTTCAATAATCTCGATCACATCAGAATTATCCATATCCTGCAAACCGGATTGCAGCATAGCTTGGAAAAGCTGGGTGTTAACCGCAGTGGAAGGAAGCGGTACGCCAAAATCGTGGGATGATTCCATGACAATATTGAGATCCTTGGCTTGCAAACTGGCTTTAAAACCGGGTTTGCGGTTGCCGGCAAACAGCCGTGGCGGTTTGTTATCAAGGGTCCAGCACTGGGCGGCGCCATGCTGGATGGCTTGAATGACCTTGCGTGGATCGGCACCTGCTTTTTGGGCAAAGATCAATAATTCACCCATAGCGACCATTTGAGCAGCCACCATGATCTGATTGGCAGCCTTGGCGATCTGTCCGGCACCACTTTCGCCAACATGTGTGATGGTCTTGCCAATGGCATAGAAGATAGGAAGTACTTTCTGCAGCGCCTGCTCAGGACCGCCAACCATGATAGCAAGCGTGCCATGGATGGCACCGATATCCCCACCGCTAACGGGAGCGTCCAGACTGAGCACGCCTTTTTCAGACAGCGTAACCGCTAATTTGCGCGCTGTACCTGGTTTGATGGTGGAATTGTCCACGAAGATCAAGCCAGGGTGGGCTCCAGCTAGAATACCATTTTCACCGAGAACCACCTTTTCCACATCCGGTGAATCAGGCAGGTTGGTGAACACCACATCAACCTGTTCGGCAACTTCACGAGGAGATTGTGCTTTCGTAGCGCCAAGTCTTACCAATTCATCCACGGATGTCTGACTGCGATTGTGAACCACCACAGAAAAACCTGCTTTTAGAATATTTGCCGCCATGGGTTTACCCATGATGCCCAAACCAATATATCCGACTTTCACTGAAGACTCCTTTTGAATACCATACTATAATCTATTTCTAATAGAATTAAGCTTGTCATAGATTATAAAATGAAAGACTATGAATATGCATACGCATTCGCACGAACACAGCAATAGTACGTTGAAGAATATTCAACTGGCTTTCTTTATCAACCTGGTATTTGCCATCGGAGAGTTCTTTGGTGGGTTATATATCAATTCCGTAGCGGTAATATCCGATTCGCTGCATGATCTGGGTGACAGCATATCACTGGGATTTTCATGGTATTTCGAAAAGCTGGCACACCGCAGCCGAAACGGGAAATATTCTTATGGATTCAGGCGTTTTTCATTGCTGGGGGCGGTTATCAATGCTATCATCCTGGTGGTCGGTTCTATCTTCGTGATCCGCGAAGCGGTGGAGCGGCTCTTTACCCCGGCTCAAGCCAATGCAGAAGGGATGGCGATCTTTGCGGTGATCGGTATCGCTGTGAATGGATTTGCAGCTTACCGGATGCAACATGGAAAAAACATGAACGCCAAAGTAATGACCTGGCACTTACTGGAAGATGTACTGGGATGGGCAACCGTACTGATAGTCAGCATCGTGATGCTGTTCTTTGATCTCCCGATCCTGGACCCAATCCTTTCTATTGGATTATCTGTGTTTGTGTTATATAACGTTGTGAAAAATTTGGTGGAAACCATCTCTTTATTTCTACAAGCAGTTCCTGCCCAGGTGGATATGGATGAAATCGAGCGACGCGTGAAACATCTCGATAAAGTGGTCGAAGTGCATCATACCCATGTATGGTCGTTGGATGGTGAAGAGAACGTGCTCACAACCCATATCGTGCTGGAAGAAGGAGCCAAGAGTCAGGAAATCCGACAGATCAAGAATGCCATTCGGAATATCGCGAGAGAATTTCATTGCGAACACACCACGGTAGAACTCGAGTATCTCAAGGATGATTGCTCCTTACCCTGCCCGTAGGAATCCGGAAGATTAGTAAAAGCAACCATTCCGAATTTTTTACGTATAAGTAGAACAAGAAGAATGAAGTGAAAATACAGGATGGTGAATGATGGCAAAAAAAGAAGAACCGATCGATGTAACTCCCATTGAAGATAATCCCAGAGCAAAAGCAACCAAAGCGACGGAAGAGAAACCGGTAAAAGAAGAAACAAAGACAGCAAAAACTGTTAAAACTGAAAAAACCACCCATGCTGAGATGAAGGATCAGACAAAGGAAGTAGCGCATGTCAACGGGCCAATCTTGTTGGGTGCAGGGCTTTTGATCTTGGGTGCAGTGTTGCTGGCTGGTGAACTGCTGGGATTCCATTTCTGGTCAATTATGTGGCCATTCATCTTCATTGTTCCGGGAGGGGTTTTATTTATCAGTTCCCTCACATCGGCTGATGGGCATGGAGAAGGATTGGCGATCTTGGGTTCGATGATGATGATGCTTGGAGCAATCTTTCTGTTCCAATACGTATTTAACATGTGGGCAAGCTGGGCATATGCCTGGGCGCTCTTAGCTCCGACCTCGATCGGAATTGCCCAGGTGATTTACGGAAAACAGAAGAACCGCGATGGATTGGTGAAGAACGGCACGAACCTGATCGAAATCGGACTGACCATGTTCATCATCTTCTTTATCTTCTTTGAACTACTGTTGAACATCAGTGATAAAAACCTGATTCCATTCGGACTGCCGGCATTCCCTGTTGCCCTGATCGCACTGGGTCTCTTCGTGATATTGAGAGCAATTTTGCGGAAAAAATAAACATACAACCAGAAAAGGTGTATTGTGTCAATGCACCTTTTTATGTTTAATAGACATGATCCTATAATAAGATAAAGATCTGTTTGCAGGAGATCGGAGATGAATCTTGTTTATTTAGCCATCGGTGCAGGAATGCTCATCTTTGGAAGAAAGCTGTTCTGGTTATTTACCGGCGGCATCGGCTTTTATTTAGGATACACGCTAGCACCCAAGATTTTGACCAACCAATCGGACAATGTAATCCTTACCATTGCGGTCATCATGGCATTGATCGGTGTTTTTCTGGCAATCTTACTGAAAACAGCCGCCATCAGCATCGCGGGTTTTGCAGCAGGAGCTTACATTGTTTATTCCGTT
>JAAZNC010000039.1 GCA_012798455.1 Chloroflexota bacterium | reverse complement strand
CGGTACAGGTGTCGATTATGATGAAACCGTATTCATGCCCCGTCTGCGTGACGAAGGTGTATCCGAAGAAGCCATCCAGGACATCTATATCAACAACCCCGCTCGCTTCTTCTCAATCGAGAAATAATATTTCGATGAAATCTCCCTATAAATATGGGGAGATTTCCTTTTCTAATGAAAGGTACCCATGTCTTGGTTTAAAGAAGTTTTCCATAAGGAAAAAGCAATTATCGCATCCATGTATCTCCCCCCCTTACCAGGCAGCCCAGATTATCAGCCTGGTACTTCACTCAATCAGATCATCGATTACACCCGCGCTGAATTGGAAGCGCTGCAAGAGGGGGGTATGGATAGCGTCTGCATCGGCAACCAGCAAGATTGGCCATACAAGGTCGGTGTCGGTCCCGAGACACCCGCGCTGATGAGCGCAATTCTGACCGAAGCAGCCGATGGTCTCACCATCCCGATTGGCATTTCGATCTTTTGGGATGACCTGGCTGCTCTTGCCATTGCAAAAGCCTGCCGGGCTGCCTTTGTCAGAGGGGTTTTCCGCGGTTCCTATGCCGGAGAAATGGGATTGATGAATTTGAATGCCGCAGATAGTTTGCGCTACCGCAAGCTGATCGATGCAGACGATGTTAAATTGATGTTCATGCTGCGCCCTATCATGGCAAAATCCATCACCGAGCGCAGCCTGCTGGCTGAAGTAAAAGATAGTGTGTGGGGATCGAAACCGGATGCCTTCGCCTTGTGTGGTCCGATCCCGGGTGAGGCTCCCACCATGGAAGAATTGCAATTGATCGTGGCGAATGGCAAGGGACGCCCGGTGATCATGAACAATGGCGCCACCCCTGAAAACATTGGCGAAGTTCTCAAAGTTTGCGATGGTGCAGTGGTTGCAACCCACCTGCGCAAAGACAAGAAGCCATCCAACCCCTTTGACCGCGACAAAGTGCGTGAGTTCATGGATATCGTCGAGAAAAACCGGTAAACGAGAAACAACAAAACTGATACAGACATGATGGATTCGACTCAGGCATCCACCCGTAATTTGATCGGTATTTATGAGAAAGCTCTGCCTTATTCACAGTCCTGGCAAAAGCGACTGGAAATGGCAAAGAATATCGGCTTTGATTATGTCGAACTTTCCATTGACGAAGATGAAAATAGGATCAGCCGTCTGGATTGGTCTGCCAGCCAAAAACAGGAACTGCAAACCATAGCCATTAATACAGGTATTCCTTTTTTAAGTATGAGCTTGAGCGGTCATCGTAAATATCCATTAGGCAGTGCTGATCCGGCAATTCGCCAAAAATCCAGAGATATGCTTGCCAAAGCCATTGATCTGGCATGCACTTTGGGAATCCGAATCGTGCAATTGATGGGTTACTGGGTGTTCTACGAAACCATCACACCACAATCCGGGGAATATTTTATGGAGGGGTTACGTTGGGGCGTAGAAAGAGCAGCCCGTAGCGGTGTCATGTTGGGAGTTGAAAATGTGGAAGGTCGCCAGCACATCAGTTCCATCACCCAGGCGATGGATTACGTGCATGCCATCAATTCCCCGTGGTTTCAGCTATATTCCGATTTCGCCAATTTATGCGCCCTTGGATATGATGTACTTTCTGAGCTGGAAAAAGGCAAGGGTCACTTCGTCGCCATCCATGTGAAAGATGCCAAACCCGGTCAGGTGCGGCGCATCCCGTTTGGAACGGGTTGTGTGAATTTCGTGGACGCCTTCAATAAATTGGCACAACTGGGTTTTCACGGCCCCTTTATGATCGAAATGTGGAACGATGATGCACCGGAATCAGAACAAATTATCCGTTCTGCCTACATCCAAACGGTGCAATACCTCCAACAAAGCAGCTATGGCAGTATTCAATAAAAATGAATCCTTTTTGACAGATAAAGACGGTTCCAGGCGGAGCCGTTTTTGTTTTGATGGTCATTTCCGACCATAATTCTCGTTATAATGAGAATACAAAACTAGAAAGCAGGTACCTATGAGAAAATTTTTTGGATTAATCTTATCCATTGCATTAGTAATACCGCTTATCCTGGCAGCATTGATCACCTATTCCATCACAAGCTGGGCTTTTGATCGCAATCTATATATCGAAGCATTAAGTTCTGATGCGGTTCAAAGCCAATTGTTGTCTGATGAATCATTGCAAAAATTAACTGAAGGAAGTATGGGGGATATGGAAGGGCTGGATTCGGCAGCGTTTGGCTCCTTCATTCGCTCTCTTTTATCACCGGACTACATCAAGGAGCAAGTTACCACGATGGTAGACCAGGTGTTCGACTATCTGGAAGGCAGCACAGATATACTGCAGCTTGAACTTGATCTTACGCAGGTTAAAGCTGAATTCTCCGGTCCAAACCAAGATCAATTATTGCACGACCTGGCAAATGCCTTACCGGTTTGTCCGGAAGAGCAAAGCGCAAATAACAGTCTGCCTTTGTGCAAACCAGAATTCGTTGATGAAGATGTCTTTGTGGAACAATACCTAAAACCGAACCTGCCATTAATATTAATGATCATTCCTAATAAGATCAGTATTGCCGAGCCAATCGATCTGCGTAGGGAAATGCAAGCTATGCCGGCATTTTTCCAGCAGTTCATGGATGTGGTGAATTACAAGACCGCCGTGCTATTACTGGCTGGATCGGCTCTCATTTCCTGGTTCCTCACTGCCCTGATCGCCGGAAAAGACGGACGAGAACGCTTGAAATGGTTGGGGTGGACTTTGATACTGCCCTCGTTATTGGTACTCTTTATCGGGGTAATTTCGGGAACGGATCTTGCCGGAAACCTGATCCAACTGGGATTGCACAGCATTAATTTTCGGAATCTGGAGAATATTCCTTTCCTGACGCAGGATACCATTCAGCTGATCGAGTCCACTTTTTTGAGCAAACTCAAGCTCAGCCTCATCACTACCGGAGGCATTGCTTCTGCCATTGGGCTGGGATTCATCGCCTGGGGGGCAGCCACCCACCCACGTTCGATTTAAAGAACCGAAGAATAGAAAAAACAAAAAGCCCCGTATGGGGCTTTTTGATATCATTTCATTAACAACGGTTGCATTATTCTTTTTCTGTACCGAGTTGCTGATTGCCACCTTTCAGAGCAAGGATCAGATCACGTCGCCTGAGAGCACGTTTGCGATCGATCTCGACCATCCCTTCCTTCTCATTTGCTAGCTTCAAGAGCGCCTGCACCCAGGCTCCACTTTTCAGCGGTTCATGCCGCACCCGCCAGCGTTCGACCCAGATGGGTAACTGCCCGGCATTGGTAACCCGGCGGTGTTTGACAACCTTGGTCACACCCTGCGATTCAACACTGACCTCGTATTCTTCATATTGTGCTTCCACCGGACAGATCTGCACACAGGCACCACACTTGATGCAGTAGTAATCAGCCAGCACCAACTCATTCTTCTCATTCAGATGTAAAGCGCGGGTTGGACAAATATCCGTACACGCCAAACAACCTTCTTGGCAGTATTCTTTCTTTAATTCCACACTACCCTGCCAGGGTTGCTGCACATGAAAAGCACCATCACTGGCTACTTCACACTGGCGGCAACGGATGCAATGTTCATCATCCACCAGCAAGGTTTTGGCTTTTTTATCTTCCGAGATGACATTGGTGGGGCAGTTTTCGATCACAAAATCTTTTTTCTTCCAATCAAAAGCTGCCTGATCAAAAATCGTGCTCTGCACGAATTCCGGAAAGACCTCATATTTCCGGACCGGGATCTCTGTTTCACCATTGATGGTCATCTCGATGGCATTGACCGGACAAACCTCCACACATTCCCCACATAAAATGCACTTCTGCGGATCGATATCCACACTTTGTTTCTGCACCATCCTGCCATTTTCGAGCACTGCATCGACATGGCTGATAGCATCCTTGGGGCACACCAGCACCCCCATCTGGCAGCCAACACAGCGCTCCAGATCCCAGCGCATGATGTAATGGCGGGTGACCATGGCACGTTCGAGTACCATTTCGGTTTCAGTGCGTGTTTTTTGGGTTAAGCCACGAGTTGACATACATACTCCTATATTTCATTGGGCAGTTCATGCAGTTCGCTCAGGGTAAAAACCGGACCATCTTTACAGACATACTTATGCCCAATATTACAGCGCCCACAGTGACCAACCCCGCATTTCATCCGCTTTTCAAGGGATGTATACACTCTTTCATCGGGGAATCCCAATTTTGTGAGAATTGGCAGGGTGAACTTGGTCATAACGGGTGGGCCGCATACCACTGCCACGGTATTATCTGGCTTGGGAGAAAGCTCCTCCAGCACCGCCGGAACGTACCCCACATGATAATTCCAGTTTTCTTCTTGAACATCAATCGCCTGATGAATGACAATGTCGTCACGGATATGCCACTCTTCAATAACTGGTTTATACAGGCATAAGCCCGAATTGCGTGTGCCATAGAGTGCCGTTATTTCTGCATAATTTCCACGATTAGAAGGATGAAGCATGTGTTTGGTCATTGCATACAATGTCGAAAATGCGCATCCACCCCCGATCACCAGAATGTTCATCCCCAACCACTCATCTATCGGGAACCCGTTTCCCAGTGGACCGCGCATGCCAATGCGATCGCCAACATGCATGGAGTGAATGGCACTTGTAAACTTACCTAGTTTTTGAACGGTGAAACGTACGAAATCCCCTTCCCAGGCAGCCGAGGCAATACCAAATGGAGCTTCGCCTTTCCCAAAGATTGAAAGCTGGCTGAACTGCCCGGGATTGTAGCTGGCAAAAAATTTTCTACAATCTTCCTCGTGGTCAAATGTCAATTCAAATGATTTCAACGTGGAATCCGTTGTTTCGACAACAATGCGATTGATGTGCATGGGAATCGGTTCATAACAATTTTTCATTTTGCACCGCCTATCATCTCCCAATGAAGTGCTTTTTCGACGATTTCACGGATATCGATGTTCACCGGACAGAATTCCACACAACGACCACAACCGGTACAACCTATTTCATTAATCTGATCTACCCAATAGGCATATTTATGCATCACTCGCTGGCGCGTTCGTTCAGACTTGGTCGGGCGCGGGTTATGTCCGGATGCTTCCAGTGAATAGATCCTAAACATACAGGAATCCCAATTCCGCACCCTTTCCTTCCGTAATGTCTCGTCCACGATGTCGAAGCAAAAACAGGTCGGGCATAAAAACGTGCACACGCCGCACCCCAGACAAGATTCGGATATCTCTCGCCAAAAGTCACTTTCAAACAAACTCAGCAACTTATCATGAACTTGCTGTTTCTCCACCATTGCTGGCATTCCGTTAATCACCTGATCAAATAGGTCATTAGCAGCCTGGGTCATTTTCTTTTGTGCGTCGGGTAAATCCGTAAATAACTTTTCTGCTTGCTCGGAATAAATTCGGATCACAAATCCATCTTCCAGTTTGACGAATTGAGCATCAGAGCCAACTGTACCAAACGGAGAACCACCGACCATCGTACAAAAACATGTTCCTCCAGGAGCAATACACGCATATGAAATAACAATAGCGGAGTCACGCTTGCTTTGCCAGTACTCATCAGGAGCTTTTTCATCATTGAAAGCATGATCCAGCAATTTCATGGCACGGGCGTCACACGGACGAACTCCAAAAAGAATCTTCCTTTTTTCTTCCTTTTCCACTGAATGCAAAATGCCATTATATTTCATCAATACTTCAGATTGCGGGAAGAACAGACTTTTAGGAGGAAAACGTGTATTACCAGAATCCTCTATTGCGATCTGAGATATTTCCTCAACCAACCGGAAGCCCAGCTCTTTTTCACTTCTGCAAGGAGCATAAAGTGAATATTCCCGAATCAATCCTGAGAGAAGTTTTTCATAATCTTGGTTGGAAAGCCATTTAATGGACATGATCACCATCCTGTTGGTGGAAAAACTGCTCTTCCGTTTCTGACAAAGTAGCAAATGGTGGCAACTGATCTGGCAGCATACCCACTTCAAATCCATAATCGCGTTCCATATCCTGATTCAGGAGATCCGTCAGATAAGTCATTTTTATTTCCAGCGGGCACGCCCGCTCGCATGCGCCACAACTAACACAACGACCGGTCTGATGAAAAGCACGGATAATATGCCAGGCTTGCTGCCCGGCTTGCTCAACGGTACTTTCTATCCACTGCGGTCTGGAATGATCGACAAAGCATTCTTCGCAATAACACATCGGGCACGCTTCCCGGCAGGCATAACAGCGAATACATCGCTCCGTCTCATGTGAAAATTTTTCATAACGCTGAGCAATATTAAGCAAACGAAATGCCTGGCAATATGACTTATCAAAAGAATTTTCCGGGATCCATCCCGCTTCATCGATCATTATGTCTACATTTACTGGGGTAGGATGCTCACAGTGTAAGCAGGCATCGTGGAGCAAATCCAAACGATCAAAACGGTGCTCCCTCCCACCAGATACCACAACCACCTGTCCTTCTTCTTCGGTAATTGAAGATATAGATCCTTGCAGCTTCTGTTCGATCTTATGTATGTCTAGGATCCCAATACAGGGTATCCCGATCAAAGTCAAATTTTCACGAGCATGGCGATTTTCCAACACCAGTGTTTGGATCCCCCGGCTTTCACAACCCCGGCAAATGATAGCAACTCGCTCTCCCTTTGATCGATGGTTTAAATACACTGCCAGATTGTTACTGCAAAGTCCATTCAATTCCAACTGCTCTATCTCTTCAACACTGCTGGCAAAAAAGGGCTGCATCTTGGATGGCAGTGATCCTTTCTTGAATCCGATCACCACGTCGACTTTCTCTTCAATAAGCAGTTTCTGAGCTTCTGCGCGAATTTTTTGAATGCGAGGGTTTTCCATTAGAAATACTCCTGATCAACCTGGCGAGTATCCAGATGTTTTTCCAGATCAGCATTCATCAACTTGTTCTCAAAGTCAGAGAGAAGCGGCTGGATCAAGCTGTGTTCATTGATCCCCATCCAATGGAAAACGAAGCGGTCAGATGGATAACCAAGCATATCCAGAAAATTCCTGAATTCGGATAAAGCCCGTCTGGCATGCAGGTTGCCTTCTTTATAATGGCATTTATGTGGATCACAACCACAAACCATGATCCCGTCCGCCCCGCCCTGCACTGCATTGAGAATATATAACGGATCAATTCGTCCGGAGCATGGTACTTTGATCAGTTTGACATTGGCAGGCAGATCATTTTCCACCCAAGCCTGATCCATACTTGAAGCCAGGCAATATTGACATTGGAATAACACGATTTGGGGCTTTTTAGATTCTACTGTTTTCATTGACCCCTCCTCTTTCGATCCATGTCCATAATGAGTCCATGATCATCTCACTGTTCTCCAATTCTTGGAGTTCGATGGAATTTGAACGGCATGCGACGGAGCAAGTTCCACAAGCCATACACATCTCTGCATCTACCGTTGCCACTAACACTGCATTTCCTCTAAATGGAATTTTCTTTTCTTGCAGGGTGATCGCCTGATAAGGACATACCTTTTCACAATATCCACAGGCTACACAAGTCTGCTCATCCACTTTTGCCACTTTCAAGGGAGAGGTATACCCAGCTTTAAATGCTAATTTCTTCGTATTGGTTAGTATTGCAGAAATATGGATTTGTTGCGGACAGGCTTCATAGCACAAATCACATGCGGAACATAAAAACACTGTTGGAGCAGAGTATGCTTCTTTTTCCATATCCAATGCGATCATCTTCAACAAACGGCGTGGATTGTATTCAGGTTCTATTTTCTGCTGGATCAAACAACGGCTTACACAGGTTCCGCATGAAAAACACATATCCACTTTTTCACAACCCTCAAGAGAGACAAGCTGATCTCGCAGGGTTGCATTCGGGTTACTCTCCACCCTTCACCTCCTGGGCAATGATGGCTTTCACCATTTCATCCGAGTAAGTAACAGCCTTGTCTATTTCGGGTATTTCATACATGCGGCGAGAGCGCTTTTCCATTTCCGGTCGCAAACGCTCGATCTCAGCCATGAGCTGCTCGTGGGGGATGGAATCGATGACCTGCTGCAGTTCATTGATCACGCGTGAATATTTATCTCCCTCAGCCGCGCTGATCCATTCCACCCGGAACCTGCCAGGGGTCATTTCTAGTTTGTTGAAAAGCTTCATCAGGCGATCCGCACGGGTAGCGCCCACCTGCTGCCCGGTAATATAGTGGCAGTCCTGCGGGTGGCAGCCGGAATATAATACCGCTCCGGCTCCCAGGCGATAAGCTTCATAAATAAAATCGGTATCCATACGTGCCGAACACATCACGCGCATACCACGTTCGTTGGCACTGTAATCGAAGTGGCTGGTACCAGCCAGGTCTGCACCACCATACGAGCACCAATGGCAGCGGAATGCAAAGATCTTTTCTTCGGGTTTATCTGCTAGTAGAGCACGCATCTGCGAAAGTATCTGGGCATCAGTGAAATGCATCTGGGTGATGGCATTATGCGGGCATTCCGCCACACAACCACCACAACCATGGCACTTTGCCACGGTCACCGACGCGGCTTTGCCTTCTTCGATGATAATGGCACCATAGGGACAAGCCTTGGCACACACACCACACACTTTACCATCCGCCATGACACAGCGATCTTCCCAGACCTGTGCGATGATGGGTTCGATCTCCCATTCATCCGAATGCAAGATGCGGCTGGCACGTGACGCAGTTGCCAACCCGGAGGAAACGGAAGAAGGAATATCCTTCAAACCCTGGCAGGCACCCGCCAGGAAAATGCCATCAGTCGGGCTATCCACCGGGCGCAGTTTAGGATGGTATTCCATGAACCAACCACCCGGACTCTGGGTGATATTCAAAACAGAACTGACAGTATCCACATCCGGCTGGGGAACAGCAGCCTGGTTGAGCATGACCATATCGTATTCATGCTCCACCACCTTACCCAGGGAAACATCTTCCGAATGAACAAACAAGTTTCGGGTTACTGGATCTTCCGTGACCAGACTGGGACGCCCTTGAATGAAGCGGATACCCATGCCGCGAGCCCGGTCATAGAATTCTTCATAACCTTTAGAAGGCGTACGAATATCCATATAATAAACCGAGATATCGATCTCCGGATTCATCTGTTTCAACAACACTGCATTCTTGATGGCGTACATACAGCAGAAGTTGGAACACCACGGATTGAAACGTTTATCGCGTGAACCAACGCAGTTAATGATCGCCAGACGGTTGGGATTCTTTTGATCGCTGGGGCGGATCAGATTGCCGGTAGTAGGCCCGGCAGAATTGTTGAGACGTTCCATTTCCATGGCAGTGATAACATTAGGAAAGCGGCTATAGCCATATTCAGGCATAACGCTCGGATCGAAATGGTTGAAGCCAGTTGCTACAATGATAGAACCAATATCTTCCCATTCCACTTTATCCTGTTGACTGAAATCGATGGCTTCCAACCCAGCACAAGCATCCACACATTTATAGCAATGGATGCAGGCTTCTTCATCGATGGTATATAAAAGAGGAATCGACTGGCTCATAGGAACATAAGCTGCCTTCCGCGGAGCCAGATCCATTTCAAAATAATTAGGAACTTCAATAGGACAGGCTTTAGCGCATTCACCACAGCCATTGCAGCGGTCAGCACGTACATAACGTGCTTTCTCACGCAACTGCACCTTGAAATTGCCTACGTAGCCTTCTACACGCTCTACATTCGTGTACGTTCTCACATCAATTTTGGGATGACGCGCCGCGTCAACCATTTTAGGTGCGAGAATTCATATACTACAGTCCATGGTGGGGAAGGTCTTGTTCAACTGTGCCATGACCCCACCGATAGTCGGTTCTTTCTCCACTAAAATGGTCTCAATACCCTGATCTGCCAGATCGAGCGCGGCGCTGATACCTGCCACCCCGCCACCGATGACCATGGCTCGTTTGGTAACAGGCACCTTGATCATGGTGAGCGGATTTAGGAAACGAGCTTTGGCAATCGCAGCCGCTGTCAGATCTTTGGCTTTTTCCAATGCACCAGCTTTATCATGTCCATGCGCCCAGGTGCATTGTTCACGTATATTTGCCATTTCCATCAGAAATGGGTTCAACCCCGCTTCCGAAACCGCACCACGGAAGGTGGTCTCGTGCATACGCACCGAACAGGCCGAAACAACCACCCGGTTCAGGTTGTATTTCTTGATATCTTCCTTTATTAGAGATTGCCCGCTATCAGCACAGGCATACAGGGTATCGGTAGCACGTACCACACCGGGCAGGTGAGATGCCCACTCGGCTACTTCAGCCGGATCAATGACCCCGGCAATATTGGTACCACAGTGGCAAATATATACGCCGATCCTCAGTTCTTCATCTGGTTTTTGTTCTGCCATCTTGCTCCTTTAATGCATTCTCATCCTTGCAACTGCCATGGATGGTGGGCTAACCGGCAGTTTTGATGCCGATCACTTCATCTTTGATCAATTTGCGGCGGGCTTTTTGCGCTCGCTGGTCGGGAGTGGTCAAGAATAATGCTTCTTTGGGGCACCATTTTATACACTGCGGACCATCTTCTAATTCTTCACATTGATCACAAATCTCCGCCAGTTTGGTGGCAGGATTCATGGAAATGGCACCAAAATCGCAGGCTTCCACGCACCACGCGCAAGCATCGCATTTGGCAGTATCCACATGGATGATGCCAGTCTTGGGATCCTGGGTCAACGCATCCTGTGGGCAAACCCGCACACAGGGCGCATTCTCGCAGGTGCGGCAGGCAATGGCAGTGATGAGAACCTCATCCACGCGCACGGTGCGAATGCGGCTACGATATGAATTATATTCACCAGTCTTATTGAAAGAACACACATATTCGCATAACTGGCAACCGATACATTTTTCGGGGTCACAGTCTACATACTGGTATTTTGAGGTTGAAGTTGTCATTATCTGCTCCGTTATACGCCGATCTGTTCAGCTACGTCTTCCATACCGAGCTGGATCAAATTCTCTTTGGGTATCATGCCGTCTTTGGTCCAACCTTTGGCTTTGTAATACAAATCCTTCATATATTCCAATTCTTCTTCGGTGGTGACATGACCAGCAGAAGCACCCTTGGTCATCGGATCATGCATCCAGCGCCACGGTAGAGCATCATCGGTACGTTTCCAACCTTCACGAATATTGAAAGCTTTTTTCATGGTCACTGCTCGCGAGCCGATCTGATCAATGTCATCATATTCAAGCTCCCAACCAGTAGTCGCGTTGATCAATTTAACGATGGTTGGCCACGCTCCGGCACGATCTGCTTTGCCGGTGAAACAGCGCCGAATGAACTTGCACAGCGGCAAAGTATCGTATACAGCCGCATATTCCTCTGCATCTTTGGCATGTTCACCGCGCGTCTCATCCACACTGAAACGATCGACCACTCCCTGGATATCCACATCATAAGCTGCTGAGCGATTATGGCAAGGTCCGCGCGTCCCAACCGCCGAACCCAGTGAGAATGTTTTTAACCCACGCGCATCATAACCAGCGGGCTCCACCCCTTTACTCTGCATTGCCCATTTCCAAGTTTCCGTGCCGCGCTCTTTATCGATAGTTTGGCTGGCAATGCGGGTCCCTTCAGACAATAATGCACCAATGCCTTCACGATCACGGATCATCTCTGCCAGATAGACCGCCGCCTGACCATTACCGAAATACGGTTCGAAGCCATCCGGATGGCTTTCGCATTTGAAATCTTCTTTCTTGAAAATACCGCGCTCAAAAGTTTCCATGCTCCATGAAATGGTTATGCCCATGCTCATGGCATCCATTCCGGAATGGTCTGCAACCGAGATCAATTTGATCACGGCACTCATATCATTGATACCCAAATTGGGACCATTGGCAAACAGACACTCATATTCAATGCCGGTCATAGCACCTTCGTACTCTCCTTTTGCCATAGACATTTGCTCGCACGCGATAGGGCACTGTGCACACGCGATGGTCTTCACTTTGTGATGTTCGTGCAAATATTCACCACTCACCATTTCGGCATCTTCGAAGGTACCTTCCTGGTAATTGCGGGTGGGCAACAGCCCCAGTTTATTCATATTAAGCACATTGGTGGAGGTGCCCAAGATGCGGTATTTGGAAGTATGTGGACCCTGTGCTTCTTTGGTAATGTCAAAAGACAGCTTCATAAGAGTTTCGGGGTCAGCTACCTTTATCCCATGTGTACCACGCACTGAAACAGCTTTCAATTTCTTGGAACCCCACACAGAGCCATGCCCCGTGCGACCCGCCTGACGACCATCATTGGTCACATTGGCAAAACGCACCATATTTTCGCCAGAGGGACCGATGGTAGCTGAACGAACCTGGTCATCATGCAGTTGCTCACGAATGGCTTCTTCAGTCTCAAAAGTACCCAATCCCAGCAGGGATTTCGCGTCACGAAATTCCACATGGTCATCATCGACGAAAACATTCACCCAATCGTCACTGATATTGTGGATAACCACGCCATCCCATCCGGCTCTCTTCAAGGCAATGGAAAACCAGCTGCCGGATAAGCTGTCACCGATAAAACCTGACATGGGCGATTTGGAAGCCAGCCCGTATTTTCCTCCCACAGGAACGGGTGTGCCGGCAAAGATACCATTGGCAAAACAAACCGGATTTTCCGGGGCATAAGCGTCACAACCGGGTTTGATATTTTCCCAGCATAGCCGGGTCGCCATAGAAACTCCCCCGATATATTTCTTATACCATTCTTCCGGTTTCTGCTCCGTCCAGTACTTCTTCTCTTTCAAGTCGATATGCAGAATCTTGCCATGATAACCGTACATATATTTCTCTCCTTCATAATAAAAAAATAAATTAACCACCCGCCAGCAAGGAGAGCAAGATCAGTGTCTCGCCATCGTGGGGGGTCTCATTCATTTGGTCAGGCAAAATCGTGGTCTTTCCATCACGGCTAAAAACATTGGAGGGAAACAGATCATTCTTTGAATTATCGATCACATTTCCTACCAGATCGGGGTACTTTTCGGCGATCGTGCGGACGACATCAGCATAAGTGCCATTAGACGGTATCGAAACAAGCATATCATTGGCATGAGCCAGAATTCGTGAGAGCCCAGAGAATTCGATCTTGATCTGAATCATATCCATGCCGATAATCTTATCCTTTTTCTTCAACTAATTTCGACGGAAAAAACATAGATCGAAGAAAATCTTTTAATCTTGAAAATTATAATATAGGAACGATGAGAGAAACAATTTATTGCAGGTTTTCCATCATCAAATCATTGTGATATTTGGACTAATTTTATCATATTGCATTCATTCTATATTCACCCTACTCTTACAGCCGGATGAAGATGAATTCTCATCAATTTGCTAATTTTGAACAGATTTCTTTTTGGCTGAGGGTATCAGTGAAACCAATAATCCAATGAGGGCAGCCATTGCGCCAAAATTGAACATACCCATTGCACCCTGGTTGGCAAGGATCATTCCGCCGATAAAACCACCTGCTACACCCCCTAATCCGAAATACAATGCCACAAAAATTGATTGCCCGCTGGCGTCAAATCCCTGCGGCACCAACTGTTTCACATACAGAACTCCTGCAGACCAGAAAAGAGAGAAAGATAACCCATGTAATAACTGTACCAGTGGGATGAAGGCGGGATTGGTCACCCGTGTGTATAAAAAACAGCGCAATGCCAACGTCATCATTGAAAATTGCATCACCGAGAGCGGAGAGTGTTTCTTTAAAACTGCCGGAGCCAGGAAAAAAAAGGGAATAGCGCTCAACGAAGCAACCGATAAGGAAAAACCCAACAACGCAGAATTGGAACCGATATCTTTCAAATAGATCGCCAGGTAGGTGAGCACCATACTGATTGACGTACCCGCCAAAAAAGCGATCAAAAGGAATTTAATCCAGTGCCAGCTACTGAAAATATTCTTAGAAAAAACATTGAACGAAACTATCTCCTCCTGAGGTAGCGATTTCATGCGAGTGTTAATAAAAACTGCCAAAAACATAAAAATTGAAAAAAGTATCAGCGCTACCTGCGAGCCATAGAATTCCGCAAAAAACCCCACTATTAAGGTGGCAAAGGCATACCCTATTGCTCCCCAGGCTCGAACCCTGCCATACTCGTAGCTTTTGTTGTTTAGAACAGATACAGCCATGCCATCACACAGAGAGCGCACAGGCGCAAAGCTGATGGAAAACAACAGAGTGACCAGAAACAGCCAACCATAACTCATATCTGGCAGCATCCCCAGCGCAAACGGGATCGATAATGCCATCGTCAGAGGAAAAATCAATTTATGGATGCGCAAACTATCCGCCAGCCCTGCCCATAAGGGACCGGCGAAAAAGATCATCAACCGCGGCAGTATAGTGAGAACGCTGATCTGTTCCAGGGGAAATCCTTTTTCTTGAAAGAAAAGGGAAAGCATTGGCTCAACAGAACCGGCACCGGCATAGAACAAAAAAAATAAAACCAATAAAAGCAGTTGTCTCCGTTTCATCGATGTCGCTCCAATGCAAATTTGTTACGTTTTTCTCTCACCAAAGATCGCCGTACCCAACCGGATGAGAGTGGCTCCTTCCTGAATCGCGACCATATAATCATTGCTCATTCCCATAGAGAGAACTTTCAACTCTACGCCGGGCAGATTCAAGGTACCAATAGCATCATAGATCTGGCGCGTCTTTTTAAAATAGATTCTGGAATCTTCCGGATCCCCAAAGCGCGGTCCCATGGTCATCAATCCCATCAAACGTAAATGCGGGAGTGCGCTGATATGAGCAGCCAGCAACTTGGCATGCTCGGGATCAATACCCGTCTTCGCGTTCTCCTCCCCAATGTTCACTTCTATCATCACCCGTATTGTTTTATCGAGCGTAGCGGCATGTTTTTCAATCTCATCCGCCAGACGGATAGAATCAAGCGAGTCAATACGATCAAAAAGCGTAAGGGCAATCTTGGCTTTGTTGCGTTGCAGATGCCCGATCATATGCCAATGCAAATCAGCGTTTACTACCGGGATCACGGCAGAGGCTTCCTGTACATAATTATGTCCAAAATGGGTGATCCCAGCTTGATAGGCTTCCCGCACTTCCTCTACAGAACGGGTCTTGGCAGCCGCCAACACCGTCACATGGGGTGGGATGGAATCTAAAATTCGATGAACATTCTCAGCGATCATTCAACTACCTTATCTCCTACATTGCAAGTGTAACCTATAATCATTATCTTTCATTCTTTATTCACCTGTTCATTGCAAAAAGAGCGCTGGTGAGCGCTCTTCAATCTTTCCCCAAAGATTTCTACTATTTTTTCTTGGTCTGGTTCGCCACCGCATTGATCGCACTCTGCACCGCCTCCTGGTCACCCAGATAATAATGACGGATAGGGGATAAGTTTCCATCCAGTTCATAAACCAGCGGTACACCGGTGGGAATATTCAATCCCGGAATTTCCTCATCGGAAATATTATCCAGGTACTTCACCAGTGCGCGCAAACTGTTGCCATGGGCTGCAATGATCACGCGTTTGCCCGATTTTATGGTGGGGGCAATAGTTTCCTGCCAATAGGGCATGAAACGTTCCACGGTATCTTTCAGACATTCCGTCCTTGGCATTTCATCTTCAGAAAGATCGGCATAACGCGGATCTTTGCCGGGATAGCGCTCATCATCTTTTTCCAGAGCTGGGGGGGGAACGTCATAACTGCGCCGCCATAGATGCACCTGTTCATCTCCGTATTTTTCCGCAGTTTGGGCTTTGTTCAGTCCTTGCAGGGCTCCATACATACGCTCATTCAAGCGCCATGAACGGATGACCGGGATCCACATCAAATCCATCCCATCCAGCACCATCCACAAGGTTCGGATAGCGCGTTTCAACACAGATGTGTAAGCAATATCAAATGTGTATCCCTCCTGTTTCAGCAATACTGCAGCCTGTTTTGCTTCTTGCAGTCCTTTTTCTGAGAGATCAACATCCGTCCATCCGGTAAAAAGATTGGCTTTATTCCATTCGCTTTCGCCATGTCGCAGTAAAACTACCTTATACATCCGATTCCATCCTTTGCTATAATGAGTTTATTAACCATACCATGTTTTTGGTTCAATTAATTCTAAACCAAAGAGGTACAAATGAAATTACAAATAGGTCAACACGCACCTGATTTTACTCTTCCAAGTCATTTGGATGAAGATGTGACTTTAAGCAGCTTCCGCGGTAAAACCGTGGTGATGGCGTTTTTCCCCCGTGCCTGGACACCAGTATGTTCCGGGCAGATCCCATCTTACCAGGTATTCTTACCCAAATATGAAGCATTGAATGTACAGATGCTGGGACTCAGCATTGATCACGTACCTTGCTTGAAAGCCTGGGCTGACAATATGGGTGGAATCACCTATCCCCTCTTAAGCGATTTCTGGCCTCACGGAGCACTCGCTGAGCAATATGGGGTATTGCGCACGGAAGGTTTCACCGAAAGAGCCATCTTCATCATCGACAAAGAAGGGATCATCCGTTTCATAGACATCCACGACATCGATGATGAACCCAGCAACGATCTACTGCTTAAAGAACTGCACAAGATCATCCCTGAGAATTTCAAGCAAGCCGGGCTCGGTCAGGAAGAAAATGATGGTTTGCCGCACGGCGGTATTGTGATGTACTGCACCCGATGGTGCCCTGACTGCCGCAAAGCGCGGGTCTGGTTGAAAGAAAACAACCTGCCCTACGTCGAAGTCGATATCACCACCAACCTCACAGCGGCCCGCCAGGTACGCTCTTGGGGGAATGGGTTGCAGATCACTCCCACCTTCGACATCGATGGCACCATCGTTCTCGATTTTGACGAGGATAAATTGAGCGAAATCCTGCTCAACTAAAAAAAAGGGGGGGCAGTTCAAATGTTCTCCCCTTTTTAGATCATTTCCAAACCATGATCTTCCAACACATCGGGGTCTTGCAGAGCCAATTGCAGAGAACCGTCATAAACAAGCCTGCCTTCATCTAAAATCAACAACCGCCTGCATAAGGTAGCAGCCAGGCGCATATCATGGGTGGCAATAAATATCGTTTGGTGCAATTGATTGGCAATTTGGATGAACTGTCTCTGAGATCTGGCATCTAACCCCATGGTTGGCTCGTCAAAGAGGATGATATCAGGTTGCATAGATAGAACACTGGCAATAGCAACCCTTTTCTTTTGACCCAGGCTAAGGTGGTATGGAACTGCGTAAATGGAATTGAGCATACCCACATCTGATAAAGCGCGCTGCACATGGCGGTTGATCTCATCTTTTTCCATTCCCTGATAGACCAGTCCGTATGCCACATCATCATAGACACGAGTGGAAAAAAGTTGATCATCCGGAGATTGGAAGATCATACCCATAGTACGCCGGATAACTGGCATGTTATGTTTTTCTAAACGCAATCCCTTCACTAGAATCTCACCGCTGCCCTGCACCAAACCAGTCATATTAAGAAAAAGAGTGGTCTTACCAGCACCATTAGGTCCTGCAATAGCGATCCTCTCTCCTGGTAGAACTGAAAAATTAATATCCATCAAAATATGGGGTGCATTTGGATATGCAAAACTCAATGAATGGATCTCAACAATAGGAGAAATATTATTGTCCATAGATACTATAAGCTCCAATGATAAAACAAAATGCAACCAGAACAATAAAAATAATTTGCAGCATTTGTGAACTGCTCAATCGTTTATGAAAAGCAGAACGGATATTACCATCAAATCCTCGCAGCAGCATCGCTTGATAAATACGTTCACTATGTTCGTAGGCGCGCACAAACAGACTCCCTAACATAGATCCAGAGTTCTTGATATTCCAGATCATTCCTGCTTTCTTTCGATGAGAGTTTTCCAAAGGGGGGACGCTACGTAAGGTGCGCGCAGCAGACATACTGTTCACCAGTTCTGCAAATAGAGCAAGGTAACGCCACATAAAAAGGATGATACTTACCAAAACTGCTGGAACGCGCATAGCAGACAACGAAGTCAGCATCGTATCTGTAGGGGTGGTCATCGTAAAAAGAACCATGCATAAGATGATCAACCAGGACCTTATCATCAAAACAAACATACGAGTCAACTCCGAAATGGATAGGGTGATCGTGATAATTCTTATTGGTAGCTCAACAGCAGCAGGATCTTTTCGGATGAATGGAAGAGGGATAAGGATCAGTAATAAGGGTAGTTCCACCAGGAAGGTGCGTTTTAGAACCTCGGATAGTGGCAGCGCAGAACCGATCGCCATCGAAAGCAGGATTGAAGCAATGAGAATGTAAACAGCCCAGGCGAAATCAGGTACAGCTAGTGTTGTAATGGCTGTGATGAAAACGCCAACCCATTTCACCCGGGTGTCTACCGAAGATAAAAAATCGTTACCAGTAATATTCTTGATCGCCAATTATTATTTCTTTTGCGTGCCGTCTTTCTTTCCTTTATAGGTAAATAATGCAACCGATGCGATCAATAATACCCCAATTACGCCGGCAACGATGGTTGCCAGGCTTTCGTTATGAATGCCCGGGAACATATAATCAGGGATGATGTTGTATAACGGTCCTCTGCCCAATGAGAGAAAGCCGAGATTTTCCGCAACCTTTTCTAAGCCATCTGGATGAGAAGAAGCTAATGGAGAGAGCACTGCCAGAATCAAAGCGATAATGACCCCAGCGATGAGAACAGATTTGTCAACTGTTTTTCCCTTATCTGTTTGAGACAGTATTTCCTTTTTGGTTGTTGCAATGAATAACAACGCCGCCATGGTGATCAATCCTTCTCCAATACCGATCAAGGCATGAATGCCCCCCATCGCGGGGATGGCAATATTGGCAGGGGACGTGCCGGAAACTGCCAGTTCCAGCGCGGCTGCCAGCGATGCGATGAAGATCGAAAACCAACCCGCCATGAATCCTTTGACGCCGATACCCCAATTACTGTTTTTGAACAGTTTCTCCAAAAGCTTATAGGCAGCATAAGAAACCGCCACACCGATAACTGCCATATTGACTATGTTCGCGCCTAACGCCAGGATACCACCATCTTGAAAGATGAGAGCCTGTACGGATACGACGCTGGTCATCACCAGCACAGCTTCCCACGGTCCAACCAGGAGGGTGGCAAGCGCCGCTCCCAGCAGGTGTCCGGAGGTTCCGCCCACCACCGTGAAATTCAGCATCTGCCCTGCAAAAATGGCAGCTGCCAGCACTCCCATTAAGGGCAATTTTTGCTTCTCCCCCCCTTTGGCATAATGCTTAATCGCGAGGAAGATGACGATGACTGCGACAGCCCATAATATTAAGGATAAAATTAGAGAGAGGAAACCATCTGGAATGTGCATTAATTGTTGTTTAGTGAACATGATAGTGCTCCTTATGCAAAGTATTGTAAATGCAATTCTTTGCATATTATATACTAAATGAGAATATTATGCGATCATCTTCCATATCCAATGCAATTTTTAAGATTCTAGAAGCGCACGACGATCATCTGACTGCAAAAGAAATATACAAAGAAGTGAAAAAGACCCAGACTGCCGTAGACACCTCAACCGTGTATCGTACTCTGGAAAGATTGGTACATAACGGGAAAGTGTCCGTTTCGGATATGGGTGGTCCGGCAGTGGTTTATGAGCTGGTATCCAAGAATCCCCATCACCATCTGGTCTGTGAGCAATGTGGAAAAATGCTCACTTTTAAGAACGATGAAGTTGCCGGTTTCTTCGATCGCGTTGAGCAGGAATCAGGGTTCGAGATCACCACCAATCATCTGGTCCTTTTCGGTATTTGTCCGGATTGTCAAAAAAAGAGATGACCCGTTGAACAACAGATCATCTCATCATTTTAACAATTCGATTCTACCGGGTTCCTAATCATCCAATAAACGCTTCTCACCCTGTAATTGGCGCAGTTTGGTGATATCCTGTGTTACCTCGATCGTCCCACGATAAACACCCTCGTCGTCAAAAATGGCATAATATCGAATATGAATGAATTTTCCGTTCATCTGGATCCAGAAATCGGCTTCATTGCGCTTCTTGGCGCGAAAATCATCCAGAATGCGCTGTACTTTGTCAACGCTAGCTGGTGGATGGCACATTTGAACTTTTCGTCCAATGACCGCTGGGGTGCGTGCAAAAATACGTTCACGCGATTGTGAATAGAAGGCGACCTGATCGTTTTCATCTACAAACGTCACGTCCACTGGCAGGTTGCGCAGCAGCAGATCCACCTGTTGCGCCGATAATTTTCCAACATGTAATGATAGTTCGTCCATTTTCATCTCCTTGTTTTGTGGTTTTTCTTCTGATTCAACTTCCCGACGTTCTGTGTCTTTTTCAGTAACCGGCTGCCAATCTTTGCCCCGGCTCACATAGGCAAAACCGAGTTGCTCTTCAGCACGATAGATGGTCTCCCAATCTTCCGGTTGTAATCTTTCCAGTGCACTGGGAAAGAGAATATGATCTTCTTTGTAAAACATCTCGCGTATCTTATGCTGCACAGCTTGATAAGCATCGTTCAGGTGATGCGATGAAGTTTCTTCATTCTGGAATTCCTCACCCAATTTTTTAAGTGCCGTCCGAATTTCATCGTGCACACCCCACATCACCGATGATGGTCCGCTGAAATTATATTTTTCCAAAATAGGAAATAGCAAATTCTCTTTACGCAGATAATGCACTGTGAATTGCCCCAGCTTATTCATATCGGCTGCCAGTTCTTTTCGCAGAGCGTTTGAATCATGCTGTGCCAGTTGCATCATTTTCTCATCCATGGCATGCAGCAGGAGCTCCGCAAATTCATTTTCTGCGCGAAAAGTATAAATAGGATGCCCCGGTTGCATCTCAGGCGGGAGTTCCTGGTCAAGAGACTGCTTGAATAAGGCTACATGGATATCACATAAGAATTGGACCTGTTCGATCGGCAATCCTTCTGCGATCAGTGCCTGTTCGATCTTCACGATCTCTGCAGAAGTAGCCCCTTGCAGCAGATCGTTAAATCTCTCCCGCAGTTCAGCGACGGTTTTTCCTGCGTGCAACTGCTTGATGACTTCTTTCAATTGCTCTTCCCGCTTAGAGAAATTATTGATATATTCGCTCATCTTTATCCTTCCTTTTCGTAACCCGTTATGACAAACTCACAGCGTACCGCTTTTTGAAGACAGACCTGTTCGCATAAAGTACAGAAAGTACAATTACGAGGATTGCGATAAACCAATTTTCCATGTAAAAGACCCAGTGCATTCGTTGGGCAAATAGCAACACAATCACCACATGCTATACATTTTTTCTCATCGATTACCGGCAAGGCCCATTCCATTCCATCTCCTTTTTACATAAGGATACCTTTCCCTCCCGTCAACTTCCATGACTTAAGTCGCATTCGACATCATTCTTCAATTTCTCTCTGCAGACGATCGAAATCAACAAGAATGATGCGCTGGCGTTCTACTTTAATCAACCCTTCACGCACCAGCATCCCCAGCAATCGACTGACCACATCCCGTACCGTACCGATCTGGGCAGCAATCTCCTCTTGCGTCCATCCTTGAATACCCTGATCCGCCCGTCTATCCATCAACAAAAATCGAATCAAGCGCTGGCGCGTGGTAGAAAGCGAAAGCTGCTCGACCAGAGCAGTTAAATGAGCCAGCTTCCCGGCAAAATCGCGCAAGATCAGTGTGGAGAAATCTCGAAAATGCTCAAGCATATATAAGAAATCATCCGCTTTCAATATTCCCAGTTCGGAATCGCACATGGCAGCTGCATGAGCATGGTTTCCGTCTTCGTGCTGTAAAACCGAAACGGTATTAAAAAATTGCCCGGGTCTGATGATGCCTAGTACCTGTTCGCGACCATCCCGGGACAGATGAAATACCTTGATGAAACCAGTCAGAACCCAATAAATTACTTCCAGGGGATCCCCTTCCCATAGAAACTGTTCGTTCTTGGAGATATGGCACCTGTTCAAATGGGCATCGAGAAAAGTCTTGGTTTCATTTGATAATGTTTCTCGCAAAATTATGGAATATTTCTGATCGAGCATATCTTCATTCTAGCTGAATTGAAAATGGATGGCAATCTAGTCTTGTAATTTTTTTTATTTTTGTTATACTTATTGAAATTGATAATCATTTTCAATAAGAAGGAGCATCTATGCCAGTAAAAAAAATATGGATAGAGAAACTACAGACAAACGGCATGCGCATCACCGCTCAACGTGAAGCGATTGTTGATGTTCTGCTAGATAGTAATAAAGCACTGGAACCCATGGAGGTGTTCAGCCTCACACACCAAACCCACCCTACTATTGGAATGGTCACCGTTTACCGCACCATGGAGTGCCTGGCTGAATTGGGGCTGCTGCAGAAAGTGCATCAGGAAAGTGGCTGCAATAAATTCCTGAAGGTGAAAGAGGGGCATAATCACCTGCTCATCTGCAATCGCTGTGGTAAAGCAATCTATTTTGAAGGTTTGGATCTGGAAACGCAATTCGAAGAAATTGCAAAAAAGAACCATTTCATCATGCAAGATCACTGGCTGCAATTGGGTGGAATATGCCAGCAATGCCGATCTATAACAAACAAATAAGTCATAAGGAAAAAACAATGAAACGCAACCATAAAAACCTTTCGATGTTCTCTTTTTTTCTCATCCCCGTGCTGCTGCTAGCCTGCAACCCAAAGCAGTCTGCCAACCCTGGCAAGACCATCGTCACAGTAAGTATTCTGCCACAAAAATACTTCGTAGAGCGCATCGGCGGTGACCTGGTCGACGTAAATGTGATGGTCGGCCCTGGAGAAGAACCCCATACATTTGAACCACAGCCCTCTCAGATGGAAGCGCTCAGTAACTCCCAAATCTATTTCACCATCGGGGTGGAATTTGAGGATGCCTGGCTAAGTAGATTCAAGGATGCCAACCCTGAAATGAAATTTTTCGATACCAGCGCTGGTATCGAAAAGATCGCTATGACTGCAGAAGAACATCACGACGAAGATGCTGGAACAGAACACGAGCATGGAGAGCTAGATCCTCATATTTGGCTATCACCTGCAAATGTAAAGATTATTGCCCGTTCTATTGCAACGGCATTATCCGAAAGTGACCCTCGGAACAGCACTGTCTACCAAGAAAATTTGGATGCGTTCCTGGCAGATATTGACAATCTCGATCAGGAAATCCAAACTTCACTCGCTTCCATATCTAGCCGGCAATTCATCACCTTCCACCCTGCCTGGGGTTACTTCGCACACGATTATGATCTGGAACAGATCGCCATTGAGATCGGTGGAAATGAGCCAAGCGCTGCCGAACTGGCACATCTGATCAACTACGCCAACGAACATGGCATTCAGTTCGTGTTTGCAGAACCCGAATTCAACACCAGGGCAGCAGAAACCATCGCCAGTGAGATCAATGGTCAGGTCATTCTTATCAGCCCATTGGCGGAAGATTGGTTGAATAACATGAAAAACATTACCCAATCTTTAGCAGAAGTATTAAAGTAAATATATGAAAAAAACTATACCCGTTATTCAAGTACAAGGGTTATGGGCAGGTTACGATTCACAACCCGTTCTGGAAGATATCAACCTGGAAGTGCTGCAGGGTGATTTCATCGGATTGATCGGGCCCAATGGTGGGGGGAAAACAACCTTGCTAAGAACGCTGATCGGCTTGATCGAACCCATGAAAGGCGAGATCAGCGTGATGGGTTTCATCCCCCAAAAGGGGCGCTGCCATATCGGCTATGTTCCCCAGCAGGTTGCCTTTGATCGCGAATTTCCCATATCTGTGTGGGATGTGGTTAAAATGGGGCGCCTGGGTTGTCGGGGAACATTGAAGAAAATGAGAAGTGAGGATGAAGCGATCATCAATGATTCCTTGCATCAGGTCGAGATTACGGATTTGGCTACCCGCTCCATCGGTGATCTGTCTGTCGGACAACGCCAGAGGGTCTACATCGCACGCGCTCTGGCTACCATTCCGCAGATTCTTTTACTAGATGAACCCACTGCCAGTGTGGATCCACAGGCTTCTGCCAATATCTACGAACTCCTGCACAAACTCAATGAAACCATGACCATCATCATGGTCAGTCACAACATGGATGCAGTTTCATCCCACGTCAAATCGATCGGCTGCATCAATCGCCGGCTGTATTATCATGGTTCAAAAGAGATAAGTGAGGAAATGGTAAACGCAATTTACAATTGCCCCATCGACCTGATCGCGCACGGAGTACCGCACCGGGTGTTAGCACCCCATACTCAATCCGGAGGGAAAGATGCTTGAAGCTTTGCAATATACCTTTTTCCGTAATGCGCTGATCGCGGGAACGCTGGTGAGCATTGCCTGCGGCATCATTGGCACACTTATCATCGTGAACCGCCTGGTTTTCTTGAGCGGTGGGATCGCCCACGCCGCCTATGGCGGCATCGGTATTGCTTATTTTCTCAATCAAAATCCAGTACTTGGCGCCGTGATCTTCTCATTACTTTCCGCCCTGGGGATGGGCTACGTACAGAGAAATACCAGAGAACGCTCCGATACGATAATCGGTGTGATGTGGGCAATAGGGATGGCGCTTGGCATCATCTTTCTTGATCTCAGCCCCGGTTACAAAGCAGATCTGATGACCTACCTGTTTGGCAGCATTTTGGCAGTACCTAACAGTGATCTGATATTCATGATCGTTCTGGATACTCTCATTTTGTTGACCGTAACCCTGCTCTTTAAAGAGATCGTGGCGGTATCGTTCGATGAGGAATTTGCCACAGTTGAGAACGTTCCGGTCAGCACCATCTTCTTCATTCTATTTGGGCTGATCGCACTGACAGTGGTCATCACCATGCGCCTGGTAGGGCTGATCATGGTGATCGCCCTGCTCACCATTCCACCAGCTATCGCCGGCATTTTCTATAAGGATATGAAAAAAATGATGCTTGCTGCGGTGTTGCTTGGAATATTTTTCACCACCTGTGGGTTATTTCTTTCCTATTTTTTCAACCTCACATCAGGTGCTACTATCATCTTGATCAGCGGGGTTGCTTATGGGATCGCCCAGATCGGCAAATCCTTGCACAGCAAACGAGCATTGCAGCATTAATAACATCTGCTGCAATTAAAAAATGAAAGCCCCTTTCAGGTTTTAAAAGGGGTTTTTTAAATGTACGTTTTCTCTAGAAAAGATGGAAAGCAGCGATCACGGGAGCAAACAAAGAAGATACCAGTGACATAACCGTGATCAGTGTATTAAGGGAAGGACCAGCCGTATCCTTGAAAGGGTCACCTACCGTATCCCCAACCACTGCTGCCTTATGAGAATCGGAACCGGGCCCACCGAACTTTCCGGTTTCGATGAATTTTTTGGCGTTATCCCACAATCCCCCAGCATTTGACATTAATAGGGCGAAAACAATACCAGTGAAAATGGCGCCACCCAAGAAACCACCCAAAGCATTGGGTCCCAAGATGAAGCCGACCAGCAGGGGCAATCCGATGGCAAGGAAAGCAGGCAGCACCAATGATTTTAAGGCACCCTGAGCAGCCAATCCCACACAAGTATTGTAATCAGGTGTTTCTTTACCAGCTAAAATACCCGGTCTCTCACGGAATTGGCGGCGGATCTCTTCGATCATATCAAAAGCATTGTGCGTCACTGATAGCATAGTAAGCGCGCTGAATAGCGGCGGGGTCATGGCACCCAGAAATACTCCAGCGATGACAATCGGGTCACGCAAACTAATGACCAGTTCGATACCACTTGCCTCGATCACTTCTGCGTAAGATGCAAACAATGCCAGAACGGTTAGTGCTGCCGCACTGATAGAAAATCCTTTGGTGATAGCCTTGGCGGTATTTCCGGCTGAATCCAGGATATCTGCTCTTTCAATAACCTCATGATCCATACCTGCCATTTCAGCAATTCCACGGGCATTATCCACAATGGGTCCGTATGCATCTGCAGAAACAATCATACCGCTGATCGCCAACATCCCCACCGCACTGATACCGATGCCATAAACACCTGTCAACACACCGGAAGACTGTGCCAGAAAGTAAGACAGCAGCGTCGCAACAACGATACCAAGCACAGAGGGTACGATGCTGATCAACCCATAACTATATCCAGTAATGATTGTAATGGCTGAACCAGAACCGGATACTTTGGCGGTTTCTTTGACCGGTTTATAAGCATCGGATGTGAAGTAATCGGAAGTAAAACCAATGATCACACCCGTGATCAATCCAACCAGGGTTGCCCACAAAGCTCCCTTATCATATCCACCGAAAAACACCAAAGCAGCTACCATAGCAGCATAAATGACTGCGGTGATGACTGTGCCATTGTTCAACGCGGTACCAGGCTTTCCTTTCTTTCCAACCCGTACAAACTGAATACCGATCAGGGAAGCGAAGATGCCAAGCACACACAGGATCAATGGAAAGACTACATAGCGGGTATCACCTTGATTTGGAAGAGCGGCGCCCAACAAAACGGCAGCCACCGTAGAGGCAACGTAGCTGTCAAAAATATCGGCACCCATGCCAGCTACATCTCCTACATTATCACCCACATTATCAGCTACCACTGCCGGGTTGCGGGGATCATCTTCCGGGATACCGATCTCCACCTTCCCTACCAGATCAGCTGCAATATCGGCGGTTTTGGTGTAAATACCACCACCTGCCTTGGCCAGCAGCGCCAGGGTTGAAGCACCAAAACTAAAGCCCAAGATCAATTCGGGATCGCCAGTGATAAAGAAGATCGAGCACATACCGATCACAGCTAAACCCACCATTGCCAGTCCCATCACGGATCCGGCATAGAAAGCGACTTTGAAAGCCTGGTTCAGTGATTTTTCAGCTGCAGTGGCGCTACGCACATTCGCTTCCACTGCCACACTCATACCCATATAGCCCGCCACAGCTGAACAAATGGCACCGGCAATGAACGTAATCGCAACCCTCAACCCTTCGGCACTGTTCACGGTGATTTCCGAGTTTGCCAATCCAGACATATCAAAACTAAAGACCAGTGCGATGACAAAACCCAAAATCACAGCCACCAAGCCCAGAGAAGAGTACAACTTCTTCAAGTAAGAACTGGCACCTTCACGGATCCAGCGTGCCACCTCCTGCGCTCTTTCTGTACCCGCATCCTGTTTGCGAACCCAAAAAAACAGATACAATGCTACAGCTACGGAAATCAATCCGGCGCCCACCCCTATCAACAACCAACTTTGTGAAGACATGATAACTCCTTGTATGATTATGATCTAAAAAAAGCCATACTTCACCCATCTGGGATTCCCAGCTACAAAGGTCGTACTATGATTCAAGCCTTAGAAACTAGCGGATCGCCACCAGGAATAATTTTCCTTGATCAATTCCTCCTGGCTTGGAATTGGATAATAAAGTATGTCCTTTTCATTACCAACAAACACACCATTTTTTATGGTGCGGTAAGGCAACCCGCCTGCGGGAGTGCGGTCGATCATTTTCGTATTGACATACTTTGTGCGCAATTCCAACAGACAATCGCGTAAGTGAAAGATGTTCTCATACGGTAGATCACCAACATCACCATTCTGAGGATCTTCGGCAAGCTCACCTAATTTCAATTCCGCAAAACAAACAGCAGGAACTTTTACCAGACTGGTTGGATTACGAACGATCAATTCATAGAATGCTTTGGCGTCCAACGTACTGGCAACCAGAGGGTTTACCGGAGCTATTTCACGGTATAAATGCATCCCATTATCGGTTTTTGGTAGTGTTTTACTTTTTTCCAAACCCAATGTACGCCCATCTTGCGTGACCAGGTACAATTTACGCAGAGCCTTCAAGGGAATGCGTTCCAGCACACGGTAAACTGAAATGTAGATAGACCGTTTTGGAGTGCCATCATCATGTGGAATGCAGCGTTTCAGAGCTTCGTCAATTTGAAACTCATCACTGCGAAAATCAGGATCAATTTCAAAAAAAATCGCCTGACCACGCGATTTCTTTAATGATCCAACTGCATAATAGACACCGAACTCTTCTGGTGTTAACATAGAAGCTATCAGCGCTTCTGGTAAGAGAGACAGATATAAGTATTTCACCCTACTGACCTCCTGAAATTTGACGAAATTAATTAATTCTAATACAGTATGGTTAAAATTGCGAATTTGTGAAATATTTTGAGCAGGAAAGAGACAGATCAGGATATTGAAATGCAAATCGGTATCATCGGAGCAGGAACCAGCGGGTTATGCACAGCCATCAAATCGAAACAATTGGGTTTGGATGTGCAGGTGTTTGATGCCAATTCAACTCCGGGACGCAAGTTGAGTGCCACCGGCAGCGGACGTTGCAACATCTCGAATCAACACGCCGGAGCACAGCAATATTTCACTGATGATCAAAATGCCCTGCAAAGATGTTTTGAAAAGATACCATTGGTTCAAGTGTTAACTTTCCTCGAGTCCTGCGGTATCCCCACCACCGCCAGCGAAGACGGTTGGATTTATCCGCATTCCTATTCAGCCGCCAATGTGGTAGACATCTTGATGGACAATCTCAAAGATACCAAACTGCGCACAAACACCCTCATTACCAAAATCATAAAGAACAAAGATGGTTTCATCCTCCACAGCGCTGACCCGTCGCAGCAGTATCACTGTGAAAAATTGATCCTCGCCTGCGGCAGCCCTGCCAACCCCCAATTGGGTGCACGCGCAGTGCTGTATGATCCGATCGCCGGTTTGGGTCACACCATTCTACCGGTTCATCCGGCTCTTTCCCCCATCGAAACCGACCCGACCCCTTTTCACAAACTACAGGGTGTACGCCTGGATGCCGGGGTCGAGCTGCTGTATCAAAATAAACTTGTCGTTCAGAACATCGGCAACATTATCATCACCCAATGGGGACTGAATGGACCGGGAGTGATGGACATCAGCCATTGGATCGACCCTGATAAGATTGATTCCTATCAATTGAAGATCGACTTTGCAGCCCGCTTCGGGCAGGAAATTGAAAAAGCTTTAAGCTCCGCCAATAATGCTGAGCGTAGCCTCCAGGCACTGTTGAAAGCCTATCTTCCAGCAAAAGTGGTGGATTTTTTGTTACAACATGCCAGGTTGGAAAAACATCTTCATTGTGGTGATATACATCAACCGCAAAAAGAGGCGCTGCTGTATGCCATCCATAACCAGGTATTGGCTGTACGCGGTGTGCGTGGATTCAAGTTCGCGCAGGCTTCCACGGGCGGCGTCCCGCTGGGAGAAATCTGCCCCGAAACCATGCAATCCAGACGATGCCCAGGATTATTTTTCGCGGGGGAATTAGTGAACGTATTAGGTCCTTGCGGGGGGTTCAATCTGCACTGGGCATTCCTGTCCGGACTGATAGCAGCCAATGGATTGATCAAAAAATAAAAAATCAACGCAGCATTGATAGAAATTCACGATGCACCAAACGATAGTGCGGATCGTATTTCATACGATATGTTTCTGAATGATGTACTGCAGGAAATTTATTTTCGACCAGCCAACGTTGATATTTCTCTACATCCACAGGATCGAATTTGGGAATCTTACGACTTTTACACAGTTTATAGAAAGTATCAAAGGCATGGACTATATTTTCCGATCCGCCCTTTTCTTTTTCAGATATCTCTGCCGTCCAGAGGCACAATGTCAACAGCAAACTGAAATCTAAAGCATGGGTTTTGTACGCTGCCAAATTGACACGCACGATCTTGCCATCAGGATGGATTGATTCCCATAATGGTTGGTTTTTATCTTCTGTGATCCGCTCGAATTCATCCTGCAGAACGGTTTCGAAATCTGCACGGGTGGGCTGCAAAGCATGTGCCGATCCAAAAACCCCCTGATAGAACAGTTTATAAACATCCTGGATTTCCATGAGGTGATACCGCCGAAAATGGCTCACCAACAGCTTAAAGACATCCTGCTGAGATTTCCAAATATTCCCCACCCGGTAGCACCCCAATTTGATCTGCATGTACAAATCCAGTATTTATTTGTTGATATAAATATCAAAGATCCAGATCAGTGCTGCCATCACATAACCGATCAGGTTCAACGTTTGCATGAGTTTGGGGTTCTTGATGGTTTCGTTATCTTTATTAAAGGTAGTGAGGACGCTTATCAACAAGAATGCCAGTGCCGCCACGCTGTAGTAATCTTTCTGGAAGAAACTGAACACTGCCATTGCGAACACTGCGATACCGATAAAATATTTATTCTTTTCGTTAATTACCTGCATGTTTTTATCCTATAACTAATATTTTTATTCTCTCTAATTTTAACCTTTGTTTGGTGTTTTGGATGCTGGCTTCCAGAATCCCAACAAGGTGGCTGCTAAGAAAGCTGTTCCGGCGCCAAAAAGGAACGGCGCTGACGGACCAAATCCGCTCCAATTTCCCATCCCCTGCCAAAGGATACCGGCAATCAGGGATGCCGGAAAATCCAGAATACCCATGATGCCATTATAAGTGCCATAAGCGGTCCCGCGCAGCTCCACCGGGACAATATCTGCCACCATCGCTTTGATCGTCCCATAGGTCAATCCATAATAAATGCCATAGATGATGTAGAAGACATAGATATGCCAGTCCTGCTGTGCCAGACCAAAACCGAGATATACCAACGCATAGATGAACCAACCACCAATGATGATCTTTTTACGCCCAACCCGATCAGATAGGATCCCTGCAGGGGTGGAAATCAGGGTGTAAACCAGATTGAAAACGATCAACATGACCAGAATACCTAGCACGCTCACCCCTCTTTCCTGGGCGCGCAGGGCAAGGAACGCATCGGAGGAATTGCCGATGTCAAATAAGGAAACGATCAGTATGAAGATCGTAAAATCTTTGCCCAGCGTTTTAAAGCTGATACGGGGGAGGGAATGCTTGGATTCGGCAGAAACATCTTTCGATCCCACGATCAGTGAAATCACCGCCAGCAAAGCCGGAACCAGGCTCAAGAGCACAATAAAGCGAAAAGTACCAGCCGTCAGCAAACCTGAAGAACGCTGCGTCAACCACACCACCAGTGCAGCCACCCCCAGTCCCATAACGGCTCCCAGTGTATCCGCCGCCCGGTGAAAACCGAAAGCCAGCCCGCGTTGTTTTTCTTCGATCGAGTCAGCCACCAGAGCGTCACGCGGTGCAGTGCGCACACCCTTCCCTACCCTGTCAGCCCAACGAATGGCTGCCACGGCTCCCCAGGAGTTGGCAAAATAGAAAAAGGGTTTCGAAATTGCAGAAATACCATACCCCAGCACTGCCAGCCACTTGCGCGTTTTGAGTTTATCCGAAAGCCAACCGGACACCATTTTCAACAAACTGGCAGTAGCCTCAGCGATCCCTTCGATCAGCCCGATGATATTGGTCTTCACTCCCAGCACATTGGAAAGGAACAAGGGTAGGATATTGATGACCATTTCGCTGGAAATATCCATAAAGAAACTGGTGAGACTGACCGCCCAAATATTGCGCGGCAGGTCTTTTAATCGTGATCCTTTGTTTTCTTTCATTTCATTTTTCTCTTTAGACTTCATTGATTTCTTGCATCAGCTCATTTGCTTTTTCTCGAATTTTATTAAAAGCTTTCTTACCCAATTCGGTGATGGTGTAATATTTTCGGATATGACCATTTTCGCACTTCTCATAATGTTCAATTAACCCGCTCTTTTCTAGACCATGCAGAATTGGATAAAGTGTCCCTGGCCCTAACTTATATCCGTGACGGTTCAATTCACGCATTAGCTCAACTCCATAGGTCGGAGACATGAGGGTATGAAAAAGAATGTGGACTCTTATAAACCCTATATAGAAATCTCTAATCAAATGATTTGTCAATATCGTACCTCAATATCGTTATCCGATATTATATTATCTAGTATTATTAAAGTCAATCGTAATAGAAGGAGATTATCATGAAACTTATTATCCGCTGGCTGGCTACATCTCTAGCACTATTTGCCGCTGCTTATTTCGTACCCGGCATCCACGCTGACAGCCCGGAAGCCTGGAAGATCTTTGCCGTGATGGCGATCATCCTGGGTCTGGTAAATGCCACTATCCGCCCATTCCTGAAGCTATTATCATGCCCGTTGATCATTTTGACACTTGGATTGTTCACCATCATCATCAACGCAGTATCCTTTATGATCGCCAGCCGCATTGCAGAAAGCTGGTTCCATGTGGCTTTCTATGTGGATGATTTTTGGGCTGCCCTGCTGGGATCATTGATCGTAAGCGCAGTCTCTATTGTGGTGAACACCTTTTTGAAGGATGGAAAAGCCACCGCATAAGCTCAATCGGCAGCACGGTAAATCACCATATTGCCGAGGATGCCCCACGAGTTTAGAAAATATTCGGTCGGGATCTCATAGAATTTCCCATTGTTCATATACCGGATATGCTCCTCGGAATAACCGGTCACAATCACAACGTGCTCATAAGCCGCTACCACGGTGGTGTTTCCCTGTGAATCAGTGTATTCATAGGGAATACCACCGACCACATTTCCAACCACCCAGGTGATCACCGGTCGATCGGCTGCAATCTCTCTTTTCAACTGCTCCAGAGAAAAACCTTTCATCCCTACGGCAGGTATTCCATAATACTGCTGTAATACGGCTGCGACGGGGGCGGCATGCACCCCATAAGCGTAAGGCGGCACCTGCCCCCAGGGTCCATCCACACTGCCCACAAATCCCAGATCAGGGTTATCCGATTGCGGCAGTTGATACTGGAAATTGAATTCATTGATCTCCACACCGAAATATTTTGCCCAATCCGTTGCCGCAGATGCTTCACAGCCAATGGCAAAATATTGGCGATGACCCCAAATATTGTAAATATAATGTTCTACAGGGATATCCCCTGTTTCAGAAACCTCATCTGGGGTTTCATCAACCTGTACTTCCTGGGTAACCTCGATCGAATATTCGTTAGGTTGCGCATCCGCCTGTCCGGCTGCTGGGGATAAAGTCGTTTCAAGCTGAAATGCCTGCAGCGTCTGAGCAACCAACTCTTCAACGGAAATGGTGAGAACGGGGTCATCATCAATGATTACGTTTCGGCAGGCGGCAACATTCGTTAAGAAGAAGAGTGATAAAAAAATGATAATGTCCCGTTTAGAAATCATGATTGTTTTATGACAACAGGTCATTCCAAAAAATAACGGTAAACCCGGTAGCGTTTGTAGATCCTGCCCCCCATACGTTCTGCCAGTTCAGGTGTTTTGGGATTATCATCCGAGGTTAGCGAAAGATCAACCCAACGATACCCTTTTTCTTTCAATTTGCTTACCATTTCTGAAAACAGCAAAATGACAATCCCGCTTCCCCAATATTCCGGCAAAACCAGCACACTTTTGATGCTGCCGCATTGCACCTTTTTTTTAGAATAATAGAAAGCCTGCAAGTAATTCCAGGGATAGCGTAACCCATTGGCATGGATCAACACTTCATTCATATTGGGAACACATGGGAAGAACCCGACCGGGCTACCATCTTCCTCGGCGAACAGGATAAGTTCTGGATCGGCGATATCCAGAAATGGCACCAGCAATTTCTCCAGTGCTTCACGACGCCAGGGAATGTGCCCCGGTAAATGCTCTAAGGCAGGGTTGATGAGTGCCAGAACATTGTCAATTTCATCCTGCCAGCGGGAGAAATCAGCCGGACGGATCACAAAATTCCGGCGCTGTTTCACCCGCACTGCCATTTCCTCCAGTTTTTCCAATTGTTTGGAATTCTTATGCAGATCGATCTCGTAGGCGATATTGTCACCACGTGCGGCGCTGAATCCATATCGCTCTACAAATTCTTGGTAGTAATCAGGGGTATGACCGCACAACATGACCGGCGGTCGGTCACGCCCTTCCACCAGAATCCCATAGGCATCTTCATAATCCAGATTGAAAGGTCCATACAGAGCATTCAGATCCCGCGACATAGCCCAGCCAGCGGCTCGATCCAGCAAAGCACAGGCAATAGCATAATCGTTATGACATTCAAAAAAACCGAAGACACAATCTTTGCGTCCGGTGGCTCTATTGCCTTCGATATCTTCCGCAGCACAGATCGTCCCCACCGCTTTACTGCCATCCCAGGCGATAAAAAACTCGGCGACACCGCGTTGAAAGAAAACCCCCTGATCAGGATCGATGCTCTTTTTACGATCAGTCATCAACGGCGGAACCCACAGCGGATCGTGGCGATAGAGCTTCCAGGGAAACGTCAGAAAGATATGCCGCTCACGGGCATTTTCAACTTTTCTTACTTCGATTGCCATCGTTTAATTCGCCTTCAATTTTTCCACAATCTCGGTATACTGCTCGCGATTGAGCGGATAGCGCCAGGCAAAGGCGATTCCAACCAATAAGAACAGGGCTGGAACGGGTCCCATCAGCAGCCGGATTCCTACCAATGCGCTGTTCGGTTGGATGAGAGAATTGGGAACATAACCGGTGGCATTAAGCAAAAAAGCGGTCATGGGGATGGCGATGGAATTGGCAACCTTAGACATCAAAGTGACCAGGCTGTAAAAAACGCCCTCGTGCCTTTCCCCCGTTTCGTATTCCCCGTATTCAATCGCATCCGGTAAGATCGACCAGGTCAGAACATGCGCTGCCGAAACGCCGACACCCGCCATCACACACAGTCCGATGATCCAGCCAAAGGATGAAGCGGGATTCAGGGTGATCAAAACCATCTGCACAATCGCCCAGAAGGAAATACCTACCACGTATGCCAGCCGTTTATTCAGCTTTTTGGAAACCCAGTTCCACAATGGAAGCGCCAGCACACCCACTCCAAAGATCAACCCCATGAACAGGTCACTCTGCCCACCACGCTGCAGTACATAATGGATGAAATAAAGCAGAACTGCCTGCAAGACCTCCATGGACGTCCAGGTTACCAGATAGATCACCGCGCCAAAAACGAAGGGGCGGTTCTTCAGCGCCATTTTCAAAGCATGCAGGATATGGGTGTTGTCTTCCACCGGTTTGGAGTAATGTTCCCTGGTGTTCAAGAAGACCAGTAACAGAGGCAGAGCACTGACCAGCCCAAAAATGATGCCCATCGATAAGACCCGGTTGGCATTGGCAGGGACGAAATCACCTATGATCATAGCTGGAATGGTGAAAGCCACCAGACTACCTGCAATGGAATAGAACATGCGGAAAGAAGTCAGACTGGTGCGTTCGTCATAATCATCGGTCAGATCCGGTGTGAGCGCGAAGTAAGGCATATAAACAAAAGTGGCTGCCACATCGTATAACACATACGCCAGTGCGTAGTAGACCGCCAGACCCATTTCATTCTGAATCGAAGGGGTGTACCACATCAACATAAAGGCAAAGGCATACGGCAGTGCACCAAAAAGCAAAAAAGGACGTCGGCGACCCCAGCGCGATTTTGTTCTATCAGAAAGATGCCCGATCAGCGGGTCATTGATATAGTCCCAGGTGCGCCCGATCAAGATGGCAATACCCGCCACTGCCGGATTGATATTGACCACATCCGTCAGGAAAAATAAAAAGTATGCCCCAATGATCGTACCGGTAAGGCTGAAGCCGATATCCCCGGCTCCGTAGATAAGCTTGGTCCATACGGATAGTTTATTTTTCAATTGGCACCTTTGAGCAGTCTTTCGAAATCGAACCTTGTTTCTTGGCTGCCCGTTGCAGCTCCAGTTTATCTACAATGGCATTGAATTCTTTGCGCTCCAACGGATAACGCAGCGCGAACATGATCCCGATGATCAGGAACAATGCCGGGATGGGTCCCATCAAGAAGCGAATACCAAGCATGGCTGATTCGGGTTGTGAGAGTGAATTGGGGATATAACCGGTGAATTCCAGCACAAAGGCGGTCAGCGGGATGGCAATTGAGGAGGCTACTTTTGCCATCAAAGTCACCAGGGAGTAGAAAACCCCTTCGTGGCGCTCCCCGCTATCCAATTCACCATATTCGATGGCATCCGGGATCATTGCCCAGGGCAGCACATGCGCTGCAGAAACCCCCACACCCGCCACAACACACAATACCAACACAAAAGTGGTGGAAGACGCGGCACTCAAGGTGATCAGCAAAAGCTGTGCCAGTGCCCAGAAGGAAATACCCAATGCATAAGCTTTTCTCTTGTCCAGCTTCTTGGATATCCAATTCCACAGTGGCAGAGCAATGATGGCGGTGATGAAAATGGAACCCATCAGAATATCGCTCATGGCTTCCCGCCGTAAGATGTATTTCACATAGTACAGTAAGACAGTTTGTACAACGTTCATGGAAGTCCAGGTTGCCAGATAGACTACCGCGCCCAGCACGAAAGGACGATTTTTCAGCGCCAGTTTGACCGAATTGAAGATGTTGGGTTTTTTATATTCGCTTTGGCTATGACTCTCGCGCGTTTTGAGGAATATAAAGAACAATGGAATAGCACTTAGAATGCCGAAAATGATGCCCATCCTTTGTACGCTGGAAATATTATCAGGGGAAAAATTTCCGATCACCATCAGGGGTAAGGTGAAAGCTACCAAGCCGCCGATGATGTTGAACACCATACGGTAAGAAGTAAGCGAGGTGCGCTCATCATAATCATCGGTCAGGTCGGGGGTAAGGGCAAAGAACGGCATGAAAACAAAAGTTTGCGCCGCATCATAGAAAATATACGCCACAGAAAAGTAAACTGCCAGCATAGTGGGATCGCTGAAAGCGGGTTTATACCACAACATAGCAAAGGTCACTGCAAAAGGAATCGCTCCAAACAAGATGAATGGGCGTCTGCGACCCCACTTGGTATGGGTGCGATCGGAAATATTCCCAATCAACGGATCATTGATATAATCCCAGGTTCGCCCGACCAGGATGGCAATCCCGGCTACTGCCGGTGATAAACCAACCACATCGGTCAGGAAAAGCAGAAAATAAGCCGCGATGATCGAATTGGTCATGCTGTAACCAAAATCACCCGAGCCGTAAATGATTTTCGTCCAGAGCGGAATTTTTTTATGCATGATCTTCTCCTTTGATAAAAGGTTGTCCTTTAATTATCTCATTGGATAAATATGGAACAATTCTAATGGAAAAAAGTTTTCCAACTTCAATCGCTTATAAGATAATTTCACATTTGTGAGAACCATCAGCGTACAATGAGCCACCTTTGCAGTCCGAAGGAATCCATAATAAGAGAAATTGAGGTTGTTGATCAAATGCCCTCCGAACAATTACCTCATCGCTCGGCAATGCCCCCTGAAACAGGGGGCATTGCTTAGAAGGTGGTAGCAATCAATTACGTTTAAATAATAGCAATTATTAAAAATAAATCAATTTTTCCACAAAAATTCTGGAAATTGACCGTTCTTTTTGGGAAAAAACGTGGGTAATATATAACAATGGTATTGCTGATCGCTGTTGGTCTTGGTTTCATCGCCGCCCTCATTCGAAGCCTGGTTCGTCAGGAAAAGCTGGGTGCTGTTCAATTGAAAGCAGTATGGTTGGTATTTCTTGCATTTTTACCCCAATATTTGGCTTTTTCCTTATCCAGCACCCGCACCAGCATCCCAAATTCCTGGATCCCTGCCATTTTATTGGGATCGCAAGCCCTGCTGATCATCTTCGTTGTGATCAATCGCAAAAAGCCCGGCATGGGATTGATGAGAGTGGGATTGGTTTTGAATTTTATGGTGATCGCATTGAATCATGGCTTCATGCCGTTAAGCCCGGCAACTGCCCAACAGCTCATTCCGGATGGTGTTTCCGTGGATCTTATGCTTGGTGAGCGGGTCGAATATGGAAAGGATATCCTGCTACTTCCTGAAGAGACTACAATGAGATTTCTCTCCGATATCTTCCTGCTACCACGCTGGTTCCAGAACTACCGGGCAGCTTTCAGCATCGGCGATCTCATCTTAAGTTGCGGAGCGTTTTGGTATCTATGGTCCCTTGGCAGACCGGCTCCCGTCCATACCGTGGAGGTAGAACATGCTCAGAATCTATGATTTACGACCCATCCATTTGAAAGAAAAAGAGAAAACCAATAACGAGATCAGCCGTATTCTTAGTGCGGCAGTGATCAATGCGGGTTTCTGTTCATCACTTTTAAAAACCCCCGCCACCGCCATTGATTCCGGATATTATGGCGAATTTTTCAATGTGAATGCGCAGGACAAGGCTAAGATCAAAGCCATCCATGCATCCAACCTGGTAGATTTTGCCACCCAGATCACACAAATCTAAACCAACGAAAAAGGAGAACAACCATGAAAGACATCAAGAACAAACTCAGTGTTTTCGCAGGACAAAAAGGGCAGCTAGTGTTGGCGATCCTCACCATCACTCTGTTTGTGTTGGCCGCCGGTGCCCCCAATGCCACCATCGGCATCGGTCGCTAATCCATATCTTATTTTTAGGAGTGCTTACTATGCTTAAGAAAATCGAAAACTTCTCTTACAACAACAAATCTACCCACTCGCAAGAGTACAGCCGTCTGCTTT